>DATLZE010000016.1:0-4475 GCA_035574195.1 Burkholderiales bacterium | reverse complement strand
GTGCTCGCTGCAGTGCTGTTCCTGTGGACTCCGCCGCATTTCTGGAGCCTCGCGATCCTCGCCCGCGAGGACTACGCGCGGGCGGGCGTGCCGATGCTGCCGGTGGTGGTGGGCGAGGCGCGCTGCGCGCGCATGATCCTCGCGCACACCCTCGCCCTGGTGGCGCTGTCCCTCGTTCCGCTCGCCCTCGGGCTCGGCTGGGCGTACGGGACCGCGGCGCTCGCCGGCGGGGCGCTGTTCCTCGCGGCGAGCGTGCGGCTCGCGCGCGAGCCCTCGCCCGCCAACGCGCGGGCCAATTTCGCGGCCTCGCTCGCGCAGCTCGCGCTGCTGCTCGCCGGATCGTTCGTTGACCGCGCGCTCGGCTTCTGAGGGACCGATGGCCCCGCTCGCCCCGTCCGCGCTGCGGGCCGCGGCGCTCGCGCTCGCCCTGGGATGGGCGGGAGCGGGCCTCGGCGCAGGCGAGGCGCCCGCGGCGCTCGACCTGCAGGCGGCGTTCAAGGCGAGCCAGGCCGCGATCGGGCGCGTGCCCGGGGACTACGCCTTTCTCGACCGCGCCGAGCGGCAAGTGCGGCTCGCCGACTTCCGGGGCAAGCCCCTGCTGGTGAGCTTCGTCTACACCGGCTGCACCGCGGTGTGCCCGCCCACCACCCGGCTGCTCGCCGAGGCGCTGCGCAAGGCACGCGGCGTGGTGGGCAGCGACAGCTTCCGCGTGGTGACGATCGGCTTCAACCTCCCGTACGATTCTCCGGCGGCGATGCGCGATTTCGCCCGCCGCTTCGGGATCGAGGCGCCGAACTGGGAGTTCCTCACGCCGTACGAGGCGCAGCTCGAGGCGCTCGCCGCCGACTTCGGGTTCTCGTTCCAGCGCACCTCCTGGGGCTTCGATCACATCACGCAGGTCACGGTGGTGGACCAGAACGGCCGCATCTACCGCCAGGTCTACGGCGACGATTTCCCGATCCAGATGCTGGTGGACCCGCTGAAGGAGCTGATCGAGGGCACGCCGGTGCCGGCGCGCAGCCTCTCCGAGTTCATCGAGCGGGTGCGCATCCTGTGCACCGTGTACGATCCTCGCACCAACACCTACCGCTTCAAGACCACGGTGATCGGCGAGATCGTCTCGTTCGCCGCGATCAGCGTGGCGCTCGCCTGGTTCGTGTGGCACGAGCGCCGGCGCCGGCGCAAGGCCTCCGGGCGCTAGCGCGGGCCGCCGCCCTGCGGCGCGCTTGATTTGCATCAAGCGGGGCGCGGCGGGGGCGCCTTAGCATCGGGAGATGCCCGCTTCCGGCCGCGCCGCGGCGGGGCGGGGCCGAGGCTACGCCAAACCGCATGTTGCGACTGATACAAGGCGCAGGACGCCGCGCGTTCCACAGCGCCGACGCGCTCTTCAACCGGGTGTTCGGCGAGCGGCTCAATCCCCTCTATTACCTCGGCGCGATCGCCTACTGGATGCTGTGGATCGCGGTGGCGAGCGGCCTCTATCTCTACGTCTTCTACCGCACCGGCGTCGAGGAGGCCTACTCGAGCGTCGAGCAGCTCACCGTCGGGCAGTGGTGGCTCGGGGGCGTAGCGCGCAGCCTCCACCGCTACGCCCCGGACGCCATGGTGCTCGCGATGGGGCTGCACCTCGTGCGCCACTTCGTGTTCGACAACTACCGCAGCTTCCGCTGGTTCTCGTGGGTGACGGGCGTGCTGCTGCTGTGGCTGGTGTACGCGAGCGGCATCAACGGCTACATGCTGCCGTGGGATGCGCTCGCGCAGTTCGTCACGATCGCGACGGCGGAGTGGTTCGACGCGCTGCCCGTGTTCGGCGGCGCGCTGATCCGCAACTTCATCGCCGAGGGCGCGGTGAACGACCGCCTGTTCTCGCTGCTCTCGTTCATCCACGTGGGGCTGCCGCTCGCGCTGCTCGCCGTGCTGTGGATCCACACCCAGCGCGTGCCCGGGGCCAACACGCGCCCTCCCTGGCCGGTCGCCGTCTCGGTCACCGCCGCGCTCGCCGCGCTCGCGCTGGTCCAGCCGGTGGCGAGCCAGGGCGGTCCGGCGGACCTCTCGGCCGCGGTCACGGAAATCGCGCTCGACTGGTTCTATCTCCCCGTCTACCCGCTGCTCTACCGCTGGACGCCGGGCGAGGTGTGGTGGCTGGTGGGCGGCGCGACCGCGCTGTTTTTGCTCGCGCCGTGGCTGCCGCCCCGGCGCCGCCGCCGGGAAGGCTTCCACCTGCTGGTGCACCCCGACAACCGCATCATCCCGGTGCGCGAGGGCGAGCGCTTGCTCGAGGCGGCGCTGCGCGCCGAGATCCGCATGCCGTACGACTGCCGCAACGGGGGCTGCGGCGAGTGCAAGAGCACGCTCCTCTACGGCAGCGTGGACTACGGTGACTACCAGGAGAGCGCGTTGAGCGCGCAGGAGCGCGCGGCCGGCCGCATCCTGCCGTGCTGCGCGACACCGCTCTCCGATCTCGAGATCGAGTACGAGCCGCGCGAGACCCCGGGCGCGGCGCCGGTCCGCGTCTACAGCGCGCGCGTGGCGAGAATGGAGCGGCTCGCGCCCGACGTGATGCGGTTGATCCTGAAGGTCGAAGGCGAGGAGGTTCCGCCCTTCTACGCCGGGCAGTACCTCAATGTGCTGCTGCCCGACGGCCAGAAGCGGAGCTTCTCCTTCGCCAACGCGCCCCACGAACGCGACCACATCGAGCTGCAGATCCGCTGGATCCCCGGCGGGCTGTTCACGACCCGCGTCTTCACCGAGATGAAGCAAGGCGACCTCATCCGCTTCGAGGGGCCGCTCGGATCGTTCTTCCTGCGCGAGGACAGCGACAAGCCGATCATCTTCGTCGCGGGCGCGACCGGATTCGCGCCGGTGAAGAGCATGGTCGAGCACGCCTTCCACGTCGGGCTCAAGCGCCGCATGTACCTCTACTGGGGCGTGAGGAGGCTGCGCGACCTCTACCTCGCCGAGCTGCCGCGCCGCTGGGAGCGCAGCCACGAGAACTTCCGCTTCGTTCCGGTGCTCTCCGAGCCGGCGCCCGAAGACGGTTGGACCGGGCGCACCGGGCTCGTGCACGAGGCGATCCTCGCCGATTTTCCGGATCTCTCCGGCTACCAGATCTATGCCTGCGGGTCGGTGGCGATGGTGCAGGCCGCGCATCCGGCGTTCATGGCGCACGGCATGTCGGAGCACGACTGCTTCTCCGACGCGTTCCTGCTCGCTCCTCAGGTGCGCTCGCAGACGGCAGAGCTGGTGCGTCTGGGAGGGCGGCCGTGAGCCGCGCCGTGCGCTACGCGGTGCAGGGCCTGCTCTACGCGGCGTTCGCCGCGTTCATCGGCTACTTCTCGAGGGCTCCGGTCTACCGCCACCTCGAGCCCGGCGAGGCGATCGTGCGGCTGTCGTTCAGCCACGCCGCGCAGCGCAAGCAGCCTTGCCGCGAGCGCACGCCCGAGGAGCTCGCGAAGCTGCCTCCCAACATGCGCGCGAAGCTCGACTGCCCGCGCGAGCGCGCGCCGGTGACGGTCGAGCTCGAAATGGACGGCGCGCCGCTCTATCGCATCGTCGCGCCGCCCTCCGGCCTGCGCAAGGACGGCGCCGCGACCGTCTACCGGCGCCTGGTGGTGGCCGCTGGAGCGCACCGCTTCCGCGCGCGGCTGTCGGACAACGCGCGCGGCGAATTCGACTACGAGGCCGAGCGCACCGTCGAGATCGCGCCCGGACGCGTGCTGCTCATCGATTTCAACCCGGCAGCGGGCGGGTTCGTGTTCCGGTATTGAGCATGACAGCCGCCGCGCCGCCCGGGCCCGCCGCCCGCCACTTCCTGCCCTTCGCAGTGCTCGACCGCGCCCTCGATTCCGTGTTCGGCCCAGCCGGCAATCCCCTGCGCCACCTCGGCGCGCTCGGCTTCTATTTTTTCTGGATTGCCGTCGCGAGCGGCCTCTATCTCTATGTCTTCTTCGATACCGGCGTGGACGGCGCTTACCGCTCGGTCGAACGCCTCACGCGCGAACAGTGGTACGCCGGTGGCGTGATGCGCAGCCTCCACCGCTATTCGTCGGACGCGTTCCTCGCGGCGGTCGGGCTCCACTTCCTCAAGGAGCTCGCAGGGCGGCGCTTCTCCGGATTCCGCTGGTTCTCGTGGGTGAGCGGCGTGCCGCTCGTGCCGCTCGCGCTCGCCTCGGGCATCGTCGGCTACTGGCTGGTGTGGGACGAGCTCGCGCAGTTCGTCGCGGTGGCGACCGCCGACTGGTTCGGAGCGCTGCCGGCGCTGGGCGGCGCGCTCACCCGCAACTTCATCGCCCCGGAGGCCGTGAGCGACCGCTTCTTCACGCTGCTCGTGTTCCTGCACGTGGGGATCCCGCTCGCGCTGCTCGCCGGCATGTTCGTTCACGTCCAGCGCGTGAATTACGCCGATATTGCGCCGGCGCGCGGTCTCGCGGGGGGAACGCTCGCGGCGCTGCTCGCGCTCTCTGTCGCGAGCCCCG
>DATLZE010000015.1:0-19730 GCA_035574195.1 Burkholderiales bacterium | reverse complement strand
GCCGAGAGCGCGAGCCACACCACGGCAACCGCGCTGCCCGACGGTCCGGCCTCCGGCGGGAAGGTGGGCGTCGGCGCCTCCGTCGCCCTCAATCTGTTCGGCCGCGATCTCGCCCGGGCGCGCATCCAGGAAGCTGCGGCTGTCAGCGGCGCGGGCGATCTGCGCGTTGCCGCCGCCTCCGACAGCGACAGCGTGGCGCAGGCCGAAGCGGGCGCGGCGGGCAGCATCGCGGTGGACGCGGTTGTGGCGTTCACCGAGATCAAGCAGACGACCGAGGCGATCGTCGCTGCGGGCGCCGCGATCGCGGCGAGCGGTGCGGTCAGCATCGACGCCAGCGCCACCGGGACACATGAAGCCAAGGCGACCGGGGACGTCAAATCTGGCAACGTGGGCGTCGGGGCCTCCGCCGCCATCATCCTGAGCGATACCTCCACCAAGGCGAGCCTCGAGCGCGACCTCACCGCGGGAGGCGAGCTGACGGTGGCCGCGAGCGCCACCCGCTCCTACGAGGCGGTGGCGAAGGCGAGCGCCGCGGGCGGGAGATCGAGCGACCAGCTCTCGCAGCAGGAAAGGGACAAGGCGAAGTCCACCTCCACGCTTCAGAACAACCAGAACGCGCAGCAGGGCACCCAGAAGACCGGCGTGAGCAGCAAGGTCAACGTCGCCGCCGCCGCCGGGGTGCTCGTGCTCGACGATGACGTGGAGGCCTCGATCGCGGCGGGCAGAAGGCTCGAAGCCGGCGGCGATCTCGAGGTCACCGCCTCCAACAGCTCGGACTTCAGCGCACGCGGGCTCGGCGACACCCTCGACATCACCAAGCCCATCGCCGGCTCGCAGATCGGAATCGGGGTCGGCGTCGGGCTCTCGGTCGTGCGCAACGACACCACCGCGACGATCGGCACGAACAGCCGCATTGTGGATGCGGGCGACGTCACGGTGGCGGCGCAATCGGCACAGAACGTCTCGCCGGGCTTCAAGAACAAGCTCGCGGCCGAGGGTGTATCCGGTGCCGGCTCCGAGAAGGTGAGCGTCGCCGGCGCGCTCGCGGTCGCGAATTCCAACTCGAAGACGCACGCCGCGATCGGAGACGGCGTCACCATCGGCAACGCAGGCGCGGTCGCGATCGAGGCGGACAACACCAGCAAGCTCTCGGCCAAGGCATGGAGCGCCGCGACCTCGGGCAAGGTGGGCGTCGGCGCCTCCATCGCGATAGTCGTCTCGGAAAACGAGTACCGGGCTTCGCTCGGAGCCGGCGCCGACGTCACCGCTGCGAGCCTCGCGGTCGCCGCACGCAATCACAAGGTGAGCGGGCCGGCGCCGCTCGACTTCACGCTGGAGGACGTCAAGAACCTCAACAAGGACACGAGCAAGATCACCGACGCGAACCTCCAGGTCCTGCTCGGCGAGAACAACTACTACACAGAAGCCATCGCCGGCGGCGGCAGCAGCCAGGTGGCGGTCACCGGTGCCTTCTCGATCAATGTCTTCGACGACACGACCGAGGCGGCGATCGGACAGAACGCGACGATCCGCACGGCCGGCGCGGTGGCGCTCACCGCCGCCAGCGACACCACCGCCAAGGCGTTCGCGGGCGGGGTCTCCGCCGCGGGCAAGGTCGGGGTCGGCGTCGCCACCGCAGACATCGCCAACACCGGCGCAACGCGCGCCTATCTCGCCGAGGGCGCGCGCATCTCGCAGTCGGGCGGCGTCGCCGTCGACGCCTCGGCCGCGCTCGATCTCACGGTGATCGGCGCGAGCGCGGCCGCAGCCGGCACCGCCGGCGCGAGCGGCGTGCTGAGCCTGATTCACTCCGAGAGCGCGGTCGAGGCCTTCGCCGGCGACAACGCAACGATCGGCTCGAACGGTGCGGTGGCGATCAGCGCGGCGAACCGCTTCGACGCGCTCAACGTCGCGGGCGTCGCGGGTATCGGCGGCACCGCAGGGGTGGGCGTCTCCGCCGGCACCAATGTGGTGAACAACGAGGCGCGCGCCTGGCTCGGGGCGAACGCTACCGTGGACGCGGCGGGGCTGACAAGCGTGGAGGCTGCCTCGAGCCAGGACGTGCTCTCGGTCGTGGTCGGCGGCGCAGGTGGCGGCACTGCGGGCGTGGCGGCCTCCACAGCGGTGAACGTCTACAGCCCGGTCACGCAAGCGTGGATCGGGAGCGGAGCGAAGGTCAACGCCGATCCGGCCACTACGCTCGCCGAGCAGAGCGTGCGCGTGAGCGCCGAGAGCACGACCGATTTGCTCTCGGTCGTCGGCACAGTCGGTATCGGTGGCACCGCCGGCGTGGGCGGCGCAGCCGACGTGATCGTGATCGACAAGACGACGCACGCCTGGATCGCGGGAAGCGGCGCGGCAGGGCGCGTGCGCGCGGGCAGGAACCTCGAGGTGCTCGCCGGATCCTCCGAGGAGATCCGCTCGGTGGCAGCGGGCTTCAGCGCCGGCGGCACTGCGGGCGTCCAGGGCTCGGCCTCGATCGTGGCGCTCTCCACGGACACCCAGGCCTACGCCGCGGGCGGGGCGCGGCTCCATTCGGAAGGCAACGCTGTGGTGGCGGCGTCGAGCGCCACCGAGTTGGATCTCCTCGCGGGAGCGATCGGCGCATCGGGTAGCGCGGCGGTCGGCGCGGGCGTGGCGGTCGCGGTGGTGGGCAAGACCACCCACGCCTGGATCGGAAACGCCGCCGAGGTCACCGCGCTCGGGACGAAGCCCGGCGTGCAGGTGGCGACCGGCTCCTTCGACGCGAGCTATGTCGCCGACGCCGCGGCGGACGGGGAAGTCTCCGCGCCGGGCATCACGCCGAGCAACGGCGAGAACGCCGTCCCCGGCGGCAGCCAGGCGCTGACCGCGAAGCGCGTGGCGGCAGCCGGCACCCGGACGATCCAGGGGCTCGCGGTCACCGCGGTGAACCGCGACGACGTCGAGAGCTTCGCCGTCACCGGCGCCGCCTCTGGCGCTGGCTCGGTCACGCTGTCGGGAGATGTGAACGTGTTCGGTGCCGACACCCAGGCGTGGATCGGCGAGAGCGCCCGGGTGAACGAGTCGAACGCTGGCTCCGGAGCCGGCCAGTCGGTGCTGGTCGCGGCGGGCAACGATTTCTACCGCCTCGGTATCGCCGGGGCGCTGTCGGCCTCGGGAACGGTGGGCGTGGGTGTCGGCGCTGACGTCGCGGTCATGAACCATACGACGAAGGCAGGCATCGGCGCCGGCGCGCTGGTGAACGCGAGGAAGGACGTCGAGGTCGCGGCGAAGTCGGGGGCGGAGGTGCTCTCGATCAGCGCGAGCCTCGGCGCATCCGGCACCGTCGGGGTCTCCGGCAGCGTCTCGGTGCTCGTTTTCGACCACGAGACCTGGGCCTCGATCGGCAACGGGGCGAGGGTGGACGCTGGCGGCAACGTCGCCGTGACCGCGCAGGACGACACCGACACCACGACCATCGCCGGCACCGTGGCCCTCGGCTTGGGCGGGGGCGGCGTGGGCGGCGGGCTCGGCGTGACGGTGATCGACAAGGACACCCGCGCCTGGGTGGGCGACGGCGCGACCGTCGACGCGCGCGGCCAGGCGAGCTCGGACCTCGCAGCCTACAGCGGAGAGTCCTTCGGCGGCACGACGGCGATGCGCGGGCTGCTGGTGCAGGCGCAGTCGAGCGAGGACCTGTTCACGATCTCGGCGGCGGGCGCGGCCGGGCTCTACGTCGGCATCGCGGGCGCGGTGTCGGTTGCGGCGGTGGACTCCGACACCGCCGCCTGGATCGGCAGCGGCGCGCAGGTGAATGCCGCTGGCGGAACGCCCCATGCGAACCAGGACGTCAACGTCACCGCGCGCAACGATCTGAAGCTCTTCAACGTGTCGGGCGCGCTCGGCGCAGGCGCGGCGGGGATCGCGGGGTCGGTGGACGTGGGCGTGATCCGCAACGACACCACGGCCTTCATCGGAGACAACGCCACGGCGAGGGCTGCGCGCGACGTGCACGTCAACGCGCTCTCGCGCAAGGACCTTGACACCTTCGTGGTGAGCGCCTCCGGCGGGCTCGCGGGGATCGCTGCCGGGGTGGCGGTCTATTCGGTGGGCGGCGCGCTCGACGGCGACTCGCAGAACCGGCTCAAGTCCGACGATGGCTCCGACACGGTCGGTTCGTACGTGGACGGCCAGGCGACCGACGACAGCGTCACGAGCTCGTTCCTGTCGGACTACAGCGACAGCCGCATCGCGAGCGCCGCGGCGGAGGTGGATGGCGCCCGCGGCGGCGCCTCGGTGAGCGGGCGCTTCACCGCGACCGAGGCGCGCGCGCTGCCTGCCGGCAACGCCGCCTTCATCGGCAGGAACACGACGATTGCCGCCGGGCGCCACGTGGATGTGGACGCGCGCGAGAGCGTGAACTTCGACATGACGACGGGCGCGCTCGCGGTGGGCACGGTGGGACTCGGGGCGGGCGTGGGAGTGGCGAGCTTCCGCAACGACAACCGCGCGTTCATCGACGACGATGCACGCGTTACCGCGGGAGCCGCGGGCAACGTGACGGTGAGCGCGCGGCTGGTGGAGGATCTCGGCGCGCTCGGCATCGCCGGAACCGGCGGGATCGTCGCGGTGGACGCGGCGGTCTCGGCCCTCGATTCGAAGAGCAACGTCGTCGCGAGCTTCGGCGACAACGTCGCGGTGAACCGCGCGAACCGGGTGCGCGTCGAGGCCGAGGACGACCGCGCGCTCGAGTCCGAGACTTTCAGCGCGAGCGTGGGGGCGATCACCGCCGGCGCGTCGGTGGCCACCGCCTCGATCACCGGCGCGACCAGCGCCACCCTCGGCACCGGCGCCTCGGTGGGGCAGAGCGCGGGGCAGAACGTGAACGACCTGGAGGTGAGCGCTGACGCGAATCACGCGGCCAGCGCCGAGGCGACTGCGGGGAAAGGGGGGCTCGGGCTCGCCGCGAGCGGCACCGTTTCTACCGCCACCATCAATCCGGTCGTCACCGCCTCGATCGGGTCGAACGGCGCGCTCGCCGTCCAGAACGACGTCGAGATCACCGCGGGTGCGACGGTGGCCGCGAAGGCCGATGCGACCGGGATCAACGTCGCGCTCGGCGGCTCGGTCGGGGCATCCGTCGCCGAGGCGAAAGCTGCGCCGCAGGTGACCGCGTCGCTGGGCGCGAGCACCACCGTGGCCGCCGACAACCTGCTGGTCTGGGCGAAGCAGCTCGTGCCGGGCGGCACGCATTCCGCGCACGCCTCGGCGACCGGTGCGGCGGGCGGGCTGCTCGTCGGCGCGAACGCGACTTCGGCCACGGCCGAGAACAGCGGGCAGGTGCGGACGCTCGTCGGCGAGAGCGCGACGCTCGCCATAACTGGCTCGGCGACGGTGAGCGCGGGCAACGATACCTCCCAGCTCGCCGAGGTCTCCGGCGTCTCGGCCGGGATCGTCGCGCTCGGTGCGAACTTCGCGCAGGCCAGGTCGAACACGCTCGCCCACGCGGTCGTGGGCGACGAGGTGAGCGCAAGCGGCGGGCTACTGGCGGTGCAGGCGAGCGGCAAGGACGTCAACATCGCAGAGGCGGTCGCGGGCAGCGGCGGCGTGGTCTCGGGAGCGGCGGCTTCCGCCGCCACCTCGAGCGCGAGCAGCACGCTCGCGCGCACCGGAGCCGGAACCGACACGCGCCAGATCGCCGTCGGCACGCTCGACGTCCGCGCCGCGCACACGACGCAGTTCAACGGCTCGGTGGACAGCCTGAACGCCTCGCTCGTGGGCGCGAGCGGCGCAGCCGCCGAGCACGGCGTCGACAGCACGGTCTACGCCGGAGTAGGCGCGGGCGGCCGCGTCGCCGCGAACAACGTGTTCATCACGGCGGAGAACAAGAGCCACAAGTTTTGGCTGGGCGCAGGCTCGATCGCGCAGGACGCGGCGACCAACCCCGACGACGCGCCCGCAAACGTCAACTCGGGCTCGGGCGGGCTGTTCGATCTGCCGGCGGGCTCGAGCAAGACGCATATCACGCAACTCACGACGGCGGCCGTCGGCGAGAACGCGAAGGTCCACGTGCTGATGCCGGGCTTCGGTAGCGGGCTCTTCAACCTGGATGCCTACAACGAGGTGATTGCCCGCGACAAGGCGAAGCTCGATTCCGGCGGCGCGGTCGCGGTGGCGAAGGCGGTGTCTCACATTTTCGTGGACAACGCCGCTGCGATCGCCATGTTCGGGCCGGGCTCGGAAGTGGTGAGCGATCTCGGGGACGTCAACGCAGGAGCGCGCTCGCGCGCGGACATCGTGACCCGCTCGACCGCCGATACCTACGGGCTCGCCGGCGCTCCCGGGGGCGAGGCCTATTCGGTCTTCAACGGCCTGAACCAGCTGCTCGTGGGCGGCGGCGCGCTGATCCGCGCTGACGACGGCCACGTCTTCCTCGCCGCGGGTCAAAGCTCGGGCGGGGTCCCGAACAGCATCAGCGCGGTGAGCAACGTCTATCTCTGGAACAAGACCGCGATCCCGATCGCCACCAGCCCCGATGCGCGGAGCAACGTCGTCGCCGACGCCTCGTTGAGCGTCGCCGGCGCGGCGAACGTGGAGTCCGGCGGCAACATCACGCTCCTCGCCGAGCGCGGTCCGGTGAGCGCCAGCGCGGTGGGCATCGGCAAGGACATCTACCGCGAGGCGCTCGCGCAGATCGCGAGCGCGATCAGCGAGCTCTTCGGCGGCGACGAGGTCTCCTTCGAGATCCACGGCGGCTCGACCTCGGTGCGCGGCGCGGGCACCGTGAGAGTGGACGGGAGGCTGCTCGCCGGCATCCACCGCACCGAGTCGCTCACGCTCGACTTCGAGCTGCTCGCAACCGACACCTGCTCGACGCCGCCCTGCATCACGCCCGACGGTCGCGTCGCGTGGCGGCTCGTGCCCACCGCGACCGGCGGCGTCTCCTTCACGGTGGATCCCGCCGTAGGGATCGCGGCCAACATCCAGAAACGCATCGACAAGCTGCGCAGCCTCGCGGCGCAGTACGCGGGCGATCCGGTCGCAGTCGCAGCCTACCAGTCCGAGATCACCTTCCTCGAGCACAAGCTGGTCGAGCTCGGCCTGGGCCAGCGGCAGGCCGACGGCTCGATCAACGTCGGGCAGTGGAACAACCCGAGCCCGCGCGAGCAGCGCCGCGGCGACATACTGATCGTGCAGTCGCAGCTTTCCGGCTTCACGAGCACGATCACCGCCGCCGGACAGACCATCGTGACGACGACGACGAGCGCCCTGGGGACGGTCACCACGATCCTCGGCAACGTGGACTCCATCGTCTCGAACCACGCCACGGTGAAGACGAACAACGCCACGATCAAGACCAAGATCGAGGGCCTGAGCGGTTTCAATCCGAGCTCCCCACCCGCGGACTACACGACCCTCGCGGCGAAGCTCGGAGAGAACGAGACCTTGCACTCCGAGATTGCGAACCTCCGGTCGCTCAACGCGGCGGATCAGGCGTCCGTCACCGCCAAGAACGGCCAGATCAACACGCTGCTCGGAGAGATTACGACGCTCAACGGAGAGCTCGCCACGCACGTCAATGCGCTCGCGCTCGGCGACAACGGCGCCGCGAGCCGGATCCTTTCGGTGCAGACGCAGATCGCCGCGAAACAGGCGACGATCGGAACACTCTCCGCCGAGGTCAACACCTTGCTCGGCGCGATTTCCACGCGCAACACCCAGATCAACGCGAAGAGCGCGACGCTCTCGAGCAATACTCTCGCCATAGACAACCTGGAAGGATCGCTCGCCACGGCGCTGCGCAATCCCTCGAACAGCACCGATACCGTTCTTTTCGGAGAGATCTCGACGCTGCGAGCGAGCAACAACTCCCCGCGTGCGACGATCAGCAACCTCTCCTCGCAGAACGACACCAACCAGACGACCTACTCCGGGTTCGTCGGGACAGTTTCAACGCAGAATGCGACCATCGCCTCCGCTCTCCCCGCTCTCGCGGCGGACATGTCGCTGCTCTCCACGCACGTGGCCTCGCTGCCGGGCCTGTCCGACGTGCCGGCAAACGGCCCGATCGCGGATTTCGTGCACGTGAACGAGATCACGGTGCGGCTCGGCAACATCAATATCAGGGCCGACAACCTGCTCGGCACGGGCGAGCTGCGGGCGCCGGGGGATGCCCGCATCAACATCACCAACAACACGCCTAACTTCCTGGTGCTGGACAAGCTCACCGTGGCGAGCGAGGAAGGCGGGATGCTGCGCCTGAACGGCGTGCTGGTGAACAGCAACAGCGACATCAACCGCGTGAATCGGAACGGGAGCGGCGCGAACTTCTCCGCGGTGGTGACGCGCGACAGCCAGGGCGCGCCCAAGCCCGCGATCACCATCCTCAGCAACTACGATCCGGACGGTGCCGCGTACGCCAATCTGCCAGCGCCCGCTCCGAACATCGAGCTGAACGGAGACATCACCAACCTGCGCGGCTCGGTGACCGTGCACAGCAAGGCCGGTAGCATCCTGTCGAGCGGGCAGATCCGCGCCGGCACGGTGGACATCCGCGCCGAGAACGGGGATTTCGTCCAGAGCTTCGTGGACAACTTCTTCCACATCGGAGGCGACCCCGCCTCGATCCACGACCACGGCACGCCGCTCGGCGCGGGCATCATCGCGAATGGCAGCGTGTTCATCAGCGCCCGCTACCTCAACATCAACAGCCTGATCCAGAGCGGCATCGAGCAGTGGAACCTCACGCTGCCCTCGGATGCGACGCTGCTGCTCACCGGGCCGGCGAGCCTCTACGGTCTGAACCAGGCGGCCCTCGACGCGGCGCTCGGCGCCTACGTGAACGGGACCGGGCCGCAAGTCACCAGCTTCACTCCGGCAGGCGCGCCCGCGGGGGCGTTCCTGCGTTACGACGCGCAGGCGAACCGCATCGAGGCGAACATCGCGTTCGCGGACTACGACCGGACGCGTTCCGACTGGGCGGCGCGCACCGCCGGCTTCAACGGGCTCTATCCGCTCGTCTCCGATTACGGCAACATCGGCGCCAACTTCGATCCCCTGGCCGACCGCTTCGTGCTCGACGGCGAAGCGGTGCGCGGGGGCTACATCCAGCTCTTCGGCCAGATCATCAACACGTCGAACAGCGGCGCCGGCAGGCTGCGCGTGCTCGACGGCTACGGCCAGCTCGTGGTGAACAACCCGACCGCGCGCCCGATCGTGCTCAACCGCCTCGATGCCGGCGCCGATCCGACGGGCACCGGACGCGGCACTGCGGGCAGAATCGAGATCATGGACGTGCAGGGGATCAACCCGGACAACACGTCGAGCGCGATCCGCACGGTGTTCACGCGGGACTACGACGTGAATTCCGGAACGGGTGTCGCGCACATCCTGCGCGAGAGCGGCGTGCTCGGCGCGAACGGCGCCTTCACCGCCACCTCGAGCAGCACCTCGACCAGCACCGCGAACGACGGGCGCAGCGCGAGCTACAGCCCGCAGGCCGGGCTGCGCTTCGTATGGACGACCGGCACCGACAACTCCAACGTGCGCTACTGGCAGTTCAAGGGCCCGCAGATCTTCGGCATCCAGACCTCGCAGCCGACGGGAACCGTCATCAGCACTTCCGGCCCGTACGCCCTGAACTCCTACCGCATTGACGACGGAACCTATCTCTCGAGCGGCGCGGTGCTGGGGTCTCCTCACAACTCGGGCACTCATTTCGCAGAGAACAGCGTTACCCGAACCACCAGCGGATCGGTCTGGGTGAAAACTGCCGAGTGGACCGATTGCAACTGGTGGACCCTGTGCATCGCCTCGGAATACAACTCGAAGTGGACGGAGACCTTCGGCAGCAAGACCATCACCACCAAGTCGCTGAAGGCCGACTACCCGATCGCCATCGAGTTCAGCGGTTTCAACCAGGGCACGGTGACGGTGAACTCCGCGTCGAGCGTGATCCTGAACGGCGAGATTCGCAATGCTGCCGGCGCGACCACCATCCGCGCGGGCAGCGGCATCACGCCACTGCCCGGCGTCTCCACCGCGAGCCGCTCGATCATCCAGGGGTCCGACACCGCGCTCATCACCTCGAAGGACCTCAGGCTCGACGCGACCGGAAGCATCGGCGCTGCCCTCGGTGCGGATCCGGCGCGCTCGATCCAGACCGCCTTCAGCGGCGTGCTCAACGCTTCCGCCGGCAACGGCAACGTGCTCCTCACCCAGACCCTCGGCGACCTCAGGTACGGAAGCATCGCGGCAACGGGCACCCCCACTGCGGGAAGCGGCAAGGTGGTTCTGGAAGCGGACGGAAGCATCCTGGCGAACACTCCGGCATCGCTCATCCAGGGCGGGCGGGTCGAGCTCACCTCGCGCAACGGGGCGATCGGCTCGATCGCCGCCCCGCTCGCGGTGAACGTCGGCTACGTGGACAACCTCAACGACCGGCGCTTCTACGGGCTGAAGGCCGCAGCCGCCGGGGACATCGGCGTCGCGGCGCGCGCGTGGAGCGGGAACCCTACGGGCGATCTCCTCGTCGATACGGTGGTCTCCCTCGGTGGCGGCGTGAAACTCACCGCACTCGGGCGCATCCTCGACAACAACCCGTTCGAGAGCGTCGAGACGCGCACCTGGAACGAGCTGCTCGACTTCTGGGATTCACTCGGCCTGCGCCGCAACACCCCGGAGAACGCCGCCAAGCAGGAGCAGGCGGTGCGGGCGTACGAATCCGGGCGCACGCAGGACTACCGCACCTACTGGTTGATCCGCAGCCGCCAGGCCGATTCCTCGGCGTTCGATCCGAATTTCCAGTTCGTCGCGACGCCCACCGAGCGCGCCGTGCTCGCCGCCCAGTTCCGTGCGCAGGAGCCGGGGTTGACCGACGCGCAGGTGCAGGCGAGGATCGCACAGTTCGAGCAGAACCGCACCCAGCAGTACCGCGAGCTGCACGCCCAGGTAGGCTCCTTCACCGCAGCCTTCGACGAGGGCTTCCGGTACGCCGCCACGCAGGCCGAGCGCGATGCGATTCTGAAAGGCTCTTCCTGGACCGATCGCGAGCTCGGGATCTCGGTCACGCCCGGGCTGCTGAAGGACATCACCAACACCAATCCGATCGTGAAGGCGCCCAACGTGCAGGGGCGCAGCGTGACGCTCGCCGCGGGCAACGCGATCGGGGAGACCCGGCCGGCGGTCACGATCCCCACCGACATCCTGCCGGAGAATCTGACCGACGCGCAAAAGGTGGCGCTCGCCGCCGCCGAACGCTCGGACCTCGTGCTCACCGACGATCTCATCACGGTGCTGCAGCGCAAGCCGGTGAACTTCGACGCGCTGACGGGCATCGCCGCGACCGTCGCCGCGGCGCCGGCGCCGGGTACCGACAACGGCAGCATCTTCCTCGCCTCGCTGGGCGAGGGGCTGCTCGACACGATCCAGGCCTCGGGCGAGACGCGGGTGAAGGTCCGCGGCTCGATCGTCAACGCCGGAACGGCCTCGCTCGTGCGGACCGGCAATCTCATTCTCGAGGCGGCGAACGGCGGCATCGGCTTCATCCCGGATCAAGGCTCCGGGCCGACGCTCGCTCCGCTCAACCTGAGCCTGAATCCGGGCGCGACGCTGATTGCGCGCGCTGCGGACAACGTGAGCATCGTGCAGGCGGGCGATCTCAATGTGGACACGGTGTTCTCGCGCAAGGCGGTCGAGCTCACGGCCGCCGGCTCGATCCTGGATGCCTTCCCGAACGCCGAGCTCAACGTGCTCGCCGATTCGATCACGCTCACCGCGCAGGCGGGCTCGATCGGTTCGGCCGCGAACCCGCTCGATGTAGGGGTCAACCCGACCGGGCGTATTCACGCGAGCGCCGCCCCCGGCGGCGTCTACCTCCACGGCCCGTTGCGCGCGAGCTTCAACATCGGCTCGGTCGGCGCGGGCGACGCCGCGAGCCTGGCGGCCGACGTCAACATGCTGATCGACGGTCCGGTCACCGCGCCGGGGCCGATCGGGCTGGTCGCGGGCGGCGCGATCACGATGACGCCGAACGCGAACGTGCGGGCGAGCACTCTGGGGCTGCTCCTCGACGCGGGAGCGCTCGCCATGGCGGACGGGGCGCGGATGACGGTGGATGTGGGCACGATCGACATCCGCACGCTGGGCGACGCGGTCATCACCGGCATTTTCACCGGCAACCCCACCGCGAGCGCGATCAGGATCGCCGCCGGCGGCAGCGTGCTCGACGGCGGGGATTCGGCTCTCGACATCATCGCCGACACGGCGCCGGGGGCGAAGCTCACCATCACCGCGGGCGGCACGATCGGGGGCAACCCCCTCGATGTGCGGCTGCTCAACCTCGAGACGAGCTCCGGCGGGCTCACGCATCTGAACGAGCAGGACTCGGTCAACATCGTCGGCGTGCAAGCGGGAGGCGAGGTGCTGCTCAACGCGGGAGTGGCCGCGCCGGGCTCGATCACCGGGGCGGGCATCACGAGCACCGGCGGCACGGTCGCCGCCACCGCCGCGGGCGGCGCGGTGAATCTCGTGAGCGTGTCGGCAACGGGCGATGTGACCGTCTCCGGCGACACCGGCGTCACGTTGCAGTCGGCCGCCAGCACCGCCGGCAGCGCCTCGGTGAGCTCCGCGAGCGGGAGCGTCTCGGTCGCGACGGCAGCTGCAGGCGGCTCGGTGACGATGAAGGCGGGCTCGAGTCTCACTGCCGGCACGGTCAGCGCCGGGGGCGCTGCGACGCTCGAGGCGGCGGGCGGCGAGCTCGCGGTCAACACGGTTTCGGGCGATGCCGTCACCCTGGCTGCGCTCGGCAGCCTCGCTGCGGGCAGCGTCCAGGCGGGCTCGTCTCTGACGTTGAGCGCTGAGCGGATATCGGCTACCGTCCAGCATAGCGGCTCGAGCGGCTTCCTCGCCGCGAATCTCTCCAATTACGCGGGCGGTCCCGCCACCTTCGCCGATCTCACCGCCTCGAGCCCCGCCGGAATCGCCTTCGGCACGTTCTCGCTGATGGACGGCTCGCTCCAGCTTCCCTCGGGCGACCTCGCGATCGCGAGCGCGTTCGTCGGCAACCGCGTGACGATCACCAACCCGGTCACGGCCCTGCTCATCGATCAGGGTAACCGTTCCCCGCAACCGTCGGACATCCAGGTGTGGGCGCCGCAGCAGCCCTTCGGCCTGACGCTTTCGCGCAACATCTTGACCACCGACGCGACCGTCATCCATTACAACGAGCTCACGCACAGCGCGATCTCGTTCGACCCCGGGATCATGCCCGACTTGCGGCACAACGTGGAGCGCGGCCTGGCGATCGCGCAAGAGGCGGCCGCAATCCGGACCTCCGTCGAGCAGGGGCCGCCACCGGCCGCGCCGCTCGTGAGTTACAGCGGCGTTCCGGTGAACTTGCCCGACTGCACGAAGCCGCCGCTTCCCGAGGAATGCAAATAGCGTTCCGCGGCCGGGCGGTCAGAGAAGGTTCAGCACGAACTGGAAGGTGACGCGGTCGTTGCGCGGCTCCTCGGGCCGCGAGCGCAGCGGCTTGCCGTAGGTCGCGCGCAGCGAGGCGCGCTTGCCGAAGGCGAGGTTCACGCCCCAGCCCGCGCCCGTGATCGAGTCCTTGTCGTCGCGCGGATCGCCCGCCGGGCGGAACGGCCGCACCCAGCCGTGATCGAGGAAGAAGAAGCCGCTCGCCTGCGGTGCGCCTTGCCCTTCGGCGAGCGGCAGCGGGTGGTGCAGCTCGAGGTTCAAGGTCACCCCGCGATCACCGGAGAGCAGTCCCGTCTGGTACCCCCGCACCGTCCCCTCGCCGCCGATCAGGAACTGCTCGCTCGAGGGCAGCACGTCATCTCGGGTGTGCTGCCAGAGGAGGCTCGCGAAGGCGGCGTATCCCCCGGAGAAATGGTGAGAGCGGCGCAGGCTTCCGCGCCAGATGCGAAAGGAGCGCTCGGGCTGGGCGAGCGGCCGGCTCGTCACGCGCAGGCCGGCGGCGCTCGCCAGCCAGTAACCGGAGCGGTCGGCGAGCTGCGCCTCGAGCGCGAAATTCACGTCGCGCGTCTCGGTGTCCTGCAGCAGCACCGTCTCGATGCGGGTGAGCGAGTCGCGCTTTTTTGTTCCGAGCACGCCGTCCACCTGATAGGCGTCTGCGATCGCGAGCGGATGGCGCAGGCTCGCCACGATCGCGGTGGACTCGCCCGAGAGGTTGAGCGCGGCGAGCGCGCCGCGCTTGATCTTGGTCCGGTCGTCGTAGTAGGCGAGCTGCAAGCGGGTGCCGAGAGTGCCCACCGGCAGGCCGTAGGCGGCCGAATAGCCTTCGTGGCCCTCGGCGCGCGTAAAGGAGAGCGCGAGATCGTCGCGGCGCCCGAAGAGGCTGCGATTGCGGTAGGCGATGCCCGCGCGGGTCTCTCCCGTCTGCGCGGAGCCGCTGTTGTCGCCGCTGAGCCTGAGCTCGTGCCGAGGCGGCTCGGCGAGGAAGAGCGTCACGTCGGTCTCGCCCACTGCGGCGCCGGGTTTCAACTCCGCGCGCAGCTGTGCGTCGTGGGTGCGGTTGAAGCGCTTGAGGTCGCGCTCGAGCGCGGGCAGGTCCACCAGCTCGCCCGGCTGGCGGCTGAGGAGCGCGGCGAGGTAACTGGCGCTCGTCGTGTCGTTGCCCTGCACCGAGATTTTCCCGATCCGGCCCTCGATCAGGCGGATGCGCACGATGCCTTCGGTGAGGTCCTGCGGCGGCAGGATCGCCTGCGCCGTCACCACGCCCTTGCGGCGATAGAGATCGTTCACCTGTTCGACGAGGCGCTGCAGCTCCGCGAGCGGCACCGTGCGGCCACGGTAGGGCGCGGCGAGCGCATCGAGCTCCTCGCGGGCGAGTATTTCGGACTTCGAAAATTCGATCTCGCGCACCAGAAAGCGCACCTCGGGTGCGGCCGGTGCGGCGGGCGGCGGCTTGAGCGCGTCGGTGTCGAGCGGCTTCTCGATGCGCGGGCGGCGCAGCTCCTCCTCCTGGCGCCGGCGGCGCTCCTCCTCGATCTGGCGCTGCTGGATCGCGCCGGGGTCGGCGGCGGGCGGCACCACGACCTGCGCGGCGGCCGGCGCGGCGAGCCCCGCGAACGCCAATCCGATCCATCCGTGGGACAGGCGGTGCCGGCGCGGGATCGCTTTCATGATTGTTCGTGTTGGTTCGGATGGAGTGGGCAGGCACCGCGAACGGCAAGCCCCCCTGCCGATTATACCGGCGAGGCGATGGACCTCGGGTATCATTGACGAACCGTGCCCGAGTCCCCGCAGCCCATCGCCAGCCCCGCCTCCCCCGCGCTCTCCCCGGGCGGCGTGCCGGCAGGCGAGTCCAGCCAGGTGGAGCGGCTTGCGCGCCGGGCGATCGCCGCCAACGCCCGCCTGAACGCGATCGCGGTGGTGGCGGTCGCTGTGCTGATCGTGCTCGGAATCTGGGTCCATTCCGGCATCAAGCGCTCGCTCCAGGAGATCCGCGCAGCGGGGCTGCAGGCGGCGCTGGAAGCCCAAGTCAAGGCGTTGCGGCTGTGGGCCGAGGACAAGAAGCAGGAGGCCGCCTCCTGGGCGAACGAGGAGCGCGTGCGGCGCCGGGTCGTGGAGCTTTCCAGGGCGATCCGCGCGCAGGCATCGGGAGCCGAGGCCCTGTGGGCGGCCCCTGCCCGGGCCGAGCTCGTGAAGTTCTTTGCGCCCGTGCTGCAGGAGAGCGGGGCCGTGATGTTCAGCGTGGTTGACGAGACCGGGCTCGTGCTCGCGACATCGGTGCGCGATTACGTCGGGCGCCGCGTCAACCGCGAGCGCTTCCTGCCCCAACTTGCCGCGGTGTTTCGGGGCGAGCCCCGCTTCATCCGCCCGTATCCGGAGCGCGAGCGCGTGGAAGGGGCTGCGGCGGCAGCGCCCGCCCGTGCGCTCGTCTGGTTCGAGGCACCGGTGCGCGGGGAACGCGGCGAAGTGGTCGCTGCGCTGGGCATCGGACACGACGCGAGCGCGCAGTTCGTCGGAATACTGAACGTCGTGCGCCCGGGGCGCACCGGGGAAGTCTACGCGTTCGACGAACGCGGTATGCTGCTCTCGGAGAGCCGCTTTCTGCCCGAGCTGCAGGCGGCGGATCTGGTGGCGAGGGAACCGGAAGCGAGTTCGATTTTCCGCGTGCAGGTGCGCGATCCGGGGGGAGACCTCGCCGCAGGCTACCAGCCGGAGCTCGAGCCCGACGCCCGTCCGCTCACGCGACTCGCGGCGCTTGCCATCGCGAGCCGCCACAAGCCGAGCGCCGAGGAGCGCCAGGGGGTGATCCTCGAGCCGTACCGCAACTACCGCGGCGCCGACGTGATCGGGGCATGGAAATGGCTCGCGGATCTCGACATGGGGCTCGCGATCGAGATGGGCGCGGGGGAGGCCTATGCGCCGCTCGCCTATCTCAACCTCGCCTCCGCGGTGATCTTGTCGCTGCTGCTCGCCGCCGCCGCCGCAGCGCTGTGGTCCACCGTCCTGGTGCGACGGCTGCGGCGCGAGGTGGGCGAGGCGCGGTTCGTGGGGCAGTACCGACTCGAGCGGCTCCTTGGCGAAGGCGGCATGGGCAAGGTCTATCTCGCGCGCCACGCGCTCCTCAAGCGCCCGACCGCCCTCAAAATGCTGAAACCCCATCTTGCCTCCGACGAGATCGTCACGCGCTTCGAGCGCGAGGTGCAGCTCGCGAGCCAGCTCACGCACCCCAACACCATCGAGATCTACGATTACGGGCGCACGCAAGAGGGCGTGTTCTACTACGTGATGGAGTACCTCGAAGGCGAAACGCTCGATCGCCTGGTGGCGGCGCAGGGCGCGATGCCAGTCGGGCGCGTGCTGCACGTGCTGCGGCAGGTGTGCGCGGCGCTGCGGGAGGCGCATGGGCAGGGGCTGGTCCACCGCGACATCAAGCCGCACAACATCATGCTGTGCCGGCGCGGGGGCGAGTACGACGTGGTGAAGATGCTCGACTTCGGGCTGGTGAAGGACACCGGCGGGCGACTCTCGCGCGACATCACCCAGTTTCAGAAGCTGCTCGGAACCCCGCTCTACATGTCGCCCGAGCGCATTCGCAATCCCGGCGACGCCGACGTGCGCTCCGACATCTACTCGGTGGGCGCCGTGGCGTTTTATCTCGTGACCGGGCGCGAGCTATTCGAGGCGGCGAGCGATCACGACCTGACCTACTGCATCCTGCATACCCCGGCGCGGCGCGCGAGCGAGCTCGTCCCGGGCGTGCCCCGGCGACTGGACGAGCTGATCGCGCGCTGTCTCGCCAAGGAGCGCGCGGAGCGGCCGCACGACATCGTGGTGGTACAGGCGCTCGTCGAGGCGCTCTCGGTCGAGCATCCCTGGACGGATCGCGACGCCGAGGCGTGCTGGCGGGCCCCCGCGCGCGCTCTGGAGCCAGAGCGCAGACGGGCCGGAGCATGACGCCCTTGCGCGCCAGGAGATGGCCGGCGAGCATCGCGCTGCTTTGCCTGGTGGCGGCCGCGCTCGCGCAGGCGCCGGTCGAGGAGCCGGGCGGGCGGGAGGCCGCGATCCGGCGCAGCCAGCAGCAGGCAGGCGCCGCGTACCGTGAATTGCGGCAGGCGCAGCACGAGGCGAAGCTTGCGGAACAGGACTATCTCAACCTTCAGGAGGCGCACCGCGCCGCGCTGAGGCAGGCCGAAGAGCTGGGGCGCCAGCTCGCGGCGGCGAAGAAGGCGCTCGAGGCGGCCCGGGAGCGGGAAGCGCGGGCGCGCAAGAGCTACGATGAAGCGCTTGACGCCGTGGACCGGGCCTTCCGCAAGCCGCCGGGGAAGTGACGAGGAAGCGACGAAGCGACAGAATCGCCGTGGCGCGCGGCGCGCTCGCGTCACCGAGGCGTGCGCGCCGCGGCGCCGCCGTCCACCGAGATGACCGTGCCGGAGATGTAGGAGGCGCGGTCGGAGCAGAGGAAGGCGACCACGTCCGCGATCTCCTCCACCTTGGCGGGGCGTCCGAAAGGAAAGCCCTTGGTGAGTTCCGGCCAGCGCTCGGGATCGCCGAATTTTTCCTTGGCCTGGTTGCGCCAGCGCACGATCCCGCGATCGGTCGCCGTCGCGCTGGGGTTCAGGCCGATCACCCGCACCCCATAGTTGGGGCTTTCCGCCCCGAGCGCGCGCGAGAACGCCATCAGGCTCGCGTTGGCCATGCTGCCGGCAATGTAGCCGGCAGTGGGGCGCTCTCCCGCGCCCCCGATGATGTTGACGATCACACCGCGCCGGCGCTCGCACATGGCGGAGTAGATCTCGCGCGTGAGGTTGATGTAGCCGAATACCTTGAGGTCCCACGAGGCGCGCCACGTCCTCTCGTCGAGGCCGGCCAGCGTGCCCTGCGGGATCGCGCCCGCGTTGTTCACCAGAATGTCAACGTCCCGGCAGGCCTGCCCGAGGGCCCGCGCGTTCTCGCTCACGGCGAGATCGAGCGGGTGGCAGGTGACGTTGACCCGGTAGGCGGCGAGGATCTTGCCGCGCGCGGCCTCGAGGTCGGCGGCGTTGCGCGAGGCGAGATGGAGGTGGCAGCCTTCGGCGGCGAGCGCCTGCGCGACGCCGAAGCCGATGCCGCGCGAGGCGCCCGTGACGAGCGCGGTGCGCCCGGAAAGATGGAGGTCCATGACGTTGTAATGAATTGTGGATGGTCGAAGCGCGCCCGGCACCTGCCGGGCGCGCGCTATTCTACCAGTGTGGGCGGACACTGCGGCCGCAGTCAACCGCGCGGCGGCCCCGGGCGTTAAGGTCTTACCGGAAGCCTGCTTCCGGACATGATTATTCAATCGAAAAGGAGTGGATATGAGCAAGCTGCTGTCAACCCTGATCGCTGCGGCATTCGCCGCGACCGCGTTCGGCGCTGCGGCCCAGCAGACCCCGCCGACGAAACCCGCGGCGCAACCCGCGCAGCCGGCGACTCCGGCCCAGCCCGCGCAGCCGGCGAAGGGCGATGCCGCGAAAGCCACGCCCGCGACTCCGGCCCAGCCGGCGCAGCCCGCGACCCCGGCGCAGCCCACGAAGCCCAAGGCGGACAAGCCCAAGACCGACAAGCCCAAGGCAAAGGGCAAGGGCAAGGGCAAGGGCAAGAAGAAGGGCCAGGCGAAGCGGGAAGGCTAGCCGTCATTGCGGGCCCGAGAGGGCCCGGCAGCGCCGGAAAAAGGCAGGGCGCGCCCTGCCTTTTTCTTTGCTATCGTCCGGATTCACCGCAGCAAGGCAGGGGATTTGTTCATGCGTTATCTCGATTCGGCTACTGGCGCGGCCTGCGGCCTCGAGACGCCGCGCTGGTGCGGGGACTCCGGTGCCTACCTGAACCTCGACGCGGCGCCGGGGATCGACCGCAGCGAGATCGACGCCTCGGTGCGCTCCCTGTGGCGCTACCGCCGGGCGTTGCTCGTCGACGAGCGCGACGCGGTCAGCATGGGCGAGGGCTGGACGCCGCTTTTGCCACGTGAGTGGCGGGGCGTGTCGGTTCTCATGAAGCTCGAATTCATGATGCCGACCGGCTCGTTCAAGGATCGCGGCATGACGGTGATGGTGAGCTATCTGAAAAGCCGCGGCATCGAGCACGTGCTGGAGGACTCTTCCGGGAACGCCGGAGCATCGCTTTGCGCCTACGCCGCGGCGGCGGGGATGCGTTGCCGCATCCTCGTTCCCGAAACCGCTTCCTATCCCAAGGTCGCGCAGATCGCGGCCTGCGGCGCGGAGGTGATCACGATCCGCGGCTCGCGGCAGGACGTGGCGGATGCGGCGATCCGCATGAGC
>DATLZE010000014.1:0-3191 GCA_035574195.1 Burkholderiales bacterium | reverse complement strand
GCGCGGGCCGGCTGTCGGCAACGCGCACCCGCGCGCCGGCCCGCGCGAGCTAGCGCGCCATCGAAAGCCCCGTGTCACCGAGACCCAGCACCACGACCTTGACTCCGCTCCACTCCACGGTTCATCAGCGCAGCTTCAACGTCGAGAGCCCGATCAGAACGAGCATCATGGTGATGATCCAGAATCTGACCACCACCTGGTTCTCCTTCCAGCCCTTGAGCTCGTAGTGGTGATGCAGCGGCGCCATGCGGAAGATGCGCTTGCCGGTGAGCTTGTAGGAGGCGACCTGCAGCATCACCGAGAGCGTCTCCACCACGAACACCCCGCCCATGATGAACAGCACGATCTCCTGGCGCACGATCACGGCGATGGTGCCGAGCGCGGCACCGAGCGCGAGCGCGCCGACATCGCCCATGAACACCTCCGCCGGATAGGCGTTGAACCAGAGGAAGGCGAGCCCCGCACCGGCCATCGCGCCGCAGAACACCGCGAGCTCGCCCGCACCCGGGATGTAGGGAAAGCCCAGGTAGCGCGCGAACACCGCGTGGCCGGCGACGTAGGCGAACACTCCCAGGGCGCTGCCGATCATCACCGTCGGCATGATGGCGAGGCCGTCCAGGCCGTCGGTCAAGTTCACCGCGTTGCTGGTGCCGACGATCACGAAATAGGTCATGACGATGAAGCCGAACGCGCCCAGCGGATAGGCGACCTGCTTGAAGAACGGCACGATGAACTCGGTCTGCGCCGGCAGATTGGTGGAGAACGCGATGTAGCAGGCCGCGGTGATGCCGACGACCGACTGCCAGAAGAACTTGGCCTTGGCCGACAGCCCTCTGGGGTTGCGCTGCACCACCTTGCGGTAGTCGTCGACCCAGCCGATCGCGCCGAAGGCGAGCATCACCCACAGCACGATCCACACGAAGCGGTTTCCGAGGTCGGCCCAGGCGAGCACGGTGAGCGTGATCGCCACCAGGATCAGCGCGCCGCCCATGGTCGGAGTGCCAGCCTTGACGAGATGCGTCTGCGGGCCATCGTCGCGCACCGCTTGACCGATCTTGTAGGCGCTCAGCCGGCGGATCAGCGCCGGCCCGATCACGAAAGAGATGACGAGCGCCGTCAGGCACGCGAGCACCGCGCGCAGCGTGATGTAGCTGAACACGTTGAACGCGCGGATGTCCTTCGCCAGCCACTGTGCGAGTTCTAGCAACATCCGCGACCTCCGGCCGCGCGCGGGGCGAGCGAGGAGGAGCGCGGGGCGCGAGCGGCGAGTGCGTTCATGGATGGATCTCCTCTCTCCGCTCCCCGCTCTGCTCCCCGTCGCCGCTCAGGGCGGCGACGACGCGCTCCATGCGCATGAAGCGCGAGCCCTTCACCAGCACCGTCACCCCGGGCGCGAGCTCGCTCTCGAGCGCGGCGAGCAGCGCCTCGAGGCTCTCGAAATGCCGCCCGCCTGCGCCGAAGGCGCGCGCGGCATGGGCGGCGTGCTCGCCCAGCGCGTAGAGCCGCTCCACGCCGTGCTCGCGCGCGTGGCGCCCGACGGCCGCGTGCAGCGCGGGCGCCTCGGGCCCGAGCTCGCCCATGTCGCCGAGCACCAGGAGCTTCCTGCCCGGCATCCGCGCGAGCACCTCGATCGCGGCGCGCGCGGACTCCGGGTTGGCGTTGTAGGTATCGTCGAGCAGCACGGCGCCCTGCGGCCCCGCCTTGCGCTGGAGCCTGCCCTTCACCCCCTGGTAGCGCGCGAGCCCCGCCGCGATCGCGGAGAGCGGCGCCTCCAGCGCCACCGCGGCGGCGGCCGCTGCGAGCGCGTTGCGCACGTTGTGCAGCCCGGGGGCCTGGAGCGCCGCCTGCGCCTCGCCCGCGGGCGTGCGCAACACGATTTCGCTCGCCAGAGGGCGCAGCCGGTAGCTCGCGCTGACCGCCGCAGGGCGCGCGAGTCCGAACTCCACGATGCGCCGGCCGCGGGCGAGATCGCGCCACAGCGGCGCGTACTCGTCGTCGGCGTTGATCACCGCGACGCCCTCCGGCGCGAGCGCTTCGAAGATCTCGCCCTTGGCGCGGGCGATGGCCTGCACCGTGCCGAAGAACTCGAGGTGCGCCGGCCCGGCGTTGGTGACGAGCGCGACCGAGGGTGCGGCGAGCCCGGAGAGCTCGCGCACTTCGCCCGCGTGATTCATCCCGATCTCGATCACCGCGTAACGATGGCGCGCCCTGAGCTCGAGCAGCGTGAGCGGCACGCCGATGTCGTTGTTGAGGTTGCCGCGCGTGGCGAGCACCGCCTCACTGGAGGCCGCCGCACGCAGGATGCCCGCCAGCATCTCCTTCACCGTGGTCTTGCCGTTGCTGCCGGTGAGGGCGACGAGCGGCAGCGCGAACCTGCGGCGCCAGCAGGCCGCGAGCGATCCCAGGGCGCGCCGGGTGTTCTCGACGAGCAGCAGCGGCAGCGCGGGTGCCGCTGCGCCGGCCGCGGATCGCGCCGCCTCGACCAGGGCTGCGGCGGCGCCCGCGGCGGCGGCCTGCGCGAGGAACTCGTGCCCGTCGTAGCGCCCGCCCTTGAGCGCCACGAACAGCGCTCCGGGGGCGAGCGCGCGGGTGTCGGTGCTCACGGACTCGAACACGCGATCCTCGCCGCGGAGCTCCGCGGAGATCGCACGCGCGGCTTCCGACAAGCGCATCATGCGGCCCGCCCCTCGAGCGCTTCGCGCGCCACGCGCACGTCCGAGAAGGGGTGCCGGACGCCGCCGATTTCCTGGTAATCCTCGTGCCCCTTGCCGGCGACGAGCACAATGTCGCCGCGGCGCGCCTCGGCCACCGCGCGCTCGATCGCGCGGCGCCGGTCGGTCTCGACGAGGGTGCGGGCGCGCGCCCCGCGCATGCCGGCGAGAATGTCGGAGATGATCGCGCGCGGGTCCTCGCTGCGCGGGTTGTCGCTGGTGAGCACCACGCGGTCGGCGAGCCGCGCCGCGATCCGTCCCATCAGCGGGCGCTTGCCCCGGTCGCGGTCGCCGCCGCAGCCGAACACGCAGATCAGTTGCGGGCTTCGAGTCTCGAGCTTCGGGCTCCGAGCGGCTCGTTTCCCGCCTCTTGACTCGGAACTCGCAACACGCGACTCGGGGCTCGCGAGCAGCTCGCGCAGCGTGGCGAGCACCTGCTCGAGCGCATCGGGCGAGTGCGCGTAGTCCACCACCACCCAG
>DATLZE010000013.1:0-11882 GCA_035574195.1 Burkholderiales bacterium | reverse complement strand
CGCGGAATCGCCCGGCCCGCCGGCCCGCTCGTGCTGCTCGCCGGCCCGGAGGGGGGCTTCACTCCCGCCGAGGAGGAGGCGGCGCGGCGCGCGGGCTTCGTCCCGGTGCGTCTCGGGCCGCGCGTGCTGCGCACCGAGACCGCAGCGCTCGCCGCGCTCGCTGCGATGCAGGCGCTGTGGGGCGACTTCTAGAGAGCGCGCTAGCGGGCGGCGGGCGGCTCTGCGTTTCGCGGGGATCGTCTCTTCCGGCATAATACGCGCTTGAAATCGTGACGGAACGCGCCGCGATGCGCGCGGCGCACGCCGGGCCGCGCACACTGCGCAGGGAGGCGCAATTTCCAAGCAGACGGAGCAGGGTCCGACGCGGGATGCGGGCAACGCCGAGCAGCAGCCTGCTGCGCCGCGGCGCCCGCGGCTCTCGAGCCAGGAGCGCTTCATTGACTGGTTCCAGTCGGTCGCGCCCTACATCCACGCGTTCCGCGGGCGCGTCTTCGTGGTCGCTTTCGGCGGCGAGGTCGTCGCCGACGGGCGCTTTCTCGACCTCACGCACGACCTCAATCTGCTCGCCGCGCTGGGTGTGAAGCTCGTGCTGGTGCACGGCGCGCGCCCGCAGATCGAGGCGAAGCTCAAGGAGCGGCGCCGCCGCAGCCGCTTCCACAACGGGCTGCGCGTGACCGACGATGTCGCGCTCGCCTGCGCCAAGGAGGCGAGCGGGCGGCTGCGCGTGGAGATCGAGGCGGCGCTCTCGATGGGGCTGCCCAATTCGCCGATGGCAGGTGCCGGCATCCGGGTGGCGAGCGGCAATTTCATCACCGCGAAGCCCATGGGCGTGGTGGACGGCGTGGATTTCATGCACACGGGCGAGGTGCGCAGGGTGGACGCGCAGGCCATCCAGAGGCGGCTCGACGAGGGCGAGATGGTGCTGCTCTCGCCCCTCGGCTATTCCCCCACCGGAGAAGTGTTCAACTTGGCGCTCGAGGATGTTGCCGCCTCGACTGCGGCGGCGCTCAAGGCCGAGAAGCTCATCTTCCTGATGGACGCGGCGGGGGTCACCGGACGGCGCGGGGAGCTGCTGCGCGAGCTCACCGTGCAGCAGGCCGAGGCGCTGCTCGCGCGCGGCGCGCTGCCCGACACCGACGCGCGGCTCTACCTGCCGCAGGCGGTGCGCGCCTGCCGCCAGGGCGTGCGGCGCGCCCATCTCGTCTCCGGGCACATTGACGACGGCCTGCTGCTGGAGCTCTTCACCCACAAGGGCGTCGGCACCATGGTGACGCCCGACCCGATCGAGACCCTGCGCCAGGCGCGGCTGGAGGACATCGGCGGGATTCTCCGGCTGATCGAGCCGCTCGAGGCCGACGGCACCCTGGTCAAGCGCGGGCGCGACCGGCTCGAACGCGAGATCGGGCGGTTCCTCGTGCTCGAGCACGACCGGGTCATCGTCGGCTGCGCCGCGCTCTATCCCTTCGCCGAGGAGCGCGCGGGCGAGCTCGCCTGCCTGGTGGTGCATCCCGACTTCCGCAACCAGGGCGCTGGCGAGCGCCTGCTCGGCGAGGTCGAGCGCCGGGCGCGCCGCATGAGGCTGAGGAGGCTGTTCGTGCTCACCACGCGCGCCGAGCACTGGTTCATCGAGCGCGGTTACACCGAGGCGGGCGTCGAGATGCTGCCGCGGGCCAAGCGCCAGCTCTACAACTACCAGCGGCGCTCGGTGGTGCTCACCAAGCGCCTGTAGCCAGCCGTGGCGAACTCGCCGTTCTCGCTATCGCTGCGGGCGCGGCTGCTGCTCGTCGGCGCTCTGGTGCTGGCGGTGATGCTGCTGCTGCTCGTCGCCAGCGCCGTGCGGGTGATGGAGGAGAAGCTCGCCGAGAGCGCGCGGGTGCGGCTGCAGGAGCAGAAGCAGCTTCTCGCGGCGGCGCTTGCCCCGGCGCTCGCGCGGGGCGCGGCAGCGGAGGCCGCGCTCGTGCTCGAGCGGGTGCGGCGCGAGGACGGGATCGTCTATCTCGTGCTCTACGGCGCGGGAGGGGAGCTGATCGCCGCGAGCGGCTGGGACCCCGCGCAGCCGCTGCCCGCGCTCGACCGCTCGATCACCGAGCCCGCGGTGCTCGCCAAGGGACGCTTCGACGCCGAGACCGAGATCGCGGGACAGGGCGCAGGCTACGGGCGGCTGCGCTTCGGGCTGTCCACCGCCTTCATGGGGGCCGCGCGCGCCGCGCTCTTGCGCGAGAGCCTCGCGCTCGGGGCCGCAGCGCTCGCGCTCGGGCTCGCCGCCCTCGCCGCCCTCGGCTACTGGCTCACGCGCCGTCTGGGCGGGCTCACCCGCGCCGCCGAGCGCCTCGCCGCGGGCGATTTCGACGTGCGGCTGCCGGCGGCGGGCGGCGACGAGATGGGACGGCTCGCCCGCGCCTTCAACGCGATGGCCGGCGCGCTCGCGCAGCGCGTCGAGGCGCTCGCCGCAAGCGAGGCCAAGTTCACTGCGATCGCCGACTACAGCTACGACTGCGAGCTGTGGATCAGCCCCGAGGGCAGGCTGATCTGGGTGAATCCGCGCGTGCTCGACATGTTCGGCTACACCCCGCAGGAATGCCTCGCCGTCGAGAATTTCCCGGCGCCTTTCATCGCCGAGCCCGACGTCGCGCGCACCGTGCGGCAAGTGCGCCGCGCGCTGCGCGGGGGCACCGGCCAGGATTACGAATTCCGCGCCCGGCGCAAGGATGGCTCCGAATTCTGGGCCGCGGCCGACTGGCGCCCGATCTACGACAGCCGCGGCGGCTATCTCGGTATCCGCATCAGCATCCGCGACATCACCCAGCGCAGGCTCGCCGAGCAGCGCCTGGAGGCGACGATTGCGGAGCTGCGCGAAGCCCAGATCGTGCAGCAGGAGTACCTCACCCGCGCCCAGGACGAGCACGCGCGGCTCTCGGCGCTGCTCGCGGCGATGGACACCGGGATTCTGTTCGTCTCCACCGACGAGCGCGTGGTGTACAGCAACCCGGCGTTCGTCCGCATGTGGGCGATCGCCCCCGGCACGCGCCTGATCGGCAGACACCCCCGCGAGGTGCTCGCCGCCTCGGGGTGCGCGCTGGCGCGCCCGCAGGAGCAGGAGAAGCGCATCCTGTGCCTGCCGCGGCCGGGCGAGATCCTGGGCGAGCTCGAGATCCAGATGGCGGACGGGCGGGTCCTCACCCAGCAGGTGCACGCGGTGGAGGACGTCTACGGCCGCCCGGTCGGCCACCTGTGGCTGTTCGATGACGTCACCCGCGAGCGCCAGACCGCCGACCAGTTGATCTACCTTGCCGAGCGCGACGCGCTGACCGGCCTCTACAACCGCCACCGCTTCAACGAGGAGCTCGCGCGCCTGATCGCGGAGGCCGAGCGCAACGACTCGCGGGTGGCGCTGCTGTTCTTCGATCTCGACGACTTCAAGTACATCAACGACACCTTCGGGCATCGCGCGGGCGACGCGATGCTAATCCGGCTCGCGGGCGAGGTCGCAGGCCAGGTGCGGCGCAACGAGACCTTCGCGCGGCTGGGGGGCGACGAGTTCGCGATCCTGGTGCCCGACATCTCCGACGAGATGCTGCGCGTGCTCGCCGAGCGCATCACGCGCTCGATCGCGGCGGTGCGCTTCCAGTTCGAGGGCCAAAGCCTGCGGCTCACGAGCTCGCTCGGCATCGCGGTCTACCCGGATCACGCCGACAACGCCGAGGACCTGATCGCGCGCGCCGACGCGGCGATGTACCAGGCGAAGGAGGCGGGCAAGAACGCCTGGCGCTTCTATCGCTCCGAGCTCGATACCGCGTTCCAGATGGTGCGGCGGATGTCCTGGAACGACCGCATCGTGCACGCGCTGGAGAACGGGCTGATGGAGCTCCAGTTTCAGGGAGTGTACCGCGTCGCCGGGCGTGCGCTCTCGCATTTCGAGGTGCTGGTGCGCATGCGCGACGCCGACGACCCCTCGCGGCTGCTGATGCCCGGGCAGTTCATCCCGATGGCCGAGAAGTCGGGCCGCATCCTCGACATCGACCGCTGGGTGCTGCGCGAGGCGATCCGCCTGCTCTCCGAGCTCGAGGCGGTGCCGGCGCTCGCGGTCAACATCTCGGGGCGCTCCTTCGACGAGCCGACGCTGCCCCAGTACATCGCCGGCGAGCTCGGGCGCCGCGGGGTCGCGCCCCGGCGGCTGATGGTGGAGCTCACCGAGACCTCGGCGGTCTCGGACCTGCACGATGCGCAGCGCTTCATCGAGGCGCTGCATCAGACCGGCTGCGGCGTCTCGCTCGACGACTTCGGCACCGGCTTCTCCTCCTTCGCCTACCTGAAACACCTACAGGTGGACGCGGTGAAGATAGACGGTCTGTTCATCCGCAACCTGCCCAAGGAGTACGACAACCAGCTCTTCGTGCGGGCGATGGCGACGGTCGCGCGCGGGCTGCACAAGACCATCGTCGCCGAGGGCGTCGAGGACGAGGAGACGCTGCAGATGCTCGCGGGCTTCGGCGTGGACTGCGTGCAGGGTTACCACCTCGAGAGGCCGCGCGCCGATCACCCTTTGCTCGCCGGCACCATGCGGGCGGCGCGCTCCGGGCTCGGGCCGCGGTTTACTTGAGCCGCGGCGCGCCGTAACATTTTCCCCAGGCATGGCGGATTCGGCCTGGAGGCTGAAGCGATGACTCGGATGGTAAAGTGCGTCAAGCTCGGGTGCGAGGCCGAGGGGCTCGACTTCCCGCCGTATCCCGGGGAGCTCGGGCGGCGCATCTACGAGAACGTGTCCAAACAGGCGTGGAAGCAGTGGCTCGAGCACCAGAAGATGCTGGTGAACGAGAACCGGCTCAACCTCGCGGACAAGAAGGCGCGTGACTACCTCGCCCAGCAGATGGAGCGGCACTTCTTCGGGAGCGGCGCGGATGTGGCCGCCGGCTACGTGCCGCCCGCGCGCAAGTAGCCCGCTCGCCGGGAAATCGGGCAGGCCCGCCCGGAGGCGTTCGGCGTTCAAGGTTCGAAGTTCCGGCCCGAGGACTGCTCGTTCGACCTTGAACCCGAGGCCCCGAACCCGCAACCCGCAACCCGCAGGGCTTGGATGGAACTGATCCTGTGGCGTCACGCCGACGCCGAGGAGGGGGGCTCCGACGCGCAGCGCAGGCTCACCGCCGAGGGCATGCGCCAGGCCGAGCGCGTGGCCGCCTGGCTCAGGGCGCGGCTGCCGCCGGAAGCGGTGGTGCTGGCGAGCCCCGCGCTGCGGGCGCGCCAGACCGCGCAGGCGCTCACCGAGCGCTTCCGGACCGAGCCCGCAGTGGGCACCTCCGCCACCCCCCATTCCGTGCTCGAGGCCGCGGGCTGGCCGGCAGCGCAGGGGGCGGTGGTGGTGATCGGCCACCAGCCCACGCTCGGCCAGACGGTCGCGCTCGCGCTCACCGGCCGGGCCGCGGACTGGAGCCTCGGCAAGGGCGCCGCGTGGTGGCTCGCCAACCGCGGCGGCGAGATCGTGGTGCGCGCGGTGATCAGCCCCGACCTCGTCTGATGGCGTCGGCCACGGGGATCCCCGAGCTCGCAGAGGAAGAAGAGCGGAACCGAGAGCGGGCCTGACCCTGCTCGTGCTCTTTCTGGCTTGTTACGCCCGCACGTGTCGGAGTCGATCCGCGGCTCAGGCCTTCGAAGGGGACGCAGTGCCGAATTCCGCGACGCCGCGCGCGGTGCCGAGCAGCAGCAGGTCCGCGCCGCGGCGCGCGAACAGCCCGTTCGCGACCACGCCCGCGATCTGATTGAGCGCGCCCTCGAGCTCGGCGGGCGCGGTGATCACGAGCCCCTTCACGTCGAGGATCACGTTGCCGTTATCGGTGACGAAACCGCGGCGCCATTCCGGGCGGCCGCCGAGCTTCGCGAGCTCGCGCGCGACGTATGCCCGCGCCATCGGGATCACTTCCACCGGCAGGGGGAAGCGCCCGAGCCGCTCCACGAGCTTGGTCTCGTCGGCGATGCACACGAAGCGGCGGGCGACGGCGGCCACGATCTTCTCGCGCGTGAGCGCCCCGCCCCCGCCCTTGATCATGGCGAGCGAGCGCGTCACCTCGTCGGCGCCGTCCACGTACACCGGCAACTCCTCCACCTCGTTGAGATCCAGCACCGGGATGCCGAGCGCCTCGAGCCTCGCCGCGCTCGCCTCCGAGCTCGCCACCGCGCCCCGCACCCGGTCGCGGATCGCGCCGAGCTCGGCGATGAAGTGATTGACGGTGGAGCCGGTGCCGACCCCGATCACGGCGCCCTCGGGCACGCACGCGATCGCGGCGCGCGCCGCCGCCCGCTTCATTTCGTCCTGCGTCATCAGGAACGGCGAATCGTGAAAATCGTGTACCGCGGCCAGCGCAACTATACACGATTCGCGCTGGAGGAAATGGCCGAACTCCCCGGTTCCTGCTACGCTTTACAGTTTCTTCGCGTCCACGGGTCATGAAGAACGACTACCTCGAACGCATCCTGAGCGCCCGGGTCTACGACGTCGCGGTCGAAACCCCGCTCGAGGCCGCGCCGGCGCTCTCGGCGCGGCTGCACAACCGCCTGCTGCTCAAGCGCGAGGACATGCAGCCGGTGTTCTCGTTCAAGCTGCGCGGGGCGTACAACAAGATGGCGCATCTGCCGGCCCCGGCGCTCAGGCGCGGTGTGATCGCGGCCTCCGCCGGCAACCACGCGCAGGGTGTGGCGCTCGCCGCGCAGAAGCTCGGCTGCCGCGCGACGATCGTGATGCCGGTCACCACTCCTGGCATCAAGGTCGCGGCGGTGAAGGCGCGCGGCGCGCGGGTGATCTTGCACGGGGACACCTACGACGAGGCCCACGCCTACGCGCGCGGGCTCGAGCGCCGGCAGCGGATGACTTTCGTGCACCCCTATGACGACCCGGATGTGATCGCCGGGCAGGGCACCATCGGCATGGAAATCCTGCGCCAGCACGCGCGCCCGATCCACGCCATCTTCGTCGCCATCGGCGGCGGCGGCCTCATCGCGGGCATCGCCTGCTACGTCAAGCGGCTGCGGCCGGAGATCAAGGTGATCGGGGTCGAGCCCGAGGACGCCGACGCCATGTACCGCTCGCTCAAGGCCGGCCGCCGCGTGCGGCTCGAGCAGGTGGGGCTGTTCGCCGACGGGGTCGCGGTGAAGCAGGTCGGGCGCGAGACCTTCCGGTTGTGCCGCAGGCTGGTGGACGAGGTGATTCGCGTCAGCACCGACGCGATCTGCGCGGCGACCAAGGACGTGTTCGAGGACACGCGCGCGGTGCTCGAGCCCGCCGGCGCGCTCGCCATCGCCGGCGCCAAGTCCTACGTCGAGCGCACCGGCATCCGCGGCCGCACGCTGGTGGCGGTCGCCTCCGGCGCCAACATGAACTTCGATCGCCTGCGCTTCGTCGCGGAGGAGGCCGAGCTCGGCGAGCAGCGCGAGGCGATCCTCGCCGTCACCATTCCCGAGCGCCCCGGCAGCTTCCGTGAATTCTGCTCGCTGATCGGCGCGCGCAACATCACGGAGTTCAACTACCGCTACGCCGATCCGCAGCAGGCGCACGTCTTCGTCGGCATCCAGGTTCATGACCGGGCGGAGACTGCGCGACTGGTGCGGCGGCTGCGCCGCCACGGGCTGAAGACGCTCGATTTCAGCGACAACGAGCTCGCGAAGCTGCACATCCGGCACACGGTGGGCGGGCACGCGCCGGCGGTGAACGACGAGATTCTCTACCGCTTCGAGTTCCCGGAGCGCCCGGGCGCGCTCATGAAGTTCCTGAATGCCATGAGCCGTGGCTGGAACATCAGCCTCTTCCATTACCGCAACCACGGCGCCGACTACGGGCGGGTGCTGGTCGGCATGCAGGTGCCGCCCAGCGACATGGCGAAGTTCCGCGCCTTCCTCGCCAAGGTGGGTTATCCCTACCGCGAGGAGACCCGCAACCCCGCCTACCGGCTGTTCCTCGCCTGAGCCGGGCCGGATCCCGGCGCGCGGCGCGAGCGCCGGCCGCCGCGCGCCCGTTGCGTGCCGAGGGGGGGATAAAACCGGCTAGAATTAAGGGGGTAGCCCGAGAATCTCGTGTCCGCTATGAAATGGCTGTGGGCCCTGTATCTGGTGTCGGCCGCGGTCCTGGCGCACGGCGCGGCGCTCGATGAGGAGTTTCTCGCGGCGCGCGAGGCGTTTCGCGTCGGCAACGCCGCCCGGCTCGAGACGCTCGCCCGGCGGCTGAAGGGGCACCTCCTCGAGCCCTACGTCGCTTACTGGCAGCTCAGGCTGCGGCTCGAGGAGGCGGGAGCCGACGAAGTGCGTGCCTTTCTCGCCGCGCACCGCGACAGCCCGCTCTCGGAGCGCCTGCGCAACGAATGGCTGAAGCTGCTCGGCAGGCGCGGCGAGTGGGAGCTGTTCGAGCAGGAGCTGCCGCGGCTCGGCGCCGAGGACCTCGAGATCACTTGCTACGCGCTGCAGTCGCGAATGCGCGTCAATCCCGAGGAGACGCTGCCCGAGGCGCGCTCGCTGTGGTTCGTGACGCGCGAGCTGCCGGAGAGCTGCGTGCCGCTCATCGGCGCGCTGCGCGCTGCGGGGCGGCTCTCCGAGGAGGACCTGTGGGCGCGCATCCGCCTCGCGCTCGAGGCGGGCCAGGTGGGGCTCGCGCGCCGCATCGCCGAGTGGCTGCCCGCGGGCCGGGCGCCCGATCCGCGCGCGCTCGAGGCGGTCGCCGCCAATCCCGCCGGCTATCTCGAGCGCTCGCAGTTCAACCTGAAGGAGCGCGCCGGACGCGAGACCGTGATGTTCGCCGTGCACCGCCTGGCGCGCATCTCCCCGCGGCAGGCGGCTCACCACTGGATGAGGCTCGAGGCGCGCTTCGAGCAGGAGGAGCGCGCCTATGTGTGGGGGATGCTCGGCTATCTCGGCGCGCTGCGCCACGATCCCGAGGCGCTCGCCTGGTATGCGCGCGCGGGCGACCTCTCCGACCTGCAGCTCGCGTGGAAGGCGCGCGCGGCGCTGCGCGCGCGCGATTGGAAGCGGCTGCTCGAGGCGGTGGAGGCGATGACCGAGAAGGAGCGCGCCGAGCCCGCCTGGCGCTACTGGCGGGCGCGGTCGCTCGCGGCGCTCGGGCGCGCCGAGGAGGCGGCCGAGATCTACAAGGCGCTCGCTGCCGAGTTCCATTTCTACGGCCAGCTCGCGGTGGAGGAGCTCGGCGGCCGGGTCGCGGTGCCGGCGGCGGCCTGGCGGCCGGGCGCCGAGGATGTGCGTGCGATGGGCCTGCACGCGGGCCTGCGGCGCGCGCTCGAGCTCTATCGGCTCAACCTGCGCGTGGAGGCGAACCGCGAGTGGCTGTGGGCGATTCGCGGCTTCGACGACCGGCAACTGCTCGCAGCGGCGGAGCTCGCGCGTCGCCATCGGATCTACGACCGCGCGATCAACACCGCCGACCGCACGGTGGAGCTGCACGACTTCGAGCTGCGCTACCTCGCGCCCTACCGCGAGGTGCTGAAGGAGCATGTCGCGAAGCTCGGGCTGGACGAGGCTTGGGTCTACGGGCTGATCCGGCAGGAGAGCCGCTTCATAGCCGACGCGAAATCGCGCGCCGGCGCGAGCGGCCTGATGCAGCTCATGCCTGCCACCGCGCGCTGGGTGGCGAAGAAGCTGGGGCTGAAGGACTGGCGCTGGTCGCAGGTGAACGAGGTGGACGTCAACGTGAGCCTCGGCACCTATTACCTCAGGCACGTGCTCGACGCGCTCGACGGCCACTCGCTGCTCGCCTCCGCCGCCTACAACGCCGGGCCGGGCCGGGCGCGGCAATGGAGGCCGGAGGCGCCGGTGGAGGGCGCGATCTATGCCGAGACCATTCCCCTCAACGAGACGCGCGACTACGTGAAGAAAGTGATGGCGAACGCCACCTATTACGCGCACAATTTCGGCCAGCAACTGCAGTCGCTCAAGCAGCGGCTCGGGGTGATCGGCCCGCGCCGGCGAGAGTCCGAGCCGCCGCTCGGCGATACGCCCTAGGAATTCTGCGCGCCGGGGCCGGCGAATTTCTTGCCGGGAATCGGCAACGGGGAATCGCGTAGCGCGATATCGGGTTCGCACAGGCCGCTGAACGAGACGAAGTGCAGATACAGTTTCGCTCCATGAACGTGACCACGGTTTGTCTGCTCGGGGGCTCCGGCTTCATCGGCAGGCATATCTGCCATCTCCTCGCCGCCGGGGGCTATCGCGCGCGGGTCGCCACGCGCGACCGCGAGCGCGCCAAGCAGCAGCTGATCCTGCTTCCGACCGTGGAGGTCGTCGAAACCGATGTGCACGACCCCGCCGCCCTGCGCGAATTCGTGAAGGGAGCGGACGCGGTGGTGAATCTCGTCGGCGTGCTGCACGAGGGCCGCGGCGAGAGCAGCTTCCGGGCGGCCCACGTCGAGCTCGCGCGCAAGGTGGTCGAGGCGTGCCGCGCGTGCGGCGTGCGGCGGCTGCTGCACATGAGCGCGCTCAACGCCGACCCGCAGGCACCGAGCGCCTACCTCCGCAGCAAGGGCGAGGCCGAGGCGATCGTGCGCGGCTCGGGGCTCGAGGTGACGGTGTTCCGCCCCTCGGTCGTGTTCGGGCGCGAGGACAGCTTCCTCAACCTCTTCGCGCGCCTGCTCAAGTTCTCGCCCTTCGTGGTGCTCGCCTGCCCCGATGCGCGCTTCCAGCCGGTATTCGTCGAGGACGTGGCGCAGGCCTTCGTCAAGAGCCTGCAGGAGATCTCGAGCCATGGCGCGAGCTACGATCTGTGCGGACCCAGAGTCTATACGCTGCGCGAGCTGGTCGAGTACGTAGGCGCGGTCACCGGGCGGCGGCGGCCCGTCATCGGCCTGAACGACACCCTCTCGTACTGGCAGGCATTCGCGATGGAATGGCTGCCGGTGAAAATCATGACGCGCGACAACTACTACTCGATGAAGGTGGACAGCGTCTGCCGCTGCGAATTCCCGTTCGGCATCCGGCCGGCGGCGCTGGAGGCGATCGTCCCGGGTTATCTCGGCGGCGGCACGCCGCGCGCGCGCTACCAGCAGCTGCGCGGGCGGGCGCGCCGCGACCAGTCGGTCGACCGTGAATCGTGAGCCGTTGATCGTCGAGCGCCGGGGCTTCGGCGGCCTCCTCGCCGCATGAGCGAGGATTCGCGATTCACGATTTGCGATTCGCAGTTCACGACCTCATGAAGGTGTATTGCGTCGGCGGTGCGGTGCGCGACGAGCTGCTGGGGCTGCCGGTCAAGGACCGCGACTACGTCGTGGTCGGCGCCACCCCCGAGCAGATGGTGCAGCTCGGCTACAAGCCGGTCGGGCGCGACTTTCCGGTGTTCCTGCATCCCGAGACTCACGAGGAGTATGCGCTCGCGCGCACCGAAAGGAAGACCGCGCGCGGCTACCACGGCTTCGAGTTCCACGCCGCGCCCGAGGTCACGCTCGAGCAGGATCTCGCGCGCCGCGATTTGACCATCAACGCCATCGCCAAGGACGCCTCCGGCAACATCATCGATCCCTTCGGTGGCGTCGCCGACCTCAGGGCCGGGATCCTGCGGCACGTCAGCCCGGCGTTCGCCGAGGATCCGGTGCGCATCCTGCGGGTCGCGCGCTTCGCCGCGCGCTACGGTTTCGCGATCGCGCCCGAGACGCTCGCGCTCATGCGCCGCATGGTGGCGGAGGGCGAGGCCGACGCGCTGGTTCCCGAGCGGGCGTGGCAGGAGATCGCGCGCGGGCTGATGGAGGCGAGGCCCTCGCGCATGCTCGAGGCGCTGCGCGCGTGCGGGGCGCTCGCGCGCGTGGCGCCCGAGCTCGACGCGCTGTGGGACAGGAAGGATGCCGCCGCGCAGGCGCTTGCCGCGCTCGATGCCGCAGCGCGGGAGGGCGCGACGCTCGCCGTGC
>DATLZE010000012.1:0-13025 GCA_035574195.1 Burkholderiales bacterium | reverse complement strand
CGATCACGATCACGTTCACCGGCGGTGGCACTCAAAGCGTCGTCAACGACCCGGCGCTCGACGGCGCTTTCATCCAGACAGCAGCGTTCTTGGCGCCTCCGCCCCCGCCACCATCGTCGGGCGAGCCGCCGACCGATCTGTCGGTTGCGAACCAGATTCTGGTCCAGTCCATGAACGAGTCGGTGTCCGTCACGCAAGACCTCCAGCAGATCGAAGATACTGGAGGCGGTGGCGGCACCTTCATGCCGGACAAAGAGAAGAAGAAGGAGCTTCCGCTCTGCCGCTGACCCGGTTCCGGGTCCAAGGTTCGGGGTTCGCTGCTCAGGGCTCGGAGTCCAAGGTCCTGGGGCGGTGGTTTGAACGCCGAACGGTGAACACGCGGCGGGATCGGCGTTGCCCATGGGAGCGGACTGCGGTTGGAATTTTTGCGCTACCCGTTTCCCATTTTCCCCTTCCTCATTTACCATTCCCCGCACCATGGGCGTCGAAATCAAGCTCACCGACAAGGAATTCCCGGTCTCGCCGATTTTCATCGATTTCCTGCACCGTCACATCGAAGAGCAGCCGCACGAAGTCACCTGGCACGACCAGTTGAGCGAAGAGCTGGTGCCGGCGCAGTCCGAGGAGCGGCAGAAAGCCGCGGTCGCGGTTGCCGAGAAGGTACTGCAGCATCCCATCGGCCAGCAGGCCATCTTGCGCAGCTACGAGCTGCTCACCGCGCTCATGACCGGCCAGCCGGAGAAGCTCAGGCTCTATCATGAGCGCTACAAGTTCATCTGCATCGTGGGCTGCCCGCGCCACGGCGGCTCCTATCTCACCAAGCAGCTGTTTCTGGCGATCGGCATGGACGCGGAGCAGGTGCCGAACGCCATCGCCCATGACGGATTCCCTGACGCTGCCCCGTTTCAATTCAAGGAGCAGTACAACTCGCTGACCGTGATGATCCAGAACATGGCCGAGTACCTGGCGATGGTGGAGGTGTTTTTCGCCAATTCGCGTGTCTTCAACAACCTGATCGTCGTGCCCAAAAAGGCGACCAAGGCGGCCTATCACGGTGCGTTCTTCAACACAGCGCTCGGTCCGAACACCGAGTACGTGATCACGCTGCGCCATCCGCTCGCCGCCTGCATCTCGACCTACGAGAAGTCCACCGGGCTGCCGCAGGACGGCAAGTTCAGGGTGCGGGGCAACATCGAAGAATGGGCGCGGCGCGACGCGGTCTTCACCGGGGCCGACCCGGACCGGATCGGCGAGCAGGAGTATTTCGACGTCTACCTGCGCTACTGGGAGCAATACCACTACAACTTGGCGCTGACCGGGCTGTTCTCGAACCGCAACTGCAAGGTGGTGGTGTACGGACGCGAGCGCATGATGGATCTCGCCGCGCGCTACTTCCAGCGCTTCCGCGCGAAGGGCGGGCCGGAAGACTTCAAGGTGTTCGACAAGCGCGACCGACATCCTGCTTGGCGCGAGAAGGCGCAGGCCGGCATCAAGCGCGTGGCGGAGGTGTGGAAATCGGTCGGGCTTTCATTTCCCGTGGACGAGGTAATGGAAGGCTGGTAGCCGCGCGCTCCTTGTTCGGGGGCGGATTCCGGCGTCCAGGGTTCGAGGCTTCAATACCTGAACCCTTCGGTCATCCCGGACATATCGCCCTGCCTGCTTCGCAAGCATCCCTCCTTTTCGAAGGAGGAGTAAAAACTTCCTCCCTCTTGTGAGGAGGGGTGGCGCAAAGCGCCGGGGTAGCGCAATTTGCGCCAACTCCCGAACCGCCCTTCGCTTCGGCGCCCCTTCCCTGGCAGAGGAGGGGTCGCGGCCTCTTTCTCGATTGGCCTCTTTCTCGATTGGCGGCGATCCGACCCGGGGTTTGATCCTCCTGGAAAGTCCTGTATAATCCGCGCCTTCGATCCGTGCGCCCACGGGCGCGCCCGGTTCAAGGCTCGAAGTTCTAGGCGCCCGCGCGCATGGAACCCGAAGCTCGGAACATCGAACCGGAAATCCTTGCCTCACCGCGCGCAGCGTGCGGGAGGCTGGGGGCTCGGTGAGTCCCCAACCCATAAGGAGAGATGCCGATGCGGCACTATGAAATCGTTTTCATCGTCCATCCGGACCAGAGCGAGCAGGTTCCGGGTATGGTCGAACGCTACCGCCAGATGGTGACGGGGCGGGGCGGCAAGATCCACCGGCTCGAGGATTGGGGCCGGCGCCAGCTCGCCTATCCCATCCAGAAGGTGCACAAGGCGCACTACGTGCTGATGAACGTGGAGTGCGACGGCGAGACGCTCAACGATCTCGACCATGCCTTCAAGTTCAACGACGCCGTGCTGCGGCACCTCATCGTGAAAACGAGAGGGCCGGTCACCTCGCCCTCGCCGATGATGAAGGAGGAGAAGGCGAGGTCGCTCACGCACGGGCCGGAGTCCGCCGCCAAGCCGGCACCGGCGGCCGAGGCGGCGGCCTAGCGCCAGGCGTGCGAGGTCAGGCCCGCAACGGCGGCCCTGCATCCCGTAGCGGAATCACGGCTCGGATGTCCCCGGAGTGGAAGCGAACACGGTCGCGCTGAGCGGCGCGCTGAGCGAGATCGAGCCGCTGCGCTATACCCCCGCCGGCATCCCGCTGCTGCACTTCCGGATCCTGCACCGCTCGCGCCAGCTCGAGGCAGGCTTCAAGCGCGAGGTCGAGTGCGAGATGAGCGGGATCGCGATGGGAGAGGTGGCAGTGGCGATGGCGCGGCTGAAGCCGGGACAGCAAGTGAGGGTGGGGGGATTTCTCAACCGCAAGAATCGCATGAGCACGCAACTGGTGCTGCACACAATCGAAGTGCAGGAATTGAAGGAAGACGGTCATGGCACAGGCAAGAGCAGGCACCTCCAAGGGCAAGGGTAAGGGCAAGCGCGAGGCGCGCGGCGGCCGCGGGGCGCTGTTCCGGCGCCGCAAGTTCTGCCGCTTCACCGCGGAGGGCATCAAGGAGATCGACTACAAGGACGTGGCGCTCCTCAAGGACTTCATCAACGAGAACGGCAAGATCATCCCGGCGCGCATCACCGGAACCAAGGCGCGCTACCAGCGGCAGCTCTCGGTGGCGGTGAAGCGCGCGCGCTTTCTCGCGCTGCTGCCGTACACCGATTTGCATTGATCGGCTCGGCGGCAGGGGTTCAGGTTTCTTTGCGCTCGAGAGCGAACACCTGACGGAAAGGCACAGGCATGCAAGTGATATTGCTCGAAAAGATCGCCAATCTGGGCGAGCTCGGCGAGGTGGTCAGGGTGAAGGACGGATACGCACGCAACTACCTGATTCCCAATGGAAAAGCGAAGCGGGCCACGCCCGAGAACCTCGCCGAGTTCGAACGGCGCCGCGCCGAGCTGGAGCGCGCGCAGGCCGAAGCGCTCGCCAGAGCGCAGGAGAAAGCCGCGAAGCTCGATGGGCTGACGATCCAGATCGCGCGCAAGGCGGGCGTGGACGGCAAGCTCTTCGGCTCGGTCACCAACGTGGACATCGCGGAGGCGCTCCAGGCACAGGGCTGCGACGTGCTCAAGGCGCAGATCCGCATGCCGCAGGGGCCGCTCAAGCAGGTCGGCGACTATCCGATCAAGATCGCGCTGCATACCGATGTCATCGTGACGGTGACGGTGTCGGTGCTCGGTGAGCAATAAATGGGCAACGCACCGCGCTTACGCGCTCATTCCAAACGGAAAAAAATTTTTTCGGAAAAGGGCTGGCGACAGCCCTTTTTTTTCGGTTAAATAAACGGCGCACGCAGCGAGACTCCACGCGAAACGCACGACTCGGCGCACATGGCCCAAGCCCAGATCACTTCGATCGTCAAGGACGCCCAGGTCGAGGCCGCGCGAGTCCCCCCGCATTCCATCGAGGCCGAGCAATCGGTGCTCGGAGCGTTGCTGCTCGACAACACCGCATGGGACCGCATCGCCGACATCCTCGGCGAGCAGGATTTCTACCGCGCCGATCACCGGCTGATTTTCCGGCACATCGGGGAGCTGATCGAGGGCGGCAAGCCTGCCGACGCGCTCACGGTGGCCGAGAGTCTGGAGCGCAGCGGCAAGCTCGCCGAGGTCGGCGGCAACGCCTACCTCGCCTCGCTCGTCGCCGCCACGCCCAGCGCGGCCAACGTCCGGCGCTACGCCGAGATCGTGCGCGAGCGCGCCATCATGCGCAGCCTCGCAGCGGTCGGCACCGAGATCGCCGAGTCCGCCTACAACCCCGCGGGACGCGACGCCAAGGCGCTGGTGGACGAGGCCGAGTCGCGGGTGTTCAGGATCGCCGAGGCCGGGGCGAGGTCGCGCCAGGGCTTCGTCAAGATCGATCGCCCGCTCACCGAGACGGTGGAGCGCATAGACCTCCTCTACAGCCGCGAGGACAAGAGCGAGGTGATCGGGCTCGCGACTGGCTTCCTCGATCTCGACCGCATGACCTCGGGGCTGCAGGGCGGCGACCTGGTCATCATCGCGGGCCGCCCCAGCATGGGCAAGACGAGTCTCGCGATGAACATCGCGGAGCACGCTGCGCTGGAGCTGAAGAAGGCGGTCGCGGTGTTCAGCATGGAGATGAGCGGCCCGCAGCTCGCGATGCGCATGATCGGCTCGGTCGGGCGCGTGGACCAGCACGAGCTGCGGACGGGCACCTTCAAGGAAGACGACTGGACGCGGCTGGTGGATGCGGTCGGCAGGCTCAACGAGGCGCAAATCTACATTGACGACACCGCGGGGCTGAACGCGCTCGAAGTGCGCTCGCGCGCGCGCCGCCTGCACCGGCAGTGCGGGGGGCTCGCGCTGATCGTGGTGGACTATCTCCAGCTCATGTCGGCGAGCGGCCGCGAGGAGAACCGCGCCACCGAGATCGCCGAGATCTCGCGCTCGCTCAAGGGCCTGGCCAAAGAGCTCAGGATCCCGGTGATCGCGCTCTCGCAGCTCAACCGCGGCGTGGACGCGCGCCAGGACAAGCGGCCGATGATGTCGGACCTGAGGGAATCGGGGGCGATCGAGCAGGATGCCGACCTGATCTTGTTCATCTACCGCGACGAGGTCTACAACCCGGACACGCCCAACAAGGGGGTGGCCGAGATCATCATCGCGAAGCAAAGGAACGGCCCGACCGGGAAAGTGAATCTCACCTTCCTCGGCCGCTACACACGCTTCGAGAACTACGCCGAAGCCGACCGTTTCTGACGCCGGGTTCGGCGCTCGAGGCTCCAGGCGTAGGGCACGACCTCGAACCCGCAACCCTCGAGCCCCGTTACAGGGCTTCCGCCGCGTAATCCGCCAGCCGCGAGCGCTCGCCGCGCGTGAGCGTGACGTGCCCGCTGTGCGCCCAGCCCTTCATGCGATCCACCACGTAGGTCAGCCCCGAGCTGCCCTCGGTGAGGTAGGGCGTGTCAATCTGCGCGATGTTGCCGAGGCACACCACCTTGGTGCCGGGCCCGGCACGCGTCACCAGCGTTTTCATCTGCTTGGGCGTCAGATTCTGCGCCTCGTCAATGATCAGGTACTTGTTGATGAAAGTGCGCCCGCGCATGAAGTTGAGCGACTTGACCTTGATGCGCGAGCGGATGAGATCGCGGGTAGCGGCGCGTCCCCATTCCCCGGCCTCCTCGTCGCTCTTGTTGAGCACGTCGAGATTGTCCTCGAGCGCCCCCATCCAAGGATTCATTTTTTCTTCCTCGGTGCCGGGCAGGAAACCGATGTCCTCGCCCACCGGCACCGTCACGCGGGTCATGATGATCTCGGTGTAGTGCTTGTGCTCGAGCGTCTGCGCGAGTCCGGCGGCGAGCGCGAGCAGCGTCTTGCCGGTGCCGGCCTGCCCGATCAGCGTCACGAAATCCACCTGCGGATCCATCAGGATGTTGAGCGCGAAGTTCTGCTCGCGGTTGCGCGCGGTGATGCCCCACACGTTGTGGCGCTGATGGCCGTAGTCGCGCAGCGTCATCAGGACCGCGGTCCTGCCCTTCACTTCCTTCACCTGGGCGTGGAACGGGCGCTCGGCCTCGAGGTAGACGAACTCGTTCACCAGCAGCTCCGGGCAGAGCGGGCCGCGCACGCGGTAGTAGGTGCGCCCGCCTTGCTGCCACGACTCCATCTCGCGGCCGTGGCTCTCCCAGAAGTCGGACGGCAGCTCGCGCGTGCCGGTGTAGAGCAGATCGGTGTCCTCCAGCACCTTGTCGTTGAAGTAGTCCTCGGCCGCCAGGCCCAGCGCGCGGGCCTTGATGCGCATGTTGATGTCCTTGGTGACCAGGACCACCTCGCGCTCGGGATGCAGCCGCTGCAGGTGCTTCACCACCGCGAGCGTCTGGTTGTCGGACTTGCCGCCCGCGAGCCGCTCCGGGAGCGCGTCCTCGATCGCCTCGGTCTGGAGGAAGAGCCGCCCGGTGGCGGATTTGTCCCCGTGCAGCGCGAGCGCGATGCCTCCGGAGATGTCGCCCTCGCAGCGCGTGATCATTTCCTCGAGGTAGCGGCTCGCCTGGCGGGCGTTGCGCGCCACCTCCGACATGCCTTTCTTGTTGTTGTCGAGCTCCTCCAAGGTGGCCATCGGGATGTAGAGGTCGTGCTCCTCGAAGCGGAAGAGGCTCGTCGGATCGTGCATCAGCACGTTGGTGTCGAGCACGAACAGCTTGGCGGCGCCGGGACGCAGCCGCGTGACAGTGGCGGCGGACTTGCGGTGGATCATAAAGCGGGTTTCGGGTTCGGCGAGCTCAACGCGGGGACCATTCGAACGAGGCTTGCTCCCGATCTCGAAGCGGCTACTTCAGAGTCCTGACGAATTCGAGCACCTCCTGCGCGTGGCCCGGCACTTTGACCCCGCGCCATTCGCGGCGCAGCACGCCGGCCGCGTCGATGACGAAGGTGCTGCGCTCGATGCCGCGCACCTTCCGGCCGTAGAGGTTCTTCATCTTGATGACGTCGTAGAGCCGGCAGGCCTTCTCCTCGGCGTCGGAGAGCAGATCGAAGGGAAACTTCATCTTCTCCTTGAACGCCTCGTGCGAGCGGAGGCTGTCGCGCGACACTCCGACGATGGCGCAGCCGAGCTTCTGGAACTCGGGATAGAGGTCGCGGAACTGCTGGCCTTCGGCGGTGCAGCCGGGGGTGTTGTCCTTGGGGTAGAAGTAGAGGACGAGGGGCTTGCCCTTGGAGGCGGAGAGGCGGAACGTCTTGCCGCCGGTGGCGGGTAATTCGAAATCGGGGGCTGGCTGACCTAGCATTCGGCTGAAGCCGTCCTCGTCGCGTGACGGTCTGCCAGCAATAGTGAAGGAAACCCTGGCGCCGCGCAAGCCGCCTGCTTCGAGCCCGGCGTCGAAGCCCCTGGCACCGGCACCCCTGAAACCGGCGCCGAATTCCGAGCCTCGGGCCCCGTCAGGCGAGAAATTCCTTGCCCTGCACCCATACCGGCCCGTTCGGGCCCGCGTTCTCGGAGACGACGTGCCGCGGCAGGCGCGCGGTGTCGAGCCCGGCCGCGTAGTCGCACAGCGAGACGAGCGTGTAGCCGAGCGCCCGCCAGCCCGCGACGAGCTCCCGCAGCAGCCCCAGATAGGGGCCGCCCTCGACTTCGGCGCGCAGTGTGCACACGTGCCCGGTCGGTGGCGGATCGCGCGAGAGCTCGAGCAGGCGGCGGAAAGCTTCTTCGGGCTTCGCGGCGCCCTCGGCCATCACTTCATCGAGCGTGGGTAGCGTCGTCGGCAGTTGCGGGCAGGCGATGATTTCAGCGTTCACCACCGGCACGAAGGGGCCGGTTCCGCGCGCATCGGAGCAGTGCCGGAAGCCGAGGCGCTGAGTGTAGCGCCAGGCGTGGCGGTTCATCCGCCAGCCGGGCGCACCGTGCGTGAGCGCCGGCTCGCCGAAGATCTTCTCGAAGCGCGCGCACGCCAGCCGCATCGCCTCCGCCGTCCACGCCTCGTCGGCGCGCGCTGCGCGGCGCACCCATGCCGCGCGGTCGTAGGCGTGGATGCCGGCCTCGAAACCGGCGGCGCGCACGGCGCGCATCGCGTCCGCGCAGCGCGCGCCGATGTCGGCGGCCGGCAGCAGCGTGCCGGAGAACAGCGCGGCCGGCCCGTAGCACTTGAGCCGCGGCACGCGGGCAAGCGAGCCGAGTGCGCGGCCGGTGCGGTCGGGCCCGAGCGAGAACAGGAACGTCGCACCGGCGCGCTGCTCGCCGAGCAGCGCGGCGAGCCGCGGCACCGCCTCGCGCGTGCCGCGCAGCGTGGCGACCTCGATGCGCAGTGCGAGCTTCATGAAACCGGTGCGCGGATCGCGAACCGGGAATCGTCGAGGCAGCGCCGCGCGAGCGCGTCGAATGCCTGCTCGCTCGCCTCGCGCAGCTCGAGCCTCACGGCGCGGCCGAGGGCGGGATAGTGCCGGGCAATGGCGCGGGAGTAGGCCGGGTCGTAGTGCCGTGCGAGCAGCTCCGGGATCAGCTCGTCCCAGCGGCGGGCGAGGGCGAGCTCGCGCCATTTCGCGAGCGTGGCGCGGCCGTGCAGCGCGGCGAGGGGCTCGAGCTGCGCGGCCAGGATTTCGGGCCGCTCGAGAAAATGCGCGTACTCCTGCTCGAGCAGCCCGACCCGCACCTCGATCGGTGCCTCGATCGCCAGGCATTCGCCCGCCCACATCGCCCCGATCAGCGCCTCCGGCACGCGCAGCGCTCCGATCCTGCGGCTCTCGGCCTCGACGTACACCGGGCGCTCGGGATCGAAGCCGGTCAGCGCCTGCCACAACAGGCTCTCGAACATCTTCTGCGTCGGCTGCGGCGCGCCCGGCAGGCTCCCGAGCACCGAGCCGCGGTGCGCGGCGAGCGCCTCGAGGTCGAGCACCTGGCCGCCGGCGCGCGCGAGCGCGCGCAGCAGGCGGCTCTTGCCGGTGCCGGTGAGGCCGCAGAGCACGCGCCAGCGCAAGCGCCCCGGCAGCCGCGCGAGATCGGCGAGCACCGCGCGGCGGAAGGCCTGGTAGCCGCCGTCGAGCTGGCCGGCGCGCCATCCGATCGAGGCGAGCACGGTGACGAACGCGCCGCTGCGGCTGCCGCCGCGCCAGCAGTAGACGAGCGGCCGCCAGTCGCGGGGGCGGTCGAGAAAGCGCCGCTCGAGGTGGCGCGCGATATTGGCGCTCACCAGGGCCGCGCCGATCTTCTTCGCCTCGAAGGGGGAGACCTGTTTGTAGATCGTGCCGACGCGCGCGCGCTCGGCGTCGTCGAGCACCGGGCAGTTGATCGCGCCGGGGATGTGGTCCTCCGAGTACTCGCTCTCGGAGCGGACGTCTATGATCTCGTCAAACTCGGACAGTTGTGCTACGGTTGCGATGGCTGGTCCCCGCACGGCTCCTTCCTCGTGCTGCGCGCACCAGACGCTATTTTACGGAAGAATCGTGAACAGACCTTCGGAACACGGCGAGGTGCGGCTCACGCAGCTCGCGCACGGCGGCGGTTGAGGCTGCAAGCTCACGCCAGCGTTGCTGCGCGAAGTGCTCGCGGAAACCCCGATCGGCAGGACCTATCCGGACCTGCTGGTCGGCAACGAGTCGAGCGACGACGCCGCGGTCTACCGCCTGAACGACACCCAGGCGCTGATCGCGACGACGGACTTCTTCACGCCCATCGTGGACGATCCGTACGACTACGGGCGCATCGCCGCGACCAACGCGCTCTCCGACGTCTACGCGATGGGCGGGCGCCCGATCCTCGCGCTCGCGCTGCTCGGTGTGCCGCTCGGCAAGCTTCCGGTGGAGGTGGTGCGGCGCATCGTCGCCGGGGGCCACGACGTGTGCGAGGCCGTGGGCGTGCCGGTCGCCGGTGGCCACTCGATTGATTCGCCCGAGCCGATCTACGGGCTGGTCGCGCTCGGCCTGATCGAACCGGCCAAGGTGAAGCGCAACGACCGCGCGCGCGCGGGCGACGCGCTCGTCCTCGGCAAGGCGCTCGGCATCGGGGTGATGGGCGCGGCGCTCAAGAAGGGCGAGCTCAAGCCCAAGTCCTACGCGCAGATGCTGGAATCGGCGACCCAGCTCAACACCCCGGGTGTGGCGCTCTCCGCAATGGAGCAGGTGCATGCGCTCACCGACGTCACCGGCTACGGCCTGCTCGGCCATCTCCTCGAGATCTGCCGCGGCTCGAGGCTCGCGGCGCGCCTCGATTTCGACGCGGTGCCGATCCTCTCGGCGGCGCGCCACTTGGTCGAGGCCGGCTACGCGACGGGCGCCTCCGACCGCAACTGGGCGAGCTACGGGAGCGAGGTCGAGATGCCGCCGCACTGGCCGCAGTGGCGGCGCAAGATCCTCACCGATCCGCAGACGAGCGGGGGACTGCTCGTCGCGTGCGAGCCCTCCGCAGTGCCGGCGGTGCTCGAGGTCTTCCGGCGCGAGGGGTTCCGGTACGCGGCGGTCATCGGCACGCTCGAGCGCGGCGCGCCGCGCGTCATGGTTTCGTGAATCGCGGGCCGGCTGGCTCGAGGCGCTGGCTCACCGTTTGCCGCTCGCTTTTTTCTCGAGCAGCGGGCGCAACTCCTTCCACACGGTCTCGAGGATCAGCGGCTGCGCCTCGGCCGTGGGGTGGATGCCGTCGGGCTGGAAATATTCGCGTTTCTCGGCGAAGCCGTCGAGGAGAAACGGCACCAGGGGCAGAGCGCGCGCGGCAGCGAGTTCGGCGTAGACGCGCGCGAACTTTTCCGCGTAGGGGTTGCCGTAGTTGGGAGGCAGCCGCATCCCGACGAGCAGCACGCGGGCGCGGGCGCGGCGGCAGGCGTCCACGATGGCTGCGAGGTTGGAGCGCATCGCCTCGAGGCTCATCCCGCGCAGCCCGTCGTTCGCGCCGAGAGCCAGGATCACGATCGCGGGGCGGTGCTGCCGGAGCGCCGCCTCGATGCGGTTCGCGCCCCCGAGCGTGGTCTCGCCGCTGACGCTCGCGTTGACTACCTTATAATCGAAGCCTTCCGCGCGCAGCCGCTCCGCGAGCAGGCTCGCCCAGGCCTTCTCGCGCGCGAGCCCGTAGCCGGCCGACAGGCTGTCGCCGAGGACGAGAATGGTCGCGGCGTGCACCGCCGCGGCGGCGGCGAGCGCGGCGCAGCCGAGCAGATACGACACGATCTTGAGCGATCTCGCACCGGTCATCATCGGGGCCCGCGGCCTCGGCAAGCAGGTTATCACCGGCGACGCCGAATTGACCATACTCGAGGACGTGAGCCTCGAGGTGCGCGCGGGCGAGGCGGTGGCGATCGTCGGCGTCTCGGGCTCGGGCAAGTCCACGCTGCTCGGGCTGCTCGCCGGGCTCGATACGCCGAGCGCGGGCAGCGTCCGCATTGACGGCCAGGATCTCTTTGCGCTCGACGAGGACGGGCGCGCGCGGCTCCGCGGCCGGATGATCGGCTTCGTGTTCCAGTCGTTCCAGCTGCTGCCGGCGATGACGGCGCTCGAGAACGTGATGCTGCCGCTGGAGCTCGCCGGAGCGCCCAGCGCGCGGGAGGCGGCGCGGGCGATGCTCGAGAGGGTGGGGCTCGCCGGGCGGCTCGGTCACTATCCGAAGCAGCTCTCCGGCGGGGAGCAGCAGCGTGTCGCGATCGCGCGCGCGTTCGTGACCCGTCCGAAGCTGCTGTTCGCGGACGAGCCCACCGGCAACCTCGACGCGGCGACCGCAGCGCAGGTGATCGAGCTGCTGTTCGAGCTCAACCGCGAGAGCGCAACGACGTTGCTGCTCGTCACCCACGACGAGGCGATTACCCGGCGCTGCGACCGGGTGCTGAGGCTGGCCGCCGGCAGGCTGCAAAACGAGGCGCTCTGACCGCCGAGAGAGGACGATGTCGTGAGCTTTGCGCGGGCAACGGCGCTGGCATGGCGACTGCTCGCGCGCGACTGGCGCGCGGGGGAGCTGACACTGATCGCCGTCGCGATCGCGGTGGCGGTGGCGGCCGTCGCGACCGTCGGCTTCTTCACCGACCGCGTGCGGCTCGCGCTCGAGGCGCAGGCGAACCGGCTGCTCGGCGCCGACCTCCTCGTGAGCGCTACCCGCCCGCTCGCGCCGGAGCTCGGCGAGGAGGCGCGCCGGCGGGGGCTCGCGGTGGCCGAAGTGACGCGCTTCCCGAGCATGGCGATGCGGGGCGAGGCCAGCATGCTTGCCGAGGCCAGGGCGGTTACCGCGGGTTATCCCCTGCGGGGAGAGTTGCGCATCGCCGAGGAGCTCTTCGGCCCGGACCGGCGCGCGACCTCGGGGCCGGAGCCGGGCACGGTATGGGTGGACGAGCGCCTCTACACCGGCCTCGGCCTGGGCGGGGGAGAGCGCCTCGCCCTGGGGCAGGGCTCGTTCCGAGTCGCCGCGATCCTCACCCAGGAGCCTGGGGTCGCCATCGGATTCCTGAGCGGAGCAGCCCGCGTGATGCTCAACGCAGCGGATCTGGCCAGCACCGGGCTGGTGCAGCCGGGCAGCCGCATCCGCTATGAGCTGCACGTCGCGGGCGAGCCCGCAGCGGTGGAGGCTTATCGCGCCTGGGCCCGCCCGCGCCTCGAGCGCGGAGTCCGGATCGAAGGCATCCGCGACGCGCGCCCCGAGATCCGCGCCGCGCTCGAGCGCGCGGAGCGTTATCTCAACCTGGCGGCGCTCGCGGCCGTGCTGCTCGCTGCGGCGGCGGTCGCGCTCTCCGCGCGCCGCTACCTCCAGCGCCACCTCGACGGCTGCGCCATGATGCGCTGCCTCGGCGCGAGCCAAGGGCTGATCGCGGGGCTGCACCTGGTGCAGTTCACCGGGCTCGGCGTGGCGGCCTCCGTGGCGGGTCTTGCGTTCGGGGCCGCTGCGCAGGCACTGCCTGCCCTCTGGCTGGAGCGCGCGGTGGCGGTCGCACTGCCGCTGCCCGGCGCGGCACCGGCGCTCGCCGGGCTCGCCGTGGGATTGCTGCTGCTGCTCGGCTTCGCGGCTCCGCCGCTCGCCGGGCTCGCGCAGGTGCCCACGCTGCGCGTGCTCCGGCGCGAGCTGGGCGCGCCGCGAGGCGGCGGGGCGCTCGGCTACACGCTCGGCGCCGCAGTGATCCTCGGGCTCGTGCTGTGGCGGG
>DATLZE010000011.1:0-14447 GCA_035574195.1 Burkholderiales bacterium | reverse complement strand
GGGGCCGGCGCGGCGGCGGTCGGCTCCCCAGCGGGTTTGTCCTGCGCGCCCGCCGGCGCGACTGCAAGACCCAGCGCGCCGAGCAGCGCGAGGGCGGCGAGTAGTCGTTTCATTTCGTTTCTCCCTTGCCTTCTTAGAGAGCGTCCGCCCCGGTCTCGCCGGTGCGGATGCGGATGGCCTGCTCGAGATCGAAGACGAAGATCTTGCCGTCGCCGATCTTGCCGGTGTTGGCCGCTTTCTCGATCGCCTCGATCACCTGCTCGAGCATCTCGCTCTTGATCGCGACCTCGATCTTGACCTTGGGCAGGAAGTCCACCACGTATTCGGCGCCGCGGTAGAGCTCGGTATGGCCCTTCTGCCGCCCGAAGCCCTTGACCTCGGTGACGGTGATACCCGAGGCGCCGACGGCGGAGAGCGCCTCGCGCACTTCGTCGAGCTTGAACGGCTTGATGATGGCTGTGACGAGTTTCATTCGATTCCCCCTGGACGGCGGGACCGCCGCGCGGGCGGACCCGCACGACTCGTTGCGCTAGAACGTCTTCTGGATGTAGACCGTGCCCGTTCCCTTGGCGATGTTGCGCGGAAACGCGCCGCCCTCGGCGACGCTCCCATAGGCGAGCGGGTTGGCGCCGCTGGTGTCGGTGTAGAACACGCCGATGGTGAAGTCCTTCGGCAGGGCGTAGGACAGGCCGATTTTCCAGTCCTCGTAGGAGAACAGCGTATCGTTGCTCAAGGCGAGACCGGGAATCTGGCCGTCGTACTTCTGCTTGCCCCAGTGCGCGATCGCAGTGAACCCGCTGTTGCCGAGCGGCACGCTGGCGGTGAGATCGAGGTAATAGGTGCCGCGGCTGTTGGGAACGCCGAAAGTCTTCTTGTCGATGCTATGGGAGTACTTCAGCGTGAACCACTTCCAGCCGAGCGCGCCGTAGATTTCAGTGGTGTTCGCCCTGGGGCAGGCGACGGCTCCGAGGGCGCAGCCCGGAGTGACGTCGCCGGGATACCAGTAGTAGAGCAGCCCGATGTCGTAGGTGACCTCGGTCTTGCCGATGCTGCCTTTGTAGCCGCCGTAGAAGTCCCACTCCAGGCTGCCGCCGGCGTTGTAGGCGCCGCCGTCGCGCAACCAGCTGATGTTGGAGGCCCAGGTGCCAGCGTAGAAGCCGCTCGCGTGGCTGTAATCGAAACCGCCCTGGAGCGCAGGTTCTTTGTTGGTCTGGGTGAGGCCCCGGAAGATGTACTGGCTGAACAGCCCGACGTTGCCGGTCAAGGTGTGGGGCGAGGCGGGGGCCTGTTGCGCCGGGGCCAGTGCCGGAGCGAGCGCTGCCGCCGCAAATCCCGCCAGGAGTGTCAGTGTTTTGTTGAACATGGTTGTCCCCTTGGTAGTGAGAGAGCGGTGTTGCGCCCCTGAGTCAGCACAGACCGTGCCAGATGATTAGTTCTTGCAAAACAGCATGTTGAAACTTTCGCCGGCGTTTCGCGCTCGACCCATGCACCGATTTGAAGCGCAACGCGCTTCGTGCTGCACCAACTCTGTGCATGCGGGGCGCTGCCGGGTATGGGACAATTTCCTAGGAGACGCTTTCCTCATGGCCGAGGCCCGACTGTTCGAGGAATTCGAGCGCCGGATGAGGGAGCTCCTCGCCCACAGCCCGGCGGCGGATCTCGAGAAAAACCTGCGGGCGCTGCTCGCCTCGGCGTTCGCGCGCCTCGATCTGGTGACGCGCGAGGAGTTCGACGTGCAGCGCGAGGTGCTCGCGCGCACCCGCGCCAGGCTCGAGGAGCTCGAGGCGAGGGTCGCCGAGCTCGAGAAAAAAGCGAGGGAGCGAGAAGGCGTGAGCGCAGGAGAAGAAAAATTCTCTTGAGCTTGCGGCCTTACGATCGCCCACCCCCCGGCCTGCCGCAACTTCCTCCTCCCGCCCTCGCGGGGCTTCTCGCCCGCCCGGTATCGGGCGGCTCCTGCTGCGTCCTCCGGTTCGAACGCTCGTTCGTTAATACCGGCATCAATCCGCAACGAGCAGAGACGGGGCCATGTCGCTTGCGGTCGTCTACAGCCGCGCGCTGGCGGGGATGGAAGCGCCGCTGGTCACGGTGGAGGCGCATCTTGCCAACGGGCTGCCGAGCTTCGCCATCGTGGGGCTGCCGGAGGCCGAGGTGAAGGAGGCGAAGGACCGGGTGCGCGCGGCGCTGCAGAACGCGCGTTACGAGTTTCCTGCGCGCCGCATCACGGTCAACCTCGCGCCAGCCGACCTGCCGAAGGAATCGGGCCGCTTCGACCTGCCGATCGCGCTCGGCGTTCTCGCCGCTTCGGGGCAACTGCCGCTCGAGCGGCTCCTCGCGCACGAGTTCGCGGGGGAGCTCGCGCTCACCGGGGAGCTGCGGCCGATCCGCGGGGCGCTCGCGATGGCGCTCGCGAGCGCGCGCAGCCGCCGCGCCTTCGTGCTGCCGCAGGAGAACGCGCCCGAGGCGGCGCTCGTCGAGGAGGCCGCGGTCTATCCCGCACGCTCGCTGCTCGAGGTGTGCGCGCATCTTGCGGGGCGCGCGCCGCTCGCGCGGCTCGCCGCGCGCCCCGCAGTGAATGGGGCGCGCTATCCCGATCTGGCGGAGGTCAAGGGCCAGGCGCACGCCAAGCGCGCGCTCGAGATCGCCGCCGCGGGCGGCCACAGCCTGCTCATGGTGGGCCCTCCCGGCACCGGCAAGACGATGCTCGCGGAACGGCTGCCGGGAATCCTTCCTCCGATGAGCGAGGAGGAAGCGCTCGCCGCCGCGGCGATCCAGTCGCTCGGCAGCGGCGGCTTCGATCTGGCGAGCTGGAAGCGGCGCCCGTTCCGCGCGCCGCATCACACCGCCTCCGCCGTGGCGCTGGTGGGCGGCGGCAGCCACCCGCGCCCGGGCGAGATCTCGATGGCGCTGCACGGCGTGCTCTTTCTCGACGAGCTGCCTGAATTCGATCGCAGGGTGCTCGAGGTGCTGCGCGAGCCGCTCGAATCGGGCCGCATCAGTGTCTCGCGCGCCGCGCGCCAGGCCGAGTTTCCCGCCGCGTTCCAGCTGGTCGCGGCGATGAACCCCTGCCCCTGCGGCTACCTGGGGCACCTCAGCGGCCGCTGCCGCTGCACGCCGGGGGAGGTCGCGCGCTACCGCTCGAGGATCTCCGGCCCGCTTCTGGACCGCATCGACATCCAGATCGAAGTGCCTGCGGTGCCGCAGGAAGATCTGGCGCGCGGCGGCGCCGGGGAAACCTCGGCAGCGGTGCGCGCCCGTGTTACCGCGGCCCGCGAGCGCCAGCTCGCGCGCCAAGGAAAGCCCAACGCATGGCTCACCACGCGCGAGATCGATCGCCATTGCGCGCACGACCCGCAGGCGCAGGCGCTGCTCAAGCAGGCGGTGAGCCGCCTGAGCCTGTCCGCGCGCGCCTACCACCGGGTGCTCAAGCTCGCGCGCTCGATCGCCGATCTCGCCGGCGCTGAGCGCATCGCCGCCCCGCACGTGGCCGAGGCCATACAATATCGCCGCTTCGACCGCGGCTGATAAGCTGCCGCGACAAAGGCAGTCCTCCGTGCGCGAACGACCGATTTCCCCGCCGCTGCTGGCGGCCGTGCTGGCGGGCCTGGCGATGCTGGGCCCGTTCACCATCGACACCTACCTGCCTTCGTTCCCCGCGATCGGGCGTGCGCTTTCGGCCACGCCCGCCGAGCTGCAGCAGACGCTGAGCGTCTACTTCCTCACGTTCGCGGTGATGACATTGTTTCACGGCACGCTCTCCGATTCCTTCGGGCGCCGTCCCGTCATCCTCGCGAGCCTCGTCGTCTACACGCTAGCCTCGCTCGGCTGCGCCGCGGCGCAGAGCATCGGCGAGCTGCTGGCGTTTCGCGTGCTGCAGGGGGTGTCTGCGGGCGCCGGCATGATCGTCGGGCGCGCGATCATCCGCGACAGCTTCTCCGGCCACGAAGCGCAGCGCCTGATGTCGCTGGTAACCATGATCTTCGGGCTGGCGCCGGCCGTTGCGCCGGTGGTGGGCGGCTGGCTCCAGAGCTGGTTCGGCTGGCAGGCGGTGTTCCTCTTCCTGGCCGCCTACGGGCTCCTCCTGCTCGCGATCTCGGGGGCGAGCCTGCCCGAGACCCATCCGCCCGCGGCGCGCCAGCCCTTCGCGCTCGCGCCGCTGGCGCGAACCTATGCCCGGCTGGCCGGCAACCCGCGGCTGCTCCTGCTCTGTTTGGCGGTGGGGCTGAACTTCGCCGGGTTCTTCCTCTACATCGTGTCGGCGCCGGCCTTCGTCTACAACCTGCTCGGGCTCAACGAGCGGCAGTTCGCGTGGCTGTTCCTGCCGGGGATCACCGGCGTCATGTTCGGCGCCTTTCTTTCGGGACGCGCGGCCGGGAGACTCTCGCCCGAGCGCACGATCGGCATCGGGTATGCGGTCATGTTCAGCGCGGCGGCGTTCAACGTGGCCTACAGCGCGCTCGCCGGACCGGCGCTGCCCTGGTCGGTGCTGCCCGTGATGATCTACACCGTCGGCATGGCGCTCGCGATGCCCAGCATCACGCTGCTCGCGCTCGAAATCTTCCCGGCCAACCGCGGCGCGACTTCCTCGCTGCAGGGTTTCGTCCACAGCTTCCTCTCGAGCGTCGGGGCGGGGATCATCTCGCCACTCGTGTCGCACGCCGACATCACGCTCGCCTGCGGCATGACGGCGCTGCTTGCGCTCGGGTTCTCGGCCTGGCTCGGGTATCTGCATCTGGAGGCGAGGGCCGGTTCGCGGGCCTGAGCTGCGGAGCGGGCGCGAGGAGGCGCGCCCGGCGTGGCTCTGCCGCCTCGCCGCGAAGAGCGGAGCCGGGACGGCGCGCGCTGCTCGCCTCGGGGCTTGGAACTCGATTCCCGAAGCGCTGGGCTTGCACCGCAGCGCGGCGATCTCGCTGTTCTCCGAGCAAGCGCCTTCCTCAGGCGGCCTGCCCGTGATCGCGTTCGGCGCCGCTCCGGCAGGCTTCACCTGCCTCGCGGGCGAACCGCCCGGCGCGAGGCTCGGCCCAGTGTTGAACCGCGCTGCGGGCTGGCTTATGCTCTCGGCAGGAGGAGGCCGGGCCTGCCGCAAGCGCAAGCGCGTGCGCCGGCGCGCGTCGGTTCGCGACGGCCTCGCGGGAAAATGCGCTCGCGCGGCGACTGCCGCGAAAACGCCATGAACATCGCCAGCGCCGTCGTCTACGCCGTGCCCGGGCGCACCGGGGCCGTGCGCGAGCAGCTCCGGGCATTGCCCGGAGTGGAGATCCATGCCGAGACCGCTGACGGCCGGTTCGTGGTCACGGTCGAGGATGCACCGGAGGCTGCCGCGGCCGACACCATCGTCGCGCTCCATCGCCTGGAGGGGGTGCTCAGCGCCGCGATGGTCTACCAGTATTGCGACGAAGCGGCGCGCTCCGGGCAGGCCGGTCCATGACGATTTCACGACGCGATTTCATCAAGGCGAACGCCGCAGCCGCTGCCGCCGCGGCAGCGGGCCTGAGCCTGCCGCTCGCGCAGGCGGCCGCACAGGCGAGCGAGAAAATCCGCTGGGACAAGGCCCCGTGCCGCTTCTGCGGCGTGGGCTGCGGCGTGCTGGTCGGGGTGCAGAACGGGCGCGTGGTCGCCACCCGTGCCGATCCCGAGGCGGAGGTCAACCGCGGGCTCAACTGCGTGAAGGGCTATTTTTTGTCGAAAATCCTCTACGGAGCCGACCGCCTGAAGACGCCATTGCTGCGCAAGAAGGGCGGCCGCTACGACAAGAACGGCGAGTTCACGCCGGTGTCGTGGAAGGAAGCCTTCGATGTGATGGCCGAGAAGTGGAAGGAGGCGCTGCGCAGAGGCGGCCCCACCACGGTCGGCATGTTCGGCTCCGGGCAGTGGACGATCTGGGAGGGCTATGCCGCGCTCAAGCTCATGAAGGCGGGGTTCCGCTCGAACAACCTCGACCCGAATGCTCGCCACTGCATGGCCTCCGCTGTCGCCGCGTTCATGCGCAGCTTCGGGATCGACGAGCCGATGGGCTGCTACGACGACATCGAGCACGCCGACGCGTTCGTGCTGTGGGGCTCGAACATGGCCGAAATGCATCCCGTGCTGTGGACGCGCGTGACCGATCGCCGGCTCTCCCACCCGCATGTGAAAGTCGCGGTGCTCTCGACCTACCAGCACCGCGGGCACGAGCTCGCCGACCTGCACATCATCTTCAAGCCCCAGACCGACCTCGCAATCCTCAACTTCATCGCGCACCACATCATCGCGACCGGCCGCGTGAACAAGGAATTCGTCGCAAAACACGTCACCTTCGTGCGTGGCAACGACGACATCGGCTATGGACTTCGGCCCGAGCACCCGCTCGAGCGCGATGCGAAGAACGCGAAGGATCCAGAGGGCATGAAGCCGATCTCCTTCGAGGAGTACGCGAAGTTCGTGTCGGAGTACACCGCCGAGCGGGTCGAGAAGCTCTCCGGCGTGCCGGCACGCAATCTCACGGCGCTCGCCGAGCTCTACGCCGACCCGAAGGTGAAGGTGATGTCGCTGTGGACGATGGGTTTCAATCAGCACACCCGCGGCACCTGGGTGAACCAGCTCTGCTACAACGTCCATCTCCTCACCGGCAAGATCTCCGAGCCCGGCAACAGCCCGTTCTCGTTGACGGGCCAGCCTTCGGCGGGAGGCACGACGCGCGAGGTCGGGACCTTTTCGCACCGGCTTCCCGCCGACATGGTCGTCACCAACCCGCAGCATCGCGAGATCACGGAGCGAATCTGGAAACTGCCGCCCGGCACCATTCCCGACCAGCCCGGCTACCACGCCGTGCTGCAGAACCGGATGCTCAAGGACGGCAAGCTCAACGCCTACTGGGTGATGTGCAACAACAATCTGCAAACGGCGCCCAACCTGAACGGCGAGGGCTGGCCGGGCTACCGCAATCCCGCCAACTTCATTGTCGTGAGCGATCCGTACCCGACGGTCACGGCGCTGAGCGCGGATCTGATCCTGCCTACCGCGATGTGGGTGGAAAAAGAGGGCGCCTACGGCAACGCCGAGCGGCGCACGCAGTTCTGGCGCCAGCAGGTGAAGCCGCCGGGTGAAGCGCGCTCCGATCTGTGGCAGATCGTCGAGTTCTCGAAGCGCTTTCGCGTCGAGGAGGTGTGGCCGGCGCAACTCGTCGCGAAAAAGCCGGAGTATCGGGGCAGGACGCTCTACGACATCTTGTTCGCGAACGGCGAGGTGAACCGCTATCCGCTCTCCGAGCTCGAGCCAGGGTTCGACAACGACGAGGCGCGCCATTTCGGCTTCTACATCCAGAAGGGGCTGTTCGAGGAGTACGCGCGCTTCGGGCGCGGCAAAGCCCACGATCTCGCACCGTTCGAGGCCTATCATAAGGTGCGCGGCCTGCGCTGGCCGGTGGTAGCGGGCAAGGAGACGCGCTGGCGTTTCCGCGAGGGCCACGATCCCTACGTCAAGAAGGGCGAGGGCGTGCGCTTCTACGGCCGGCCCGACGGGAGAGCGGTGGTGATCGCGGTTCCATACGAGCCGCCGCCCGAGGTTCCGGACAAGGAATACGACCTCTGGCTCGTCACCGGGCGCGTACTCGAGCACTGGCACAGCGGCTCGATGACGCGGCGCGTGCCGGAGCTGCACCGCGCGGTGCCGGAGGCGGTCGTCTACATGCACCCGAACGACGCGAAAAAGCGAGGCCTGCTCAACGGCATGCAAGCGCTGGTGAGCTCGCGCCGCGGCGACATCTACGCGCGGGTGGAAATACGCGGCCGCAACGAGCCGCCCGAAGGGCTCGTCTTCGTCCCGTTCTTCGACGAGGGGCGGCTCGTCAACAAGCTCACGCTCGATGCGACCTGTCCGATTTCGAAAGAGGCCGATTTCAAGAAATGCGCGGTGCGTGTGACCAGAGCCTGATCCCGGAGCCCGGCGCCGCCGCAAAGCAGCGTTGCAGGGCGCCTCGATGAGCCGCCCGTGCTCCGGCGCTCGTTTCGCGGCGATCCTCGCGACCGCCTTCGCAGCGCTTGCGCAGGCTGCCGGCAAGGAGCCCCCGGTAAAGCCCCTGCGCGGGGATACCCCGATCCCCGAGCTCAATCATTCCCGCGCCTACAGGCCCGAGCGGACCGATCGCCCCATCGCGCGCAACTACGCGGAGCAGCCGCCGCTCATCCCCCACAACATCCGGGGCTACCAGATCAACCGTAACGTGAACATGTGCATGGCGTGCCACGCGAAGACCCAGGCGCCTACCACTGGAGCGCCGCCTGTCGGAAGGTCCCACTACCTCGACCGCAACGGCCACGAGCTGCCCACGATCTCGACCCGGCGCTATTTCTGCCTCCAGTGCCACGTTCCCCAGTACAACGCCGAGCCGCTCGTGCCGAACACGTTCCAGCCGGCAAGCTGACGGGAGGCTGCGATGCCGAGGGGAGCGAGCAGGCCGATCGCGACAATTAGGAGCTGGATGAGGCGCATCGGTCCCTGGTCCGCGGCCGGGTTGTTCGCCGCGGGCATCGTCTTCTGGGGCGGCTTCAACTGGGCGCTCGAGCTCACCAACACGGAGGCGTTCTGCATCTCGTGCCACGAGATGCGCGTCAACGTGTTCCAGGAGTACCAGCACACGATCCACTACAGCAACCGCTCCGGGGTGCGAGCGACCTGCCCCGACTGCCACGTGCCGAGGGAGTGGGGACCGAAGGTCGTGCGCAAGATCTACGCGTCCAACGAGCTGCTGCACAAGATACTCGGCAGTATCGACACGCCCGAGAAGTTCCAGGCGAAGCGGCTGAAACTGGCGCAGAGCGAGTGGGCGCGCATGAAGCGCAACGATTCTCAGGAATGTCGCAACTGCCACCATTTCGGCTATATGGATTTCACCGAGCAGGGCAGCCGCGCGGTCGCCTTCCACGAGCGCGCGTTCGCGCAGGGCATGACCTGTATTGACTGCCACAAGGGTATCGCCCACCAGTTGCCGCCGATCGCGCAGGAGATCGGCGCGCCCCGCGCCGAGCCGGCGGCGCGCGAGGCGCCGTTCGGCGCGCGCTAGTTGCGGGAGGCGCGCAATCTGGAACCCGCGGCTGCAGGCGCAGCAGCGCCGATCGTGCCGCTCAGCACTGCTCCCAGGGCAGCCCCTCGTAGCGCCAGCCGTTCTTGGTGTTGCGGTGGTGGTTTTCGTCGAGGTCGCCCTCGAAGCCGTGCAGTACGTTGTAGACCTGGGTGAAGCCGGCTTCCTCGAGCGCGTGGCCGGCGTCCACCGAGCGGTTGCCGCTGCGGCAGATCAGCACGATCGGCCGGTCCACGCTCGCCGCTTTCTTCACATGGGCGACGAAGTCCGGATTCACCTCCCAGTTCGGCCCGTCGTTCCAGGGCACGAGGATCGCCCCGATCGGATGGCCCACGAACAGATACTCCATCTCGCTGCGGCAGTCCACGAAGATCGCGTTCGGATTCTTCTTGAGGAACTCGTAGGCTTCCTTCGGCGTCAGGTGTTTCATGAGAGCGATCCCGCTTTCCCGAACGGGAGCGAAATTATAAGTGGGTTCGCCCGCGCTCGGCCAGCCGCGCGGCTTTCGGGATAGAATCAACACCTTTTTGACCGGGGTCTTTTGCCAGCCTCCCGCCGCGCAACCCGCGCGCGGGAGGCCGCAACCGACGGCGTCATGACCGAGCGCACGGCCCAACTCGAAGCACTGCTCGCCCGCCGCATCCTGATCCTCGACGGCGCGATGGGCACCATGATCCAGAGCTATTCGCTCTCGGAGGCGGATTACCGCGGCGCGCGCTTCGCGGACCATCCGCGCGAGCTCAAGGGCAACAACGATCTGCTCGTGCTCACATGCCCGCAGGTGATCCGCGAGATCCACGAGCAGTATCTCGCGGCGGGCGCCGACGTGATCGAGACCAACACCTTCAACTCGACCGCGATCTCGCAGGCCGACTACGGGCTCGAGCACCTCGTGCTCGAGCTCAACCGCGAGGCAGCGCGGCTCGCGCGCGCAGCGGCCGACGCGGCCACCGCGCGCGATCCCTCCAGGCCGCGCTTCGTCGCAGGCGCGCTCGGGCCGACCAACCGCACCGCCTCGATCTCGCCCGACGTCAACGACCCGGCCTTGCGCAACGTCACCTTCGACCAGTTGAAGGCCGCGTATGCCGAGGCCGTGCGCGGCCTGATCGAGGGCGGCGTTGACATACTCCTCGTCGAGACCATTTTCGACACGCTGAACGCCAAGGCTGCGATTTTCGCCATCGAGGAGGTTTTCGAGCAGAAATCGTTGCGGCTGCCCGTGATGATTTCCGGCACGATCACGGACGCCTCGGGCCGCACCCTCTCGGGGCAGACGCCGGAGGCGTTCTGGAACTCGGTGCGCCACGCCCGTCCGCTCGCGGTCGGGCTCAATTGCGCGCTCGGGGCGAAGCTGATGCGCCCGTATATCGAGGAGATCGCCTCGGTCGCCGACGTCTACGTCTCGGCCTATCCCAACGCGGGGCTGCCCAATCCCCTCGCCCCCACCGGCTACGACGAGACCCCGGAGCAGACCGCGGCCTACCTTCTCGATTTCGCGAGGAGCGGCTTGATCAACATCGCGGGCGGCTGCTGCGGCACGACCCCCGCGCACATCCGGGCGGTGGCGGAGGCGCTCGCGGGCGTGCCCCCGCGCAAGGTTCCCGCGATCGAGCGCAAGACGCGGCTCGCGGGGCTGGAGCCGCTCAACATCGGCGACGATTCGCTCTTCGTCAACATCGGCGAGCGCACCAACGTCACCGGCTCGCGCGCGTTCGCGCGCCTCGTGCTCGCCAGCGACTACCAGGGGGCGCTCGCGATCGCGCGCCAGCAGGTGGAGAACGGCGCGCAGATGATCGACGTCAACATGGACGAGGCGATGCTCGACGCGAAGCAGGCGATGACGACGTTTCTCAACCTCATCGCCTCCGAGCCCGATATCGCGCGCGTGCCGGTGATGATCGATTCCTCGAAGTGGGAGGTGATCGAGGCGGGCTTGAAATGCGTGCAGGGCAAGCCGGTCGTGAACTCGTTGAGCCTGAAGGAAGGCAAAGAGGAGTTCGCCCGCCAGGCGAAGCTCGCGCGCCGCTACGGCGCGGCGGTGGTGGTCATGTGCTTCGACGAGCGCGGCCAGGCCGACACGCTCGAGCGGCGCGTCGAGATCGCCAAGCGCTCCTACCACATCCTGGTGGACGAGCTCGACTTCCCGCCCGAGGACGTGATCATCGATCCCAATATCTTCGCGATCGCAACGGGCATCGAGGAGCACGCGAACTACGGGCGCGACTACATCGAGGCGACCCGCATCATCCGCGCGACTCTGCCCTACGCCAAGGTCTCCGGCGGCGTGTCCAACATCTCGTTCTCGTTCCGCGGCAACGACGCGGTGCGCGAGGCGATCCATACCGCGTTTCTCTACCACGCGACCCGCGCGGGCATGACGATGGGCATCGTCAACGCCGGCCAGCTCGGTGTCTACGAGGAGATCCCGAAGGATCTGCTCGAGCGCGTGGAGGACATTCTCTTCAACCGGCGCCCGGACGCCGCGGAGCGGCTGGTGGCGTTCGCCGAGACGGTGCGCGGGGCGGCGCGGCGCGAGGCCGAGGACCTCGCCTGGCGCCAGTCCCCGGTCGAGGAGCGGCTCAAGCACGCGCTGGTGCAGGGGATCTCGCAGTGGATCGTCGAGGACACCGAGGAGGCGCGGCTCAAGTACGGGCGCCCGATCGCGGTGATCGAGGGCCCCCTCATGGCCGGCATGAACGTGGTGGGGGAGCTCTTCGGCGCGGGCAAGATGTTCCTGCCCCAGGTGGTGAAGAGCGCGCGTGTGATGAAACAGGCGGTCGCCTATCTCGAGCCCTTCCTCCAGGAGGAGAAGCGGCGGCTCGGCGATGCCCGCCCCAAAGGCCGGATCGTGCTCGCCACCGTCAAGGGCGACGTGCACGACATCGGCAAGAACATCGTCGCGGTAGTGCTCCAGTGCAACAACTACGAGGTGATCAACCTGGGCGTGATGGTGCCGGCGCAGAAGATTCTCGAGACCGCGCGCGAGCGCCAGTGCGACATCGTCGGGCTCTCGGGGCTGATCACGCCCTCGCTCGAGGAGATGGCGCATGTCGCGCGCGAGATGGAGCGCGAGGGCTTCACCGTGCCGCTGCTGATCGGCGGGGCCACCACCTCGCGCACCCACACCGCGGTGAAAATCGCGCCCCACTACTCGGGCCCCGTGATCTGGGTGCCGGACGCCTCGCGCAGCGTCACGGTGTGCAGCAATCTGCTCTCGGAGGAGCTGCGCGCGGGCTATCTCGCCGAGGTGAAGGCGGAATACGAACGCGTGCGCGCGCAGCACGAGGGCAGGAAGGGGCTGGAGCTCGTGACGCTCGCGCAGGCGCGGGCGAACGCCCTCAAGACCGACTGGACGCAGTACCGGCCGCCGCGGCCGGAGCTGCTCGGCGTGCGCGTGCTCAGGAACTACGATCTCGCCGAGATCGCGGACTACATAGACTGGGGGCCGTTTTTCCAGGCGTGGGAGCTCTCGGGACCGTTTCCGGCGATCCTCGACGATCCGGTGGTGGGCGAGGCCGCGCGCGCCCTCTATGCCGAGGGCCGGGCGATGCTCAGGCGCGTCATCGAGGGGCGGTGGCTCAAGGCGGGCGCCGTGTTCGGGCTCTTTCCCGCGGCCACCGTCGGGCACGACGACATCGAGATCTACGAGGACGAGGGCCGCACCCGAGCGCTCATGACCTGGCACAACCTGCGCCAGCAGAATGTCAAGCCCACCGGGCGCGCGAACCTCTGCCTTGCCGATTTCGTCGCGCCCCGCGGCTCGGGGGTCGCCGACTACCTCGGCGCTTTCGCGGTGACCGCCGGACTCGGCATCGAGAAAAAGCTCGAGGAGTTCGAGAAGCGGCACGACGACTACGGGGCGATCATGCTGAAGGCGCTCGCCGACCGGCTCGCCGAGGCGCTCGCGGAACTGCTGCACAAGCGCGTGCGTACGGAGTTCTGGGGCTATGCGCGCGGCGAGAATCTCGACAGCGCTGCACTGATCCGCGAGCAGTACCGCGGAATCCGCCCCGCTCCGGGCTACCCCGCCTGCCCCGACCATACCGAGAAAGGGCCGCTTTTCGAGCTGCTCGGGGCCGAGCGCATCGGCATGCGGGTGACGGAGAGCTACGCGATGCTGCCTGCGGCTTCCGTGAGCGGCTTCTACCTTTCCCACCCGCAGTCGCAGTACTTCGCGGTCGGCAAGATCGGGCGCGACCAGGTGGAGGACTACGCGCGCCGCAAGGGCTGGCCGCTCGCGGAGGCCGAGCGCTGGCTCGCCCCCAACCTCGGCTACGCGCCGCAGCGGCAGTGAGGAGGCGAGGGTCCGATGCCACGGCCCGCCTCGCGCTGCTCGTCGCCGCCGCGCTTGTCGCGGGGGCGATCCCCCGCGGCGAGCCGCTCGGGGGCGGCGCTCGGCGCAGACTCGTCCTGGCCGCCGCTGCGCGGTCCCGTTTGCCGCCTGCTCGGCTTGGCGCCGCCGCTGCAATGGGCGCCGCGGGAGCCTGAGGCCCGCCGATGATGCCCCCGCGAGCCCTGCGTTACCTCGAGCTCGCGCGCGCCGGGCGCAACGCCTGGTGGCGCTACGCGCTGGGAGTGGTCGTGATCGCTTGCTCCTGGCTCGTGCTGGGCTATGTTCCGTACCTTCTCCTTCTCGGCGCGGGCATCGAGACCGATCCGTTGCTCGATTTCGCGGCGGTCAACTTTTCGATCCTGATGATGGCGGCGGGGCTCGCGGTGACGGTGAAGTTCCTCCACCGCCGCACGCTGCTCACCCTGGTCACCCCCGAGCCGCGCGTGCAGTGGCGGCGCATCGCCCACGGTGCGGCAGTGTGGACGGCGATCGCGGCCGCGATCAGCCTCGCCGAGCACCTGCTCTTCCCCGGGCGCTATTACCTGAGCTTCGACCCGCAGCGCTTCTTCGTCTCGGCAGCTCTCGTGCTCGTGCTCACGCCGCTGCAGTGCGCGACCGAGGAGCTCGTGTTCCGCGGCTACGCCATGCAGGGGCTCGCGCTGCTCACGCGCAACCCCCTCGCGCTCGCGGCCGCGAGCAGCCTCATCTTCACGCTGCCGCACTTGCTCAATCCGGAAGTGCGCGAGCACGGGGTCGCGCTCATGGCGGCGAACTATTTCGCGATCGGCATGCTGCTCGCCACCGTCACGCTGCGCGACGGGCGGCTCGAGCTGGCGATCGGACTGCACACGGCGAACAACGTCTTCCTCGCGCTCGCGGCGAACTACGAGGGCTCTGCGCTCGCCACCGAGTCGGTATTCACCGCGCGCGAGCTCGATCCGCTGTATTCGCTCGCCGCGCTGCTCGCCGGGGGCGTCCTCTTTCACCTCTGGGTGTTCCGGCGGGCGCCGGACAATCCGTAGCCGCACCGGCGGGGGCACGGCGCTGGCGGCCGGGCGA
>DATLZE010000010.1:0-8915 GCA_035574195.1 Burkholderiales bacterium | reverse complement strand
AGAGGCCGCGGGGCGGGAGCAGGCGCTGTGGACCGGCGTGTGGCGGCGCCGGGCGGCCGAGATCGCGGTGCTGGCGGCGAGTCTCGCGATCCTGGCGCTGATCCTGGTCTTCCAGGACTGGCTCGCGCGGCGCCCGCGCCTCGTCGCCCGGGTGCGCAACGCCTTTCTCGCCTTCACGCTGTTCTTCATCGGCTGGTATGCGCTCGGCCAGCTCACGGTGATCAACGTGTTCACCTTCACCAACGCGGTCATGCGCGAGTTCAGCTGGGAGCGCTTTCTGATCGACCCGATGCTCTTCATCCTGTGGTCGTTCGTGGCGGTGACGCTGCTGTTGTGGGGGCGGGGCGTCTATTGCGGCTGGCTCTGCCCGTTCGGCGCGCTGCAGGAGCTCGTGAACAAGCTCGCGCAGCGGCTCGGCACGCCCCAGTGGGAGCTCCCCGACGTCGTGCACGAGCGGCTGTGGGCGGTGAAGTACGTGATCCTCATCGTGCTGTTCGGCATCTCGCTGCAGTCGATGGGGGAGGCCGCCGTGTACGCCGAGGTGGAGCCGTTCAAGACGGTCTTCGGCCTGCGCTTCGAGCGCGAGTGGCCGTTCGTGCTCTACGCGCTCGTGCTGATCGCGGTCACCGCGGTCAACCGCAAGTTCTTCTGCAAGTACCTGTGCGCGCTCGGCGCGGCGCTCGCCATTCCCGGACGCTTCCGGCTCTTCGACTGGTGGCTGCGCCGGCGCAAGGAATGTGGCAGGCCGTGCCAGGTGTGCGCGGTCGAGTGCCCGGTGCGCGCGATCCGCCAGACCGGCGAGATCAACGCCAACGAGTGCCATTACTGCCTCGACTGCCAGGTCATCTATTACAGCGACCGGAAATGCCCGCCGCTCGTCGAGCGGCGCAGGCGGCGCGAGAGCCGCGAGGCGCGCCTGCACGAGGTCGTGCCGCTCGCCGGGCCCCGGCCGCTGCCGGGGCACCAGGGGCGGCCCGACTCGGGCTCGAGCGGGCCGGCGGCGGAAGCGTGAACCGGGGTTCCATTGATTTAGATCAAAAACGCGCGGTTCCCCGCCCCCTAAACTGCGCCCGGATTCTCCCGGTCCTCGATTTCGAGAAAGGACAGCTCGCATGAATCGAGTCCACGCTCTGCGGGCAGCCTGTGTCGCGCTCGCGGCCGCGCTCGCGACCGAGGCGGCGCCGGCCCAGCAGCCCCAGCAACAACCCAAGCAGCAGCAATCCGCGAAGCCGTCGGCCAAACCGCCCCATCCGGGGACCACGACGGAGGACCTCATGTACCGGGGCGCTCCGGTGCCTCTCGACGTGCCGCCGCCGCCGGCCAAGGTCCCGCCGCTCACTGCGGTGGAGTTCGACCGCGCCAAGCAGCTCTATTTCGAGCGCTGCGCCGGCTGCCACGGCGTGCTGCGCAAGGGCGCGACCGGCAAGCCCCTCACGCCCGATATCACCATCGCGCGCGGAACCGACTACCTCAAGGTGTTCATCAACTACGGCTCGCCAGCCGGAATGCCGAACTGGGGGACCTCCGGGGAGCTCTCGGAGAAGGATGTGGACATCATGGCGCGCTTCCTGCAATACGAGCCGCCGATGCCGCCGGAATTCGGGCTGAAGGAGATGAAGGCGACCTGGAAAGTGATCGTGCCGCCCGAGAAGCGCCCGAAGAAGCAGATGAACAAGCTCAATCTCGAGAACCTCTTCTCGGTCACGCTGCGCGACACGGGCGAGATCGCGCTCATAGACGGCGACTCGAAGAGGATCGTCAACATCATCAAGACCGGCTACGCGGTGCACATCTCGCGACTCTCGGCCTCGGGGCGCTACGTCTACGTGATCGGGCGCGACGCCAAGATCAACCTGATCGACCTGTGGCTCGAGCAGCCGGATACGGTCGCCGAGATCAAGGTGGGCCTGGAGGCGCGTTCGGTCGAGACCTCGAAGTACAAGGGCTACGAGGACAAGTTCGCGATCGCCGGCACCTACTGGCCCCCGCAGTTCGTGATCATGAAAGGCGATACGCTCGAGCCGATGCTGATCGCCTCCACGCGCGGCATGACGGTCGGCGAGCAGGAGTACCACCCCGAGCCCCGGGTGGCGGCGATCGTCGCCTCGCACTTCACGCCCGAATTCATCGTGAACGTGAAGGAGACGGGCAAGATCATGCTCGTCAATTACAAGGACATCGGCAAGGCGCTTTCGGTGAGGGTGCTCGACGCCGCGAAGTTCCTGCACGACGGCGGATTCGACGCGAGCAAGCGCTACTTCCTCGTGGCCGCGAACCAGTCGAACAAGATCGCCGTGGTGGATACCAAGGAGGGCGAGCTGGTCAGGCTGGTGGATGTCGGGAGGATCCCGCACCCGGGCCGCGGCGCGAACTTCGTGGACCCGAAATACGGCCCGGTGTGGGCGACCGGGCACCTGGGCGACGAGACGATCTCGCTGATCGGCACCGATCCGAAGAGGAAGGACAGCGCGTGGAAGGTCGTGCGCACGCTCAAGGGGCAGGGCGGCGGATCGCTCTTCATCAAGACGCATCCCAAATCGAGGCACCTCTACGTGGACACGGCGCTCAACCCCGACCCCAAGATCAGCCAGTCGGTCGCGGTTTTCGACATCGACAATCTCGACAAGCCGTACAAGGTGCTGCCGATCGCCGAATGGGCGGGCATCAAGGATGGCCCGCGCCGCGTGGTGCAGCCGGAGTTCAACCGCGCGGGCGACGAGGTGTGGTTCTCGGTGTGGAACGGCAAGACGCAGGAGTCGGCGATCGTGATCGTGGACGACAAGACGCTCAAGCTCAAGCACGTGATCAAGGACAAGCGCCTGGTCACGCCCACGGGCAAGTTTAACGTGTACAATACGCAGCGCGACGTCTATTAGACGGGAGCGAGAGGAGAAAACGCATGCGTAGAAGCATCTTGTGGATGACGATCCTCGCGGCGGCCGGCGCCGTGTCTGCACCGGCGGCACAGGCGAGCGAGGCCCTGCTCAAGAAGCACAACTGCATCGCCTGCCATGCTGTGGACAAGAAGCTGGTCGGCCCGGCCTACAAGGACGTCGCCGCCAAGTACAAAGGACAGAAGGACGCCGTCGCCAAGCTCGCCGAGAAGGTCAAGAAGGGCGGCCAGGGCGTGTGGGGGCCGGTGCCGATGCCGCCGAACGCCGCGGTGCCCGACGCCGACATCAAGGCGATGGTGGAGCACATCCTGAAGCTCTAGGAATTCGCCGGGGCGTTCCCGGCGAATTCTCGATGTAGCGCTTCCCGGCAGGCCGCTTCGGGCGGGGCTCGCTCCCGCGCCGGCCTGCTTTTCCCAGCCGCGGTTCCGCCCGCGCGCTGCGCTTGTTTCAGATCGCTTGATCCAGATCAAGCCGGGCGCGGGGCGCGCGCGTGCGCTTTGACTTTTGTCAAGGCGCAGCCTCCGCGCTCGCCTACAGTGCGTGGATGGTTGCGGGAGACACTCGCTGATCATCCGTTCACGCCGGAAAGGAGTCGCGCCATGAAACGCCGTTACTGGTTTCCTCCGCTGCTCGCGCTCGCGTTCGCCGCCGCCGAGGGCACCGCCGGGATCGCTTTCGCCCAGGACAAACCCGCCGCTCCGCCGATGACCGAGAAGGAGAAGGAGCTCGGCAAGCGCATCTATTTCGAGCGCTGCGCCGGCTGCCACGGCGTGCTGCGCAAGGGCGCGACCGGCAAGAACCTGGAGCCCGCCAATGCGCTCAAGCTCGGCCAGCGGCGGCTCGAGACGATCATCGCGCTCGGCACCGACGGCGGCATGGTGAACTTCGACGACATCCTCACCAAGGAGGAGATCGCCGTCATGGCGAAGTATCTCCAGAATCCGCCGGACGTCCCCCCCGAATGGGGCATGAAAGAGATGATGGCGAGCTGGAAGCTGATCGTGCCTCCGGAGAAGCGCCCGCAGCGGCAGTTGAACCGCTACAACCTGAAGAACGTGTTCTCGGTCACGCTGCGCGACAGGGGCGAGGTGGCGCTGATCGACGGCGACACCAAGAACATCATCAACATCGTGAAGACCGGCTACGCCGTGCACATCTCGCGGCTGTCGTACTCCGGCCGCTACATCTACACCATCGGGCGCGACGGCCTGGTCTCCCTGATCGATCTGTGGATGGAGAAGCCGGACGTCGTCGCCACGCTCAAGGCCGGTATCGACGCGCGCTCGGTGGACAGCTCGAAGTTCAAGGGCTACGAGGACAAGTACGTGATCGTCGGCACCTACTGGCCGCCGCAGTACGTGATCACCGAGGGCGACACCCTCAAGCCGCTGAAGATCGTGTCCACCCGCGGCATCACGGTGGACGGGGAATACCATCCCGAGCCGCGCGTCGCCTCGATCGTGTCCTCGCACATCAAGCCGGAGTGGGTGGTCAACATCAAGGAGACCGGCCAGATCCTGCTGGTGGACTATTCCGACATCAAGAACCTGAAGACCACCGCGATCGAGTCGGCGAAGTTCCTGCACGACGGCGGCTGGGACGCCTCCAAGCGCTACTTCCTGGTGGCGGCGAACGCCTCGCACAAGATCGCGGTGGTGGACACCAAGGAAGGCAAGCTCGCGGCGCTCGTGGACACCAAGAAGATCCCGCATCCCGGGCGCGGGGCGAACTTCGTGCACCCGAAGTACGGGCCGGTGTGGGCGACGGGGCACCTGGGCGACGCCGTGGTGACGCTGATCGGCACGGCGCCGGAGGATCCCCGCTACAAGCAGCACGCGTGGAAGGTGGTCGAGGAGCTGAAGGTTCCCGGCGCGGGTAATCTCTTCGTCAAGACCCATCCGAAGTCGAGGAACCTGTGGGTGGACCTGCCGCAGAATCCGGAGCGGGAGCTCGCCGAGTCGGTGTTCGTGTTCGATCTCGACGATCTGTCCAGGCCGCCCCGCAAAATTGACGTGGCGAAGGACGCGGGGCTTCCGGAAATGAAGGCGATCCGCCGCGCCGTGCACCCGGAATACAACGAGCGGGGCGACGAAGTGTGGATTTCGGTGTGGGCCGGCAAGACCGATCCCTCTGCGATCGTGGTCTACGACGACCGGACGCTCAAGGTGAAGTCGGTGATCAAGGGCCCGCAGATCGTCACTCCGACCGGGAAATTCAACGTCTGGAACACGCAACACGACATCTACTGATGAGAGGAGAGCGCGGGATGAGATCCTTCTTCGCGGCCCGGCCGGTGATGCTCGCGCTCTGCGCGCTCGCGCAGGGCGCGGCAGCCGCGCCCGATTGGGAGAAAGTGCCGGCGAAAACCATCACCGTCTTCTACCCCGGCGTCGCCTCGCTCGAATGGGCGCTCGGCCGCGGCCACGGCGGCGCGCGCGGCACGCGCAAGGGCGAGCGCTGCACCGAATGCCATCACGAGGAGGCGGCCGACCTCGGGCGGCGCATCGTCTCCGGGGAGAAGGCCGGGCTCGAGCCCGATCCGGCCGCGGTGAAGGGGAAAGCCCCCGCCATTGCGGCCACGGTGCAGGCGGCCTACGACGCGGCCAACTTCCATCTGCGGCTGCGCTGGACGCAGCCCGCCCCGGGCCAGGGAAAGAAGATGGATCAGAAGAGCGCGGTCAAGCTCGCCGTGATGCTCGGCGAGGCGGGCAAGCTCGAGTTCGCGACAGCCGCCGGCTGCTGGGCCGCGTGCCACCACGATCTGCGCAGCATGCCCGACGTGGATCCGGCCGCGCCGCAGCACCCGCGCGCGAAAGAGCTCGACATCCGCGCGAACGGCCCGACCAAGTACCTCAAGGAAAGCCGCACCGCGCTCGAGCTGCTGGCCAAACCGCTCGGCGGCTGGGACAAGCTAAAGCCGCAGGAGGAGATCGCGGCGTTGCTCAAAGACGGGCGGTTCCTCGAAATGTGGCAGTTCCGCAGCGGCGAAGGCCCGCGCGAGGGCTACGTGCTCGAGGCGCGGCGCCTGAAGGCGGCGCCCGGGCTCGCCGCGGGCAGGCTCGAGGGCGGAGTCTGGACGGTCACCTTCACCCGCGGCCTGGCGGGCGGCCCCGGCCGCCACGAGCTCGCTCCCGGCAGGCTCTACACCGTGGGCATCGCGATTCACGACGATCACAGCGACTATCGCTTTCACCACGTCTCGCTCGGCTACACGCTCGCGCTCGACAATCCGAGGGCGGACATCGTAGCGGTGAGGCAGTGAGCAGGCGGTCGCGGGGCGAGCATGCTGCCTCGGGCGCTCCTCGCCGCAGCGGCCCTCGCGCTGGTCAGCGCCGCGCCGCCGGCGGCCGCGCAGGCCGCGGTGGAAGTGAAGATCGAAAAAAACGCGTTCGTTCCGGAGCGCATCGCGGTGAAGCCCGGTGCGATCGTGCGCTGGACCAACGCCGAGCGGCGCACCACGCACTCGATTCTCTTCCCCGCGGAGGGGCTGGAATCCGAGCGCCTGCTGCCCGGTGAATCCTGGGAGCGCCGCTTCGATCGGCCCGGCGTCCATCCCTACACCTGCGGCCCCCACCCAGAGATGAAAGGCGTCGTGGTGGTGGCCGAGTGAGGGGGCGGGGCGCCCGGCTGCGCGCCGTCCGCGGGGACGGCTTTTTTTGATCCAAATCAAACCGGGAGGGTGCTCGATCGAGCATCTTTCCCGCATGTGGAAAGCGGCGGTGGGATGGTGCGGCGCGGCGCTCGCCTGTGCTGCAGGCGGGGCGGCCGCCGAGCCGCCTGCGCCCGCGCGCCAGCTCGAGCTCGCGCGGCTCGTGCGGCAGGACTGCGGCTCGTGCCACGGCCTGACGCTCCAAGGAGGTCTCGGCCCGCCGCTCACCGCTGCGGCGCTGCGGGGCAAGAGCGCGGAATACCTCAGGCTGACGATCCTGCACGGGCGGCCCGGCACGCCGATGCCGCCGTGGCGCGCGCTGCTCACCGAGTCCGAGGCGGCCTGGATCGCGGAGCAACTCCTGAAGGGGCTGACCGAGCCGGGCAGCGGCCCGCGCGGAAATCGCGACGATCGTCAGAGGCGCGGATGAACGCCGGCAGGCGCAGATGAAGTTTCGCTCGGAAACCGGAGGCAAGGGCGCAAAGCAGCGAGGCGGTTGCGGGCGCGCTTCGGCGGCTGCTGCCCGCCGCTCGCTGTTTCCGGCGTCCCGGGGCGGCTCCGCAGCGAAAGCTGCGGGGACGGTCGGCGCTGATCGGATTTCAGCGGCGCTCCCGAACGCTTTTGCGGGCAGTCGTGCGCTGCTGTTCGCCGCGACGCTCGCACTCGCCGCGGCGTCCGGCTGCGCGCCGCTCGAGCCGCGCGGCACCGGCGACCTCGGCATCGTCGTCGAGCGCGCCGCGGGGCGCGTGCGGATCGTGGACACCACCCGGCGCGAGGTGATCGGCGCGGTCGAGGGGCTCGGCGATCTCTCGCACGCTTCGGCGGTATTCTCGCGCGACGGCCGCTACGCCTACGTGTTCGGGCGCGACGGCGGGCTCACCAAGGTGGACCTGCTGCGCCGGCGCATCGAGCGGCGCATCGTGCAGTCCGGCAACTCGATCGGCGGGGCGATCTCGCAGGACGGGCGGCTCGTCGCCGCCGCCAACTACGAGCCGGGCGGAGTGCGGGTGTTCGACGCGGAGACGCTCGAGCTCCTCGCCGACATCCCCGCGATCTACGGCGGCGGCGCGCGCGCCAAGGTGGTCGGGCTCGAGGACGCGCCCGGCAACCGCTTCGCCTTCAGCCTGTTCGAGGCGGGCGAGATCTGGCTCGCGGACCTGTCCGATCCGCGCGCGCCGCGGATCAGCAGGTTTCGCGACGCCGGCCGCCAGCCCTACGACGGGCTCGTCACCCCGGACGGGCGCTACTACCTCGCGGGCTTGTTCGGCGAGGACGGCGTGGCGCTGCTCGACCTGTGGCATCCCGAGCGCGGCGTCAGGCGCGTGCTGGAAGGCTACGGGCGCGGGCAGGAGCCGCTGCCGGTCTACAAGATGCCGCACCTCGAGGGCTGGGCTCTCGCCGGTCACCTCGCATTTTTGCCCGCCGTGGGCCGCCACGAAGTGCTGGTCGTGGACACGCTCACCTGGCGCGAGGCGGGGCGCATCGCGGTCGCCGGGCAGCCGGTGTTCGTGATCGCGCAGCCCGACGGGCGCAGGGTATGGGTCAATTTCGCGCTCCCTCACAACGACACGGTGCAGGTGATCGACGTCGAGACGCGCGCGGTCACGCGCACGCTGCGGCCGGGGCGCGCGGTACTGCACATGGAGTTCACTGCGCGCGGCGAGGAGGTGTGGATCTCGGCGCGCGACGACAACCGCGTCGTGGTCTACGACACCGCGCGCTTCGAGCAGAAGGCGGCGCTCGCCGCCGAGAGCCCGAGCGGGATCTTCTTCACCGCGCGCGCGCAACGCTTCGGGTTCTGACCAGTATCGTGAAAATGCCTGGCGACGCCCGACCCCTCGTCCCTTCTCCCGCGCCCGACCGGAGATGGGAAAGTCACGGCGGCCGGTGGCCTGTCGGCCATATCTGCGAGACCCAGGAAATGGACCCGCTGGCGCTCGCGCTCATCAACGGCTATCAGCGCGGCCTGCCGCTGCTCGCGCGCCCGTATCGTGCGATCGCGGAGAGCATCGGGAGCACGGAAGAAGCGGTGCTCGCCCGCCTCTCGGTTCTGGTCGAGGACGGCGTGCTCGAGCGCGTCGGCGCAGTGTTCGCGCCGGGGCGCCTCGGCGCGGCGACGCTCGCGGCGCTCGCCGTGCCTGCCACCCGCCTTGCCGAGGTGGCTGCGCTCGTCAACGCCTACCCCGAGGTCAATCACAATTACGAGCGCGAGCACGACTGGAACCTGTGGTTCGTCGTCACCGCCCCCGAGGAGGCGCGCGTGCAGCGGGTCCTCGACGCGATCGAGGCGCGTGCGGCCTGCGGCAGGCTGCTGCGGCTGCCGATGCTCGAGGGCTATCACATCGATCTCGGCTTTCCGCTCGGCGAGCCCG
>DATLZE010000009.1:0-33546 GCA_035574195.1 Burkholderiales bacterium | reverse complement strand
CGCGCCTCGAGCACGAGCGCCCTGCGTCCCGCGCGCGCGAGCTCCTGCGCCGCGGCGAGCCCCGCCGCGCCGGCGCCGAGAATGAGCACGTCGAAGGACAAGGGAGGCAATCGCCGAGCCGCCGCAGCCCGCCTATTGCGGCTTGATGCCCGCCTCGCGGATGATTCGCGCCCACCTCGCTATCTCCGCGCGCAGGTGGGCGGAGAACTCCGCCGCAGTGCCGGCTTGCGGCTCCACACCCAGGGAGCTCATTTTCGCACGGGTGGCGGCATCGTGAAGCGCTTCGCGAAGGAGCGCGCCGATGCGCTCGAGGAGCTTTGGCGGCGTGGCCGCAGGGGCGAGCATTCCGAACCACGCCGAAAATTCGTAACCCGGGAGGCCGGTTTCGGCGATGGTCGGTATCTCCGGCGCGGCGGGCGAGCGGCGCTGGCTCGAGATACCGAGCGCGCGCAGGCGCCCTGCCTGAACGTGGGGCAGCGCCCCGGGCATGGTCGCGATCATGAAGTCGAGCTGCCCGGCGACCACATCCGCCAGCGCCGGGCCGGCGCCCTTGTACGGCACGTGATTGAAGGAGGTGCCCGACATCGTGCGGAAGAGCTCGACCGCGAGATGCGACGCGCTGCCTATGCCGCCCGTGCCGAAGGTGATCGCACCCGGTTTCGCTTTCGCCATCGCGATGAGCTGCGCGGCGGAGCGCGCGGGAAAAGCCGGGTGCACGACCAGGAGATTGGGCGTGGTCCCCACCAGCGTCACCGGCGCGAGATCGCGCAACGTGTCGTAGGGCAGCTTCGCGCGCAGCGCCGGCTCGTAGGCGAGCGCCGCGCTGTGCAACAGCAGCGTGTGGCCGTCGCCGCGTGCCTGCGTCGCAAGCTCCGTCCCGATGACCCCGCCCGCCCCGCCGCGGTTGTCCACCACCACCGGATGCCCCGTCAACTCCGCGAGCCGGGCACCGAGCACGCGCGCGAGCACGTCCACCGTGCCGCCCGGGGCGAAGGGCACGATGAGCCGCACCGGGCGCGCCGGATACTGCTGCGCCGGTGACGGCACGGCCCAGGCGAGACAGCCGGCCACGATGACCGCGAAGCTGCGCAGCAACGAACAGACACAGTGACCGCAATGCGCATCGTCGCGCCTCATCTCGTCACCTCGTCGTCGCGTCACTTCGATGGTCAGGCGGTGAGCTGGCGCACGAGCTGGTCCACGTAGCGCAAGGTGAGCGCGCGCATCTGCTCGCGCGCGAGGTTGCTCACCGGATGCGGCAGCTCGACGAAGGGGTGGCCGTCCATGCCCTTGCTGCGGAACTGATACACCGCCGCGTTGCGGAACACCTGCGTGAGGAAAAGCGTGGCGGGAACGCCGCGCTTCTCGAGCTCCACCGTGTCGTGCACACTGCACAACGTGCACGACCCTCACCCACCGAGGGCGGCGGCGGCAACATGCACCTCCTTCGCCATCTCGTCGAGCAGCGCCGCGCTCGCCGGACGCGAGAACGCCTCCTTGCGCCGGATCAGCACTCGGGCCACGCCGTAACGGTCGCGAAGGGCTTCGGCAACGGTCTCCAGGATCACATCGGCCTGCTCCTTGGTATTGTCGAGCAGTCCCACCACCTTGCCGGTGAGGTCCATCGGGCGCGGCGCGAGCGGAACTCTCGAGCGATTGCCGCCCGCAGTCGGATCAATGAAGCCGAGATCTTCGGTCATGACGTCGTTCTCCTCGTCGCTGCAGCGTTCAAACCTCGTAGGTGCCGTGAACCGCGCGGCTCGTCTCGTTCCACCCATGACACACGGCCGTGATCGGGCCGTCGCCGCCCGCAACGATGAGGTGCAGCCGGTCCGGGTCCTTGACCGCCCGGATCGGCGCCGCGTCGTCGTCGGGATCGATCCCCATCGCCCGCGCGCGCTCGGGCCGCCAGTTGCCGCCGCGCTTGAGCTCCGACTGCCGGCGCACTGCGAGCTCTGCGAGGCGGCGCACGACGTCGGCGCGGCTCATGCCCGCCTGCGCGCAAAGCCGCGCGTGCTGCGGGCTCATCGCCACCACCATGTCGGACACGAACCACATGTTCCAGGAGCCGGGCGCGGTCATCGCATCGCCGATGCCGGTGAGCAGCCGCTGCGGCTCGGTGCTGGCGTCGTCGAAGTGCAGTCTCGGATTCTCGGCCATGACGCAGGTGATCACGTTCTGCTCCGGGGAGTAGCCGCGAGACACCGCGAGCGTCTCCCACGGGCTCTGCGCCACGTTCTCGGTCACGCAGGCGGTATAGCGCAGCGGGGAGCTGAACACTGTCGCGGAGGCTTTTCCGGAAATGCCCCCGCCGAGATTGAGCAGGATCAACCGGATCGCGCGGCCGATCGTGGCGTTCGCCCGGAAGCCCGGCCCGAAACAGCCGGCGCCTCCGTGCAGCCCGATTTTCTGCGCATAGGGGCCGTTCACGATCATGAGCGGCGCCACGCCGTGCATCGTGCACTGCACCCCCGCCATGTTGAACTCTTCGCGCAAGATAAGCCTCAGCCCTCCCAACACCACCGGCAAGTACTCGGGCCTGCATCCCGCCATCAACGCATGGACGGCGACGGCGCGCACGGTGGCGACTTCCATCGCCGGGGGAATCGCGCCCACCACCTCCTCGGGATCGCGGCGCGTGCCCTGGAGCATCCACCGCACGCGCGCCTCGGTGGGGGTGACGACCGGAAAGCCGTCCGACCACTCCTTCTCGAGAAAGAATTCGAATTCGTCCACCGGCGCGGAATTCGCCTTCACTGCGTCACCTCGTTGCAGCCCGCTCGTCAGCGCTCGCATTCACGGGTTGAGGCCAGAGGAGATCTTGACCTGTTTGACGATCTGGGACCACTTGGCGATGTCGGATCGAATCAGCGCACCGAATGCCTGGGGGGAGCCACCGCCCGGTTCGGAGCCGCCCGCGAGGAAGAATTCGCGCGCTTTCTGCGTTGCGAGGACGCGATTCACCTCGCGATTGACGAGCTCGATGCGCGAGGCCGGCGCACCGCGCGGTGCGAGAATGCCGCTCCACTGGAGCACCTCGTACTGCGGCACTCCGGCCTCCTGCAGGGTCGGCACTTCCGGCATGCCATCGGTGCGTCTGGGCGTGCTGACGGCGAGCGCGCGCAATCGCCCCGCCCGCACGTCGGCCGCGCTCGCCAGCATGTTGCCGAAGTTCACCTGCACCTCTCCGGCGATCAGCGCGGTTCGCGCAGGCCCCCCGCCCCGATAAGGCACGTGCACCAGGTCCGTTGCGGTGAGGATCTTGAAGAGTTCTCCGGCGAGATGGCTGATCGTGCCTTCGCCGGAGGAGGCGAAATTGATTTTTCCCGGCTGCGCTCTCGCGAGGTTGATCAGCTCGCGCACCGATTTCGCCGGCACCGAGGGGTGCACCACCAGGATGAGCGGCACCGTGGAAACGTGCACCACCGGATCGAAATCCCGGATCGGATCGAAGCGCACCCTGTTCACGAGCGGGTTGATGACGATGGTGCTCACGGTTGCCATGAGCAGCGTATAGCCGTCCGGCGCCGACTGGGCGGCGATCTCGGTGCCGATCGCGCCGCCCGCTCCGCCCCGGTTGTCCACGACCACGGTCTGACCCAATTTCTCGGAGATCTGCTGGGCGACGAAGCGCGCCGCGACATCGGCGCCGCCGCCGGGCGGAAACGGCTGGATCAGCCGGATCGGGCGCGAAGGATAGCGCTCGGGCGGCGGCTGGCCCGAGGCCATGGATGCCGGCCCGCCCGCCAGCACGAGCGCCGCGACGAAAACCGTCCCAATCGCCTTGCGATCCATCTCCGGCCTGCGCGTGGCTACTGCACGCTTCGCAGCTCCCGCATGAGATCCCTCACGTTCGCCGCGGTCGCGAGTCCTTTGAGCATCAGCTCGAGCCGGCACGTCCTCTCGTTTCCGAGCCTGGGGACAACCAATTCGCGGAACTTGGCATCGAGTTCCTGCGCACCCATCGGCCGGTAGCGCGCCTCTTCCGTGTAGACCCCTCCCGCGCGCGTTTTCACCGTCACGATCGCGCGCCGCCCGGCCTCGGGCTCCGTCCAGTCCTCGCGCCCGACGAAACGGATCCGCTCCCGCATTTCGCGCGCCGCGGCGTCGAGGCCGGAGCCGGGGCCGTGCAGCTCGTAGAAATCGAGTCTTCCGCGAGCGGCCGCGATGGCGCACACCGATAGCCCAGCGATCGAAGCGTGGCGCGTCTCCGGCACGCGCTTCAAGCCGCGCGCCGGCACTTGCACTTCGATTCCGGCGATGTCGGCAGGCCGCAGCGCGTATTTTTCCATCAACTCGAACAAGCCTTGCAGATACGCCTGATTGGGACTGCCGGCCGGGTAACGCTTGTGCATGACATCGGTAATCGCGTAATAGGTTCCGAGGCCCTCCAGCAGCTGCGCTTCTGCGCCCGGAGCGCCGAGATAAGCATCGAACAAGCTGTGGGCTCCGTCCAGGATGTCGAGAGGCGCGCGGCAGCCGTCCTGCGCCAGCAGCGCCGCGGTGACGCCATTGCGATTGGCGGCGGCGACCTGGAAAGTCTTGCCCATATGCGCCGGATCCTTGGTCATGTTGTCGGGGCCGGCCGCCTGATAGGCCGCCAGGCACATCGCAACCTGCATTCGCTCGCGGTCGAGCTCGAGCAGCGTGCCTGCCGTGACCGCGGCGCTCACGGCGCCCACCACCGCCGTCGGATAGAAGCGGCGGGCGGCATAGTCGCGCTCGCGGTAGAAGACCGTCATCAGCCGCCCGCCCACTTCGTATCCCAGCACGACCGCGTGCAGGACGGCTGCGCCGCTCGCCCCCGTCCATTCGCCGACCGCGAGCGCCGCCGGCACCACACCCGCCGCGACGTGCCCGCCGACCGATTTCAAGTGCACGGGATCCACTTCGTCTCCGTGCGCCATCGCCCCATTGGCCATCGCGGCGTGCACCAGGCTGCTCGGCGTGCCTTCCCCGATGATCGTGCATTCGGCGCACCCGCCCATCCGCCGGACGAACCTCACGATCGCCGCCACTTCGGGAAGCCGCGAGCAGGCGATCATGGCGCCGACGGAGTCGTACACCACATCGGCCGCTTTGCGGCTCGCGGCCTGCGGAATAGCGCCCCGGCGCTGGGTGACGAGCCACTCGGCCAGGGTTTCGGTGACGGGCATGCTGCGAGTCATTCTAGCCCCCGCCTGTTATGCGTTCAATGCACTAATAGCGCATTTCATTATGCCAATAACGATATAATCGCCCCATGCGGCTCCAGCAGCTCGTCTGCTTGTGCGAGATCATCAAGCGGGGCCTGAGCGTTTCCGCCGCGGCCGCCTCGCTGCGCACCTCGCAGCCTGCCGTGAGCCGCCAGCTCCGCGCGCTCGAGCGCGAGCTGGGTATCGAAATCTTCGTGCGCCGCCACAAGCGCCTGATCGGCCTCACCGCAGAAGGGCGTGCGGCCCTCGCCGCCGCCCAGCGCATGCTGGCGGAGGCCGAACGCCTGCTCGATATCGGGCGCGATGCGTCCGGCTCGCACAGCGGTGTCCTGGTCGTCGCGACGACTCACACCCAGGCGCGGCACGCGTTGCCGAAAGTCGTCAAGCGCTTCACCACGCGCTACCCGGAAGTGGAGATCACGCTGCGGCAGGGGACGCCGGCGACGGTGGCCGACATGGTGCGCGCCGGCGAGGCCGATATCGCCATCGCCAGCGAGGGGCCGAGGCGCTGGCCCGAACTGGTCCTGCTGCCGGCGTACCGGCTCGAGCGCGTCGTATTGACACCACCGGGGCATCCGCTGCTGCGCGCCAGGCCGCTCACATTGGAGCGGCTGGTCGAGCACCCGATCATCACTTACGACGAGGCCTTCGTGGGCCGCTCGCGCCTGGTGCGGGCTTTCGAGGCGAAGGGACTGAAGCCGCGCATCGCGTTGAGCGCGATCGACACCGACGTCATCAAGACTTACGTGGAAACGGGCCTCGGCGTGGGCATCGTCGCAAAAATCGCGTACGACGCGCGGCGCGATCGGGCGCTGCGGGCGATAGACGCGCGCCACCTGTTCGAGTCCAACACCATCTACGTCACGCTCCGCCGCCACAGCGCGCTGCGGCGCTACGCCTTCGACTTCATCGAATGGTTCGCGCCGCACCTCGAGCGGGAGGCGGTGGCGCGGGCCCTGCGCGGAGAACAAACCGGCGAGCCTCCGAACGTCCCGGTCCTTTGAAGCGGGCGCTCGAAGGACGGCAGGCGCCAAAATGGTATCCTTGCGCCCCGATGCCGCGCCGCGAAGATCTCCGCCTCGTGCTCGGGCAGGGCCGCTACACCTCCGACTGGAACCTGCCAGGCCAGCTCCACGCCGCGTTTCTGCGCGCCGACCGCGCGCACGCCGAGATCCTGCGGCTGGATACCGCGCGCGCGCTCGCGGCGCCCGGCGTGAAGGCGGTGCTGACCGGCGAGGATGCGCGCGCTGCGGGCTTCCGCTCGCTGCCCAACGTGGTCAACTATCCGGGCAAGGACGGCCAGCCGCTCAAAAAGCCCCACCACCCGGTGCTCGCGCTCGGACGGGTGCGTTACGTGGGCGAGCCGGTGGCGGTGGTCGTGGCCGAGACCGCGCAGGCGGCGGAGGACGCGCGCGAGTTGATCGAGGTCTCGTATCGGGACCTGCCTGCGGTGGCGAGCGTCGAGGCGGCGCTCGCGCCGGGTGCCCCGCAGCTCCACGAGGAGGTGCCCGGCAACCTCGCTTTCGAGTACGAATCGGGCGACGCGCAGGCCGCGGCGGCCGCGTTCGCGCGGGCGAAGTATGTGAGCCGGCTGAGGGTCGAGAGCCAGCGCCTCGTCGGAAATCCCCTGGAGCCCCGCGCCTGCCTCGTCGCCTACGAAGCGGCCGAGGGGCGCTACACCGTGCACGTGCCGCTGCAGGGCCTCACCACCATGCGCGCCCAATTCGTGCAGGTCACCGGGCTCGAGCCTGAGAAAATCCGCTTCGTCGCGCAGGACGTGGGCGGCAGCTTCGGGGTGCGCGGCGCCGCCTACCCGGAATACTTCGCGCTGATGCTCGCGGCGCGCCGGCTCGGGCGCCCGGTGAAATGGGTGGCGACGCGCTCGGAAATGTTCGTCAGCGATTTTCACGGGCGCGCCCTCTCCTTGACCGGAGAGCTCGCGCTCGACGCGGAAGGGCGCTTTCTCGCGATCCGCTTCGACGACCAGGCGGACCTCGGGGCCTATCCGGCGATCTACGGCGCCTTCATCGCCACGCGCAACCTCAGTATCACTGCAGGCGGTGTCTATCGCATTCCGGCGATCTACGTGCGCTCGCGCCTCGTCTACACCAATACCGTGCCGGTGTCGGCCTATCGCGGCGCGGGCCGGCCCGACATCGCCTACGCCATCGAGCGCCTGGTGGATTACGCGGCGCGCGAGCACGGCTTCGACCCGGTGGAATTGAGGAGCCGCAATTTCATCCCGCGCGCAGCGATGCCGTACAAGACGCCGAACGCAGGCACTTACGACTGCGGCGATTTTGCAGCGGTGATGGCGGACGCCCTCGAGCGCGCCGACTGGCGCGGTTTTCCCCGGCGCCGCGAGGCCTCGCGCCGGCGCGGCAAGCTGCGCGGAATCGGGCTCGCGACCTACCTCGAGGCGGGCGCAGGCGGGGCCGCGCCCAAGGACCAGGTCGCGGCGCGTTTCGACGCGCGCGGCGAGATCACGCTCTACGCGGTCACGCAGTCCTCGGGCCAGGGGCACGAGACGGTGTTCCCGCAGATCGTGGCGCGCGCGCTCGGCATCGCCGAGCGCCACGTGCGCTTTCACCCCGGGGCGCCGCCCGCCGACCTCGTCGGCAACGGGGTGGGCGGCTCGCGCGGCGTGCTCGGCACCGGCAGCGCGTTCCGCGTGCTCGCCCAGAAACTGATCGAGGTCGCGCGCCCGCACGCGGCCGCAGCGCTCGGGGTGCCGCCGGAGCGGCTCGCCTACTCCGGCGGGAAATTCCGCGCCGGGCGCCGCGCGATCGGCTTCGTCGCGCTCGCGCGCCGGCTCGCGCGAGCGCATCCACACCCCCTCGACACCGTCGCCGAGGGCACGTTCGGCGCGACCCACCCCAACGGCTGCCACATCGCCGAAGTGGAAATCGATCCCGAGACCGGCGTCGCCACCATCGAGCGCTACACGGCGGTGGACGATCTCGGCAACGTCATCAACCGCGAGATCGTCGAGGGCCAGGTGCACGGAGGCGTGGCGCAGGGCGCGGGGCAGGTGTTCGGCGAGCATGCCGTCTACGACCCCGAGACGGCGCAGCTCGTCACCGGCAGCTTCATGGATTACGTGATGCCGCGCGCAGGATGGCTGAAGCGGATCGCGGTGCACGAGCACCCGGTGCCGGCGCCGGGCAACGCGCTCGGCGCGAAGGGCGTGGGCGAATCGGGCTGCAGCGGCTCGGTGCCCGCGCTCGCGAACGCGGTGATGGATGCGCTGCACCCCTTCGGCATCCGCCACCTCGACCTGCCGCTCACCCCGGCCAAGATCTGGGCCGCCCTTCACTCCTTGGGTATGCCCGCAGCGGCGACGAGCCGCGCGAAGAGCCGGCTCTCCTCGCGCGTGTAGGCGGCGAGCGCCTCGGGACCTCCGGCGACGATCTCCGCGCCGAGCTCGGTGAGGCGCCGGCGCGTTTCGGGGACCCCCAGCGCCCATGCGACATCGCGGGCGATCTGCTCGATCACCGGCCGCGGGGTTCCCGCCGGCGCGTAGATCCCCATCCAGCTCGCGATGTCGAAGCCCGGCAGGCTGCGCGCCACGGGCGGCACCTCGGGCAGCACCGCCGAGGGTGCGGCGGTGGAGACGCCGAGCGCCCGCAGCTTGCCCGCGCGCACGTGCGCGAGCGCACCCACCACGTTGTTGAACTGGAGCTGCACCTGGCCGGCGACGAGATCCACGAGCGCCGGCGCGGCGCCCTTGTACGGCACGTGCACGAGCTTCAAGCCCGCGAGCGATTCGAACAGCACCATGCCGAGGTGCTGCAGCCCGCCCACCCCCGAGCTCGAATAGGCGAGCGCGCCCGGGCGGCGCCTGGCGAGCGCAATGAGCTGCGGCACGCTCGCCGCCGGCAGCGAGGGATGCACGAGCAACAGCATGCACGACTTCACCATGAAGGCGGCAGGCGCAAGCTCGCGCTCGTGATCGTAGGCGAGCGAGCGGCGCAGATGAGGATAGACCGTGATCGGGCCGCTGTTGCCCACCAGCAGCGTGTAGCCGTCGGGGGCCGATCTCACCACCGCGAGCGCGCCGCCGCTGCCGCCGCGGTTGTCCACGACGACCTGCTGGCCCCAGCGGCCGGAGAGATTCTGCGCGACGAGCCGTCCGACAGTATCTACCGGGCCGCCCGCCGCGTACGGCACGACGAGCCGCACCGGTTTCGCGGGATAGCCCTGCTCGGCGGCGGCCGGCTGCGCGAGGGCGAGCAGCGCGGCGGCGAGCGCCACGAATCGCATCCTCTCCATTGCCAACCCTCCGCTCACTGCTCGGCGAGCCCCGCCTCCCGCACCACCTTCGTCCACTTCGCGGTCTCCGCCTTGACGTGCGCGAGGAACTGCTCGGGCGTCGAGGGGGTGACCTCGATCGCCTGGTCCTCGAGGCGCTTTTTCAGCTCGGGGCTCGCGAGCACCCGGTTGAGGTCGGCGCTCAACTTCGCGACGATCGGCTGCGGCACCTTCGACTGGGTGCAGATGCCGTACCAGCCGGTCACCTCGTAACCCGGGACGCCCGCCTCGGCGAACGTCGGCACCTCGGGCAGCTGGCGGCTGCGGGTCGCGGAGGTGACGCCGAGCGCGCGCACCCGGCCCGCCCGGATCGCGGCGAGCGGCCCGCCGGCGAGGTTGCCGACGGAGGATTCGATGTGGCCGCTCATCACGTCGGCGAGCGCGGAGGCGGCGCCCTTGTACGGCACGTGCACGAGGTGAATGCCGGTCATGCTCTTCAGCAGCTCGATGGACATGTGCGGCGAGGCGCCGACGCCGGAGGAGCCGAAGTTGATCTTCCCCGGGTTCGCGCGGGCGAGCGCGAGGAACTCGCGCAGCGTCCTCGCCGGCAGCGAGGGATGCACCATGAAGACGTTGGGAACCGAGCCGATCATCGAGGGAAACGCGAAGTCGTTGAGATGATCGTAGGTCGGCTTGCGCGAGCGCGCCGGCGTGATCGCGTGCGAGGCGATCTGGCACAGCATCAGCGTGTAGCCGTCGGGCGGCGCCTTCGCCGTCATCTCGGTCGCGATGGCGCCGGCCGCGCCCGGGCGGTTCTCGACGAACACCGTGACCCCCCACAGCTCGGAGAGCGCCGCGGCGACGAGGCGCGCGGTGGTGTCCACACCGCCGCCTGGCGCGTAGCCCACCATGATGCGCACCGGCTTCGCGGGATAGGTCTGGGAGAGGGCCGGCGCGCAGGCGATCGCCAGCGCGGCCAGCCCGAGGCGCAGCAGATTCGGGCGCATGGCGGCTCACTCCATATTACGGACTCGCCCGCACAGTCTAACCTGGATTGCGCCGCAGCGGCGAGCGGCTGCGCTATGATGCCGCCGGCGCGCGCGGGGCGCGAGCCGATTCCCGCCGCCATCCCGCAAGGAGATCGAGCATGGCGCAAGCCCGATCCGACAAGGCCGCGATACTCGCGCGGCTGCCGGTGCGGCCCGACGAGGACCCGTTCGTGGTAGCGGTGGGCGGCTTCTACCGCCGCTGGTTCAACCTGGTGGACGACCTCCAGGTGCTGATCGACACGGTGGCCACGCTCAGGGGGACCGAGGACGAGGACTGGGTGCCCGCGTGGAGCGCGGTCGCCGAGCGCTACGAGCGGCAGGCAGAGGCGGCGGCCGCGCGCGAAGACCGGTGCGGCGCCCGCCGCGCCTGGCTGCAGGCGAAGACCTACTACTCCATCGCGCGCTTCCCCGCGCCCTACCATTCCGGCTCCCCGATCTGTCCCGCCGAGATGGGGCCGCTCAAGCGCCGCGCCTACGAGCAGTACCTCGAGTGCTTCCGGCGAGCGGCGGCGCTCTCGGAGCACGCGCCCGAGACCGTGCGCATCGCGCGCGAGGGCCGCGAGGCGGTCGGCCATCTCCGGCTGCCGCGCGGCGCCGGCCGCGCGCGGCGTGTGCCCGCAGTGCTCATCATGTGCGGCGGCGACATGTACAAGGAGGACCGCGAGCACTACGCCGAGGGCGCGCTCGCCGAGGGCCTGGCGGCGCTGGTGGTGGACGCGCCGGGAACCGGGCAGACGACGTTCCCGCATGCTCCGGAATCGGTCCTCGCGTGGCAGGCGGCGCTCGATGCGCTCGCCGCGCGCCCCGAGATTGACGGCGCGCGCCTGGGCGCGTTCGGCGTCTCCCGCGGCGGGCTCTGGGTGATGCGGCTCGCCGCGCACGATCCCCGCGTGCGCGCGCTGATCTCGGTCGCCCCCTCGGGCGTGGGCTACTGGGGCACGCCGGAGGAGCGCGCGCAGTGGCGGCGCGCGGCCGACGAGCGCGCGAAGAAAAACTGGTTCGGGCCGCGCGGCACGCGCCCGCCCTTTCAGCCGCTCACCGAAGAAAAACAGCGCGCGGAATTCCTGCGCTGGTCGCTCAAGGACAACGGGCTGCTCGAGAAACTGACGATGCCGATGTTCCTGGTGAACGGCAAGCGCGATCACCTCTCGCCCATCGGCAATCTCTACCTCGCGCTCGAGAGCGGGCCGCCCACCGGGCGCGTGGCGCGCGTCTATCCCGACGACGGGCACATCGCCGCGCGAAACGAGCGCGAGTGGGGGCCGGCGGGCTGGCGCTGGCTGCGCGAGCAGCTCGAGCGGGTGTGAGCGCGCCGGAGCCGGGTTATCATGGCCGGCACCCCGGCACGGGATGTAGCGAGAACAGGGAGATCGCGGAGTGCGAATCGGAGATATCCGCTGCTGGCTGCTGCGGGTCCCCTTCACCTACCCCCTGGTGAAGGAGACGCAGCACGCGCTGTGCAATTTCGTCGAGGTCACGACCGAGGACGGCCTCCAGGGCCACGCGCTCTGCGCCTACCCTCTGAAGTACGGCATCCGCGAATTCGTGAACCGCGAGGCGGCGCCGGCATTGAAGGGGCTCGATGCGCTGCGCCCGGAGCTCGCGCGCGACCGCCTCTACTGGACGACCGCCCGCAAGTATTTCATGGGCGCCTGGAACTGCGCGGCGAGCCTCATTGACGTCGCGCTGTGGGACATCAGGGGAAAGGCGCTCGGGCAGCCGGTGTGGAAGCTGCTCGGCGGCGCGCACGAGCGGCTTCCCGCCTACATCACCTTCGGTCTGCCGCGCTACAGCGTGGAGGAGCTCATCGAGGTCGCCAGGACGCTCGTCGCGCAGGGCCACAAAAGCCTCAAGATGGTGGTCGCCGCGGGCGCCCACGAGCACGACGAGATCCTGGGCGAGCCCACCGACCAGAGCATCCTCGAGGACGCGCGCCGGGTGGCGGCGCTGCGCGAGGCGCTCGGCGCGGACGTCGAGCTCATGATGGACGCGAACAAGGGCGCGACCTACGCGCAGGCATTGAAGCTCGCCAAGCTCTGCGAGCCCTGCCAGATCACCTGGTTCGAGGACCCGGTGATGAAAGGCGACTGGCGCCTGATGGCGAGGCTGCGCGCCAGCACCACCATCCCCATCGCCGCGGGCAGCACCGCCACCTCCGATCTCCTCTACCTGCGCGAATACCTGGTGCACGAGGCGGTGGACTATCTCCAGCCCAACGTGCGCGACATCGGCGGCTACACGCAGGGAGCGAAAGCGGCGGCGCTCGCGCAGGCGTTCAACGTGCCGCTCGCGATGGGCGGCAACTGGCCGCACATCAACATGCACCTGCACGGCGGCGCGCCGAACGGCGGGCGGGTGGAGTTCCACTGGCAGGGATGGAAGATCATGGAAGCGCTCTACGAAGGGGCGCCCGCGCCGGCGAACGGAATGGTCGAGCTGCCCGCGGCGCCGGGCTTGGGCTTCACGCCGAAGCCGGGCATCCTCGATCTGGCAGTGGACTGAGGGCGCCCCCCAGGACAGGCGGAGGAGGGCCCATGCGAGCGATTGCTGCACGCAGTGTCGCGGCGCTCGCGCGGCCGGAGCCCGCGGTGCGGCTCGCGGCCGACGGTACGGATGCCGTGGGCAGCTCCCCGCAGCAGTTCGCCGCGCACCTCGAGGCCGAGCGCGGGAAACGGGCCGAGGCGATCCGGCGCGACCGGCTTGCAGGTGCGGCAGGAGCGGTGCGCGCGCCTCAGCGCGTCTGCATCGTATTGGCGAGCTCCAGGCGGTCCACGAGGTTGCGCACCAGCGCGCGCGTGAGCTGGAGCTGCGCGCCGAGACTCATCGCGGCGATCGCCTCCGGTTCGAACTCGGCGAGCAGCAGCTCGGTCATCGCCTGCACGGTCGCGCGCCGCGGAATCCGCCCCCCGTAGATGTAGGCCATCTCGCCGAAGCACTCCCCCGCGCTCACCATGTTGAGGAGTCGTCCCTGGCGCGTGACCTTGGCCTCGCCCTTGCCGAGAAAGAAGATCCGCTCCCCTCTCTCGCTCTCGCGCACCACGGCGTGTCCTGCGGGCACGCGCAGCCAGGAGCCCGCACGGGCGATCTCCCACAGCTCGGAATCGGAGAGGGTCGCGAACATCTCCACCTTGCGCAGCACCACGTATTTCTCGCTGTCGGGAATCGCGCCCGGCGGCAGCACCTTCTCGCCGATCTCCGAGAGCGCCAGCGCGAAGTCGCTCCAGCTGCGATAGCGCTCCTCGGGCCGCTTGGCGAGCGCTCGCAGCACGACGCGGTCGAGCTCCTTCGGCAGCTCCGGGCGCAGCTCGCTCGGGGCGGCGGGCTCCTCCTCCCGGATCTTGCGCACCAGCGCCCCGATCGAGTCCGCGGCGAACGGGCGGTGCCCGGTGAGCAGTTCGTAGAGCACCACGCCGAGCGAGTACATGTCGCTCGCGAAGGTGAGCTCCTCGCCCGCGATCTGCTCCGGCGACATGTAATAGGGCGAGCCCATCGCCACGGTCTCGACCGCCTTGCTGCGGCGCAGGTACGCCGAGCCGAAATCCGCGATCTTGACATCGGTGCCCTGCGCGATCATCAGATTCGCAGGCTTGATGTCGCGATGCACGATGCCCTCGCGGAAAGCGTAGTCGAGCGCACCGCAGCACTTGAAGCCGATCTGCAGCACGTCGGCCACCGGCAGCAGCGTCCCGGGCTTCGAGTAGCGCGAGAGATCCCCGCGCGTGACGAGCTCCATCGCGATGTAGCCGGAGTTCTCCTGCACCGCGGCGTCGAGGATCGCCACGATGTGCGGATGCCGCAGCTTGCCGGCGAGCGAGGCCTCGTTCAGGAACTGCTGGCGATAGACGGCCCCGAACTGGGGATCGCGGAATACCTCGGGCTCGATCGTCTTCAACGCCACTTCTCGCCCGGAGAAGGTGTCGCGCGCGAGGTACACCGTCCCCGTCGCGCCCTTGCCGAGCAGCCTCTGGACCTCGTATTTCCCGACCTGGAGGGAGAGCTCTAGGATATCGTCCGCCACGCCTGGAACCGCCGTCCGGGATCCGCTACCTCGCCGCCGCCTCGTGCGCGGAGGGTCCGCCTGCGAAGGCCGTCAGCCCGCCACCCGCGCGCGGGCGCCGCCCCGGGCCGCGGTCGCCTGTGCGATCCGGCGCTCGGTCTCCGCCCGCCACTGCGCCACCGGCATGAAGCCCGGGGTCGCGCGCACATGGCGCTCGATCGCGGCCCACAGCGCCTCGTCCGGCGCCGTGAGGTCCACGTCGAGGTAGTGGGGCTGCGGCACGTACCACGGCGTGTCGATCAATAGCTCGACGCGGTTGCCCTCGGGATCGCGGAAATAGACCGAGAGGGCGTTGCCGTGGGTGAGCGTCTCGATCCCGCTCACCGCCTCGTGCTCGAGCCCTTCGTAGAGCGCGCGCAGCGTCGCGAGGCTGTCCACTCGGAACGAGAGCTGATTCACCACGTTGAAGCCCACGCTCTCCGGACGCCCGGAGACGAGTACCAGCTGGTGGTGCTCGCCGGGATCGCGGGTGAGGAACACGATTTCGGCGCCGTCGGGCCGCCGCCCGCGGTCGGACACCGCGAAGCCCATGAAGCGCGTGTAGAAGTCCTCCATCGCCGGCAGGTTGCTCACGAAAATGCCCACGTGGCTCAACGTCAGCGAAAACGGCATGCGCTCCTCCTCCGCGGGCCGAGAACCGTGGGTTGCGCCCGCCGGACGCGACAAACATACCACAATCCCGTGCTTCGCCTCCTGTTCCGCCCCTCGTCTTTCGCGTCGCGCCAGCGGCCTGCGGCTCGTGCTAGTCTGGCGCGGCGGAAACCGGACAGGAGCCCCCCATGCGGCTGCGATTTTCCCTGGCCCTGCTCGCAGGCCTGGCCTGCGCGGCAGGGTTCGCCCAGAACTACCCGAGCCGTCCGGTGCGGCTGATCGTTCCGCAGGCGCCCGGGAGCGCCTCCGACACGATCGCGCGCATCCTCGCATCCGAGCTCTCGCCGCTGCTCGGCCAGCAGATCGTGGTGGACAACCGCCCGGGCGGGGCGCTCACGATCGGCATGGAACTCACCGCCAAGGCGGCGCCCGACGGCTATACCCTCGGCTACGCCCCGGTGGGGGCGCTCGCCATTGCCCCGAACATGGTGCAGAAGCTGCCCTACGACGTGCTCAAAGACTTCCAGCCGATCGCTCAGGTGGCGTTCAATCAGATGCTGCTCGCCGCCTCGCCGCAGGCGCCGTTCGCCAGCGTGCGCGAGTTGATCGAGCACGCGCGGCGCAACCCCGGCAAGCTCTCCAACGCTTCCTCCGGCAACGGCACGCCGGGCCATGTGGGGTTCGAGCTGTTCAAGCTCATGGCCGGCGTCAATATCGTGCACGTGCCGTACAAGGGCGGCGCCGCGGGCATCGCCGATCTCGCCTCCGGCCAGGTGCAGCTCATGATGGAAAGCCTCAACTCGATCACGCCGCACGCCAAGGCGGGGCGCGTGCGCGCGCTCGCGGTGAGCGGGGGAAAGCGCTCGGCGGCGCTGCCCGAGGTGCCCACCATCGCGGAGGCAGGCGTTCCCGGGTACGAGGCCACCACCTGGAACGGAATCGTCGCGCCGGCCGGCGTGCCGAGAGCGGTTGTCGCGAAGCTCAACGCAGAAATCAAGCGGGCGCTCGGCTCCCCGCCGCTCAAGCAGAAGCTCGCCGCGATCGGGGCCGAGCCCGCGGGCGGCACGCCCGAGCAGTTCGGCGAGCTCATCCGCAGGGAGCACGCGAAGTGGGGCGAGGTCGTGCGCCGCTCCGGGGCCCGCATCGATTGACCTCCCCGCGCCACCTGAAGCAGGGTGGCGGAAAACAGAAGCAGCGAGTGGCAATCCGACAGGCGGGTCCTTCTCGCCTCCCGGCGCCGGCCTTCACGCCTCGCAAATTCGCGGCAGGACCTCTGCGATCGGAGCGTTGAGCACCACGTCGGCGATGCCGTCGTATTGCGTGGGCTGGGCGTTCACGATCACGATGCGCGCGCCCGCCGCCTTGGCGAGCGGCACCGCGCCGGCCACCGGATAGACCTGCAGGCTGGTGCCCACGGCGAGCAGCAGGTCCGCCTCGCGCGCAGCCTGCATCGCGCGCTCGATCACCTCCGGCACCAGCGTCTGGCCGAAGGAAATGGTGTCGCTCTTCAAAATCCCGCCGCACTCCCGGCACGGCGGATCCTGCTCGCCCGCGCGCACTCGCTCGAGCACCTCCTGCATCGGCCCCCTCCAGCCGCAGGCGAGGCAGACCGCGCCGTGGAGATTGCCGTGCACCTCGATCACGCGGTCGCGCGCGTGGCCCGCCTTCAGATGCAGGCCGTCTATGTTCTGCGTGATGAGGGCGTGGAGCTTGCCGCGCCGCTCGAGCGCTGCGAGTGCACGGTGCCCGGCATTGGGCTCGGCGGTCCACGCCGGGTGCTCGAGCCGGGAGCGCCAAGACGCCTTGCGCACCTCGGGATCGGCGACGTAATAGCGGATGTCGGAGAGCCTCTCCGCCAGGGGGTTGCGCGTCCACACGCCGTTCGGGCCGCGGAAGTCGGGGATTCCCGAGTCGGTCGAGATGCCCGCGCCGGTGAGCGCCACCACGCGCCGCGCGGCTTCGATGAGCGCGCGCGCCGCCTCCAGGGCCGGAGGGCGCGGATCCGGTCTCTTTCCCATCGCCACGTACGGCGCCAAATTAGGGCGTGCTCGCCCCGCTGTCAATTGCCGCCGCAGCCCGCCGGCAAGGCGCGTTCCAGGTAAACTAGAAGCGGCTCGACACCCGGCCATGGAACGCGCAGGGTTGCGCGATCTCTGTGGCTGGCCGGTGAGCGCCATGCGTGAAAAGACCATCGCGATCCTGGAAAGCCGCCTGGGCGAGCAGTTCGCAGAGCTCATCGCCAAGCGTGGCGGGCGGCCGTTTCGCGCGCCGGCGCTCGCCGAGGTGCCGGAAGTGGACCACGCCGCCATCGCGCGCCTGATCGCCGATCTCGAGGCGCGCCCGGTCGCGCTCGCGATCTTCCAGACCGGGGTCGGCACGCGCGCGCTGTTCGAGGCGACCGACGCGCTGGGGCTCACCGGGCGGCTGATCGCATTGCTCGAGAAGACCACCGTTCTCGTGCGCGGTCCGAAGCCCACCGCGGTGCTGCGCGGGCGCGGCGTGCGCCTGGATCTCAGCGCGCGCGAGCCCTACACCACCGCGCAGGTGCTCGAGGCGCTGGCGGACATGCCGCTTGCGCAGAGCCGCGTGCTGGTGCAGCGCTTCGGCGCCTCCAACGCCGAGCTCGAGCAGGCGCTCGCTGCGCGCGGCGCACAGGTGGTGGAGGTCGCCACCTACCGCTGGGCGCTGCCCGAGGACACGCGCCCGCTCCTTGCACTGATGGACGCGCTCGAGCGCGGGGAAATCGACGCCGTCGCCTTCACCAGCGCCTCCCAGGTCCACAACCTCTTCGGGCTCGCCGAGAAGCTGGGGCGCGCGCCGGCACTGCAGGCTGGGCTGAACCGCACGCTGGTCGCCTCCATCGGCCCGGTGTCCTCCGAGGCGCTGCGCCGCTTCGGCGTGCGCGTCGCGCTCGAGTCGAGCCCGCCCAAGCTCGGGCCGCTCATGTCCGCGCTCGAGCAGGCGCTCTCGCGCTAGCAGCGGTTCGAGCGAGCTCCGGCCACGGGGCGCGCCGAGCCCATCCGGTGTCCCCGGAAACGGGCTTCGATACGCCCCGCGGTCTCGGGTCCCTGCGGCACAAAGCGCTCACCGCCTCGCCGCAAATGCCGGTTCGCTCCGCGTCCCGGCGGCCGGGCGCGGGTTCGTCATCCGCGCTCGCCCGTGACCGGGCCGCTCCGGCCTCACTTCACCGCCATCGGGTTGATCGGCGAGCCCACCGCGCCGGTGATCGGGAGCGGCGGGCCGACGAACAGAAACTCGTAGACGCCGTCGCGCGCGCAATCCTCGGCCAGATCCTTCAAGTAGAAGATCTCGCCCATCGTGATGCCGATCATCGGGATCACGATCCAGTGCCAGGGCTGGAACGCCTCCACGCTCTCGTTGGGACGCACTTCGCACCCCCACGTATCCGTGCAAATCGCGGCGATCTCCCTGTCGTGGATCCACTCGCAGGTCTCGAAGCGCAGCCCGGGCGCGTCCCCCGCGGCGTAGGTTCCCCAGTCGCCGCGCGCAAGGCAGTGCTCCATCTGGCCGGTGCGCACGATCACGAAATCGCCGCGCCGGATCTCCACGCCCTGCGCCCTGGCGCACGCGTCCAGCTCCTCCGAGCCGATGCCGTAGCCGTCCTCGAGATAGTCGCCGCCGTAGAGTCGCGGAATGTCGAGCAGCACGCCGCGCCCGATCATGCGGTCGCGCGTCTTCTCGATGCCGTTCTTCTTCGCGCCGGTGCTGTCCACCAGCCGCGCGTCGTAGCCGTTCCACATCTTGTCGCCGTAGAAAATGTGGCCGAGCGCGTCCCACTGCGTGCCGCACTGCAGCGGCATCGAGACCATGTCGTCGGCATAGCGGATCTTGCCCTCGTCCTGCCGGCCCGCCACCGCATCGGTGCCGGTGGCGAGCATGGTGTGGATCGGATTGAAGCGCCCGCCCCAGCCGGTGCGCTGCGGGCCGCTGGAGTTGAAGTCGAGCCCGAGCGCGAACGCCCTGCCCTTCTTCACGAGCCGCGCCGCGGCCACGATGTCCTGCGGCGTGACGAAGTTGAGCGTGCCGAGCTCGTCCTCCGGCCCCCACCGCCCCCAGTTCTTCAGGCGCTGCGCGGTCTCCTCGATCACGCGCAGCGTGACGTCCTGGCGCAGCGGCCGTTTCGGCACCATTTTCATGGGAAGCGTCGGTTCGACCATGCTCGCCTCCTCAGGCCCCGAGCTGCGGGAAGAGCCGCAGCGCGTTCTCGCGCCCGATCGCCCGCAGCTGCGCCGCGCTCAGCCCGCCTTTCGCCAGATCGCTCGACACCCGCCGCCCGTCCCAGAACGGAAAATCCGTGCCGTAGAGGACCTGCGAGACAGGAACCATGGCGAGCAGCGCCTTGAGCGCCCCCTCGTGGTGCCCCTGGGCGGTGTCGTAGTAGAACTTGCGCAGCTCGTACATCAGGCCGTTCGGCAGCACCGCCTTGCGGTCGCGCTCCGCCTCCTCGCGCTGGTAGCGCGAGAGCAGGAACGGCGTGACGCCCCCGCTGTGGGAGAAGATCCACCGGATGTCGGGAAACTTCGCCGCCGCGCCCTGAAACAGCAGGCTCACCATGGTGCGCGTCGTGTCCACCGGGCCCTCGACTGCGTTGATCGAGACGTAGGGCTGGATAGCCCGGCAGCAGGCCGGTGTCGTCGGGTGGGTGTAGACCACCGCCTTGCGGCGGTTCAACTCCTCGAGAATCGGCCAGTGCGAGGGATCGCCCAGGTACTTGCCGCCGTAGCTCGTCATGAGCGAGATGCCGTCCGCCTTCAGCACGTCAAAGGCGTAGGCGATCTCCGCGAGACTGCCCTCGATGTCGGCGAAGGGCAGCGTCGCGAGCAGGCGAAAGCGCCCGGGACGGTCGCTCGCGATTTTCGCGCCCGCCTCGTTGATCGCGCGCGCGAGCTGGCGCCCGAAGGCTTGATCGCCGAAAGTGATGCCGGGCGGCGGGGGGCTGATCATGGCGGTGGCGATGCCGCTTTTGTCCATTTCCTCGAGCGAGGCGCCGACCGACCATTTCACGGGCCGGATCTTGAACTGCTTCATCGCAGCCGCGTAGGCCTCGGGGACATAGTGGTGGTGGATGTCGATGCGGAAGGGCTCTGCGCCCGTCGTCTCGCCCATCGTCTGGCAGCCGCCCGCGAGCGCGCCCGCCCCGAGCGCGGCGAGCCCTCGCAAGAACCGGCGCCGGCCGGCGCCGGCGATCTCGAGCTTGCCTTCGCGTCTCATGATCTCCCCCCTTGCCCAAGAAAATCCTGCCGCTGCCGCTCACACCACGCCGCGGCTCCGGAGCGCCTCGAATTCTGCCTCGTCCACGCCGAATTCCTGCAGCACTTGCCGCGTGTGCTCGCCGCGCTCGGGAGCGGCGCGCGCGATCCGCGCCGGAGTGCGTACGAGCTTCACCCCCTGCCCGACCAGCTCCAGGCGGCCGAGCTTCGGGTGCTCGACCGGCTGCGCCATGCCGAGGAATTGCACCTGGGGATCGGCGAACACCTGGTCAATCGTGTAGATCGGGCCGCACGCGACCCCTGCGCGGTTGAGGACCTCGATCCATTCGGCGCAAGTGCGCGTGGCGATGCGGCTGCCGATCACCGCGTGCAGCGCGTCGCGGTTGCGCGAGCGCGACCGATAGTCCGCGTAGTCGGGGTGCGTCACGAGCTCGGGCATGCCGATCGCCTCGCACAGCCGCGGGAAGAGATCGCCCGCCGCCGCGATGTTGACGTAGCCGTCGCGGGCCTTGAAGACATCGGTCGGAATCGCGGTCGGGTGGCGGTTGCCGGCCTGGCCCGGCACCTCCCGGTCCACGAGCCAGCGCGCCGCCTGGAAGTCGAGCAGCGCGATGATCGCCTGAAGGAGCGAGGTCTGCACCCACTGCCCGCGCCCCGAGCGGTTGCGCTCGAGCAGCGCCAGCACGATGCCGAAGGCGCAGTAGAGCCCCGCGGCGGTGTCGGCGACCGCGATACCGGCGCGCACCGGCCCCTGGCCCGGCAGCCCGGTCACGGACATGAGACCGCCCATGCCCTGCGCCACCTGGTCGATGCCCGGGCGATCGCGGTAGGGCCCCTCCTCGCCGAAGCCGGAGATGCTCGCGTAAACGAGCCGCGGATTGATCGCGCTCAGCGTCTCGTAATCTATGCCGAGGCGGTGCTTGACCCGCGGCCGGTAGTTCTCGACCACGACGTCGGCGCGCTCGACCATGCGCTTGAACAGCGCGAGCCCTTCCGGGGCCTTGAGGTTCAAAGTGATGCTGCGCTTGTTGCGCTGCAGGTTCTGGAAATCGGAGCCGTGGCGCCGGTCGAAGGCGCTGTTCTCCGCGCCCTTCGGGTCCGGGTCCTCGATTTTGATCACGTCCGCCCCGAAATCGGCGAGCTGGCGCACCGCGGTCGGCCCGGAGCGCACCCGCGTCAAATCGAGCACGAGGTAGCCGCTCAGTGGAAGATTCGTCTCAGCCATCGGATGCGCGCCGGTTCACGGTTTGCGCCGAGGCCCGGCCGGCGAGCGCCACGGCAGCCGCGAAAACGATTCCCGCCGCAACGGACTTCAATCTCCTCCCCATCGCCGGGCCCGCCGCCGCGCCGCGGCGCCGGACGTGGCCGGATTCTAGCCCAGGCACGGGAGCGCGTCTCGCTGGCGGGCCCGGATCGTGGAACGCGCGCTCGCGCGAGCGGGCGCAAGCCGCTAAGATCACGCCTCCACGATCCATCATCCGCACGACAGGGGGAACCGCATGACCAGCCGTGACCCGTCCGCAACCGCGCCCGAGCGGCTGCCGCGCATCCCGCCGGAGAAGATGACCGAGGCGCAGAAGCAGGTCGCGGCCGAGATCGCCGCGGGACCCCGCGGCGAGGTGCGGGGTCCCTTCATCGCGTTGCTGCGCAGCCCGGGGCTGGCGGGCCCGCTGCAGAAGGTGGGCGAGTATCTGCGCTTCCAGTGCCCGCTCGACAAGCGCATCCGCGAGCTTGCCGCGCTGATCGCGGCGCGGCACTGGACCCAGCAGTACGAGTGGCAGGCGCATCATCCCCAGGCGCTCGAGGCCGGGCTCAAGGCCGAGATCGCCGAGGCGATCGCCGAGGGCCGGCGGCCCTCCGGCATGGCCGAGGACGAGGAGATCGTGCACGATCTCCTGACCGAGGTGCTGCACAATCGCTGCGCCTCTGACGCGACCTATGCGCGCGCGGTGGCGAAGTTCGGGGAAGCGGGGGTCGTGGATCTGGTCGGCATCGCGGGCTACTACGCGCTGCTCGCGATGGTGATGAACGTCGCGCGCACCGCGCTGCCGGCCGGAAAGAACCCGCCGCTCGTGCGCTTCCCGCACTGAGCGCGCGCGAGTCCGGCGCGCGCCGCTCACAGCTGCTCGATGCCGGAGTCGGCGATGATCTTGCGGTACTTCGCGACCTCGCGCCCGATCACCGCGGCGAATTCCTCGGGCGAGTTGCCGATCACCACGAAACCGAGCCCCGCGAAGCGCTCCCTCACCTCCGGCACACCGAGCGCCGCGACCGCCGCCCGGTTCACCGCGCGGATCACCCGCTCCGGCGTGCCGCGCGGCGCGAACAGGCCGTGCCAGATCTGGAAGTCGTAGCCGACCACCCCCTGCTCCGCGATCGTCGGCACCTCCGGCAGCACCGGCGAGCGCTGCGCGCTGGTGATGCCGAATGCCTTCAGCTTGCCCGACTGGATGTGGCTCCTCGTGGCGAGGGGGGTGAGCATCGCCACGTCCACCTCGCCCCCGAGGATCGCGAGCTCGGTCGGGGCGCTGCCCTTGTAGCGCACGTTGTTCATCCTGAGCTGCATCTGCGCCCACAGCGCCTCTCCCGAGAGCTCCCCGGTCGCGCCCGCGATGCCGACGTTGAATTTGCCCGGGCTGCGGCGCGCGGCCGCGATAAAATCGGCGAGCGAGCCGGCGGGCACTTTCGGGTTCGCCACCAGCACCATGCCGCTCGTGACCAGCTGCACGATCGGCGCGAAATCGCGCACCGGGTCGTAGGGCAGCTTCCTGTAGAGACTCGCGTTGATCGCATGGGTGCCGCTGTTGCCCACGGCGATCGTGTGACCGTCGGGTGTCGCCTGCGAGGCGAGAACCGTGCCTGCGACCCCGTTCGCGCCGGGCCGGTTGTCCACGACCAGGGTGCGCCCGAGCCCCTCGGAGAGCCGGGGCAGGATCAGGCGGATCGCGGTGTCGGAAGGCCCGCCCGGGGGCACTGGCACCAGCACGCGCATGGGCTTGGCGCCCGCAATCTGCGCGGCCGCAGGAAAGGAAACGGACGCGGCGACGGCCGCGAGCGCGGCGCCGAAGGCGGCGCGAAGGTCCATAGCTCGCTCCTCCTTTGCGGACGACTTACTGTAACCGAAACGCGGCGGGCGCGCACGCTCAGTCGGCACCCCCCGGCGGCAGGGCGATCTGGGTCTGGATCACGACCGCGACGCGCCCCCCGTCGCTGTTGCGCACCGTGGTCTGCCACACCGAGGTGGTGCGGCCGACGTGCAGCGCGCGGCACACGGCCTTGAGCACGGGGCCCTTGCCCGCGGCGAAGAAATTGGTCTTGGACTCGATGGTGCCGCCGCGCCAGCCGGGCGGGCGGTTCAGCAGCGCGCCGGCCGCGCCGAGCGCATCGGCGAACGCCATGATGGCGCCGCCGTTCACGCGCCCATTGACGTTGAGGTGCCGCGGCCCGATCGGCATCTCCGCGACGATGCGCCGCTTGCCGAGCGAAAGGATGCGAATGCCGAGGGCGCGCGCCATACCGCCCCGCAGCACCGGCGAGCCGGCCGAGCCCCCGCTGCCGCGGCTCGGGCGCCTGCGCTTGATGGCACGGGTTGCCATGTCGGGGAACCAACGCCCGCGGCTCAGCGCAAGTAGAGCCGCTGCCAGTTCCGGTACGCCTCGGCCCGCACCAGGCGCTCCAGCTCCTGCGCCGAGGCGACCCGCTCCTTGAGCGCGGCGGGCGCCCCGCCGCGGTGAAGGTGGGCGTAGGTCTCGTAGAGCGCCTTGACCGCAGCCGCGACCGGCAGGTGCCCCTGCAGCAGGATGCGCGCGCCGCGCGCGGCGAGCGCCTCGCGCCCGAGCGCGGCCGGGGCAGAGCCCACGATCACGGGCAGCCGCGCCGCCTCGTGCACCGCTTCAACCTGCTCGAGCGACTCCACCCCGACGAGGAAAATGCAGTCCACGCCGGTTTGCGCGTAGGCCCGCGCGCGCGCGACCGCGCCCGCCGTGCCTTCCACCTTGAGCGCGGCGGTGCGCCCCGCGATGAGCAGCGCGGGATCGCGCCGCGCCGCGACCGCCGCCTTGAGCTTGCCCACCATCTCCGCCACCGGGATCAGCTCCTCGGCGCCCTCGGTCCCTCCGAAGCGCGCGGGTAAAGCGGTGTCCTCGATGCTCAAGGCCGAAGCACCCGCGTGTTCGAGCTCCTCCACCGTGCGCATCACGTTCAGCGCATTGCCGTAGCCGTGGTCGGCGTCCACGATCAGGCTGAGCCCCGCCGCGCGCTGGATGCGCCGCACCTGATCGGCGAGCTCGGTGAGCGTCAACACGATCAAATCGGGCGCGGCGAGCGTGGTGTGGGAGGCGACCGAGCCCGCGAGCATCCCGATCGTGTAGCCGACCGATTCGGCGATGCGCGCCGAGAGCGGATCGTAGACGCTCGCCGGGGAAATGCACTGTGTTCCCGCGAACACCGCGCGCAGCCGCTGGCGTTGTTCCGTGTAGTTCATGGAAGCTCCCTCGATGTCGTCATGGCCCAGGCCCGCCACTTTTATCGCTGCATGCGCACGACCACTTTCCCGACCTGGGCATCCGACTCGACGTACGCCTTCGCGGCCGGCAGCTCCTCGAACGGGAACACCCGGTCCACGAGCGGCGTGATGCGCCCGTCGGCAAACGCGGGCAACAGCTCCCGCGCGAAGCCGCGCGTCGCCTGCGCCCGCTCGGCCGCGGTCAAGTTCGCGTTCGAGACGCCGTAGATGCGCAGCCGCCTCGCGTGCACCGCGTCGAGGTCGATTTCGCTGCGCGTCGCGCGGTCCACGTAGCCCACGATCGCGATCCGTCCCTGGTTCGCGCTCGCGCGCACGAGCTCGGGGAAGATCGTGCCGCCGACGAGATTGACACCGAGGTCCGCGCCCCTGCCGCCGGTCGCCTCGAGCACCTGTTGCGCGAAGCGCCCTGCGGGGGCTTCGATCGCGGCATCGAGCCCGAGCGCCTTGAGCCGCTCGAGCTTTTGCGCCGAGCGCGAGAGCGCGATCACCCTCGCGCCCATCACGCGGCCGGCCTGGATGCAGCCCACGCCCACGCCCGAGGAGGCGCCGGCGACGAGCAGCGTCTCGCCCGCCGCGAGCCCTCCGAGGTGCAGGATCTCGTACACCGTCACGAACACGAGCGGCACCGCCGCGGCCTGCTCCCAGGTGAGCCGCTGGGGAACGGGGAGCGCCTGCTCCGCCGCCATCGCGACGTATTCGGCGAAGCAGCCGCGCGCGCGCCCCATGACGCGTTCGCCCGGCTGCAAGCCGGTGACGCCCTCGCCCACGGCGTGCACCTCCCCCGCGCAATCGCCCCCGGCGGGGCGCGGTTCCGCGAGCAGGTAATGGCCGTGGGCGGCGAGCAGCTCGCCGCGGTTGAGCGAAGCCGCGCGCACGCGCACCACGATTTCGCCCGGCTTGGGCTGCGGCACGGGCACCTCGCGCGGCTCGAGCGCGGTGCCCCCTGGCGCGGGGCGCAGATAGAACGCTTTCATGAGACGAGTCCGGCGATACGACGGGCAGTAGTGTAGCCGAACTCCGGCCCCTCCTCGGCGGCGGGGCGAGCGCCGTGGTGCGGGAGAAGCTATACTGAAGGAGACATCGCCATGGTTGCGGTAATGCGCGCCGCGCCGTTCCTCGCCTTGCTCGCCGCTGCGGCCCTGCCGGCTTGCGCTGGCGCGACCTATCCTGAACGCCCGATCCGCCTGGTCGTGCCCTATCCTCCCGGCGGCGGCACCGACATCTTCGCGCGCATCTTCGCGCGCGCGCTCGCCGAGCGCCTCGGCCAGAACGTGATCGTGGACAACCGCTCGGGCGGCGGCACCATCCTCGGCACCGAGATCGTGGCGCGCGCTGCGCCCGACGGCCACACCCTGCTCGTGAACGCGGCCGCCTTCGTCATCAATCCGCTGCTGCACGCCAAACCGCCCTACGATCCCGGGAAGGATTTCGCGCACGTGATGCAAATTGCCGCCGTGCCGAACCTGCTGGTGGCGAACGCGCAGCTGCCGGCGCGCTCGCTGAAGGAGCTGATCGAGCTCGCCCGGGCGCAGCCCGGCGCACTGAGCTACGGCTCGACCGGCGTCGGCACGCCCGGGCACCTCTCGGGCGAGCTGCTGCGCACCATGGCCGCGATCCAGATCACGCACGTGCCCTACCGCGGCGGCGGCCCGCTCGTGCCGGCCCTGATCTCCGGGGAAGTGAAACTGTCCTTCGTGAGCCTGCCTGCGGCGCTGCCCCACGTGAAGGCCGGGCGCATCCGCGCGCTCGGCAACGCCTCCCTCAAGCGCTCGCCGGCGGCGCCCGAGGTGCCCGCCATCGCCGAGACGCTGCCCGGCTTCGACGCCTCCAACTGGCAGGGGCTGTTCGCGCCGGCGAGAACGCCCGCCGCGATCGTGCGCCGGCTCAACGCCGAGCTGCGCGCGGCGCTCGAGTCGCCGGAAGTCGCTCAACAGCTCGCGCAAAACGGCTTCGAGCCGATCGGCGGCACGCCCGAGGCGTTCACCAAGGCGATCGGCGCCGAGACCGCGAAGTGGGCAGCGGTGATCCGCGCCTCCGGCGCCAGGGCCGAATAGCCCCGCGCGGGGTTGCGGGGCGCCGGCGCGAGCGGCTTGACGCACACCGAGAAACGCGCAAAGCTTTCGCCGCTTCGCGGGCCCGGCGCCAGGGCAGGGGCACGCAGCCCGCTGTTTTTTTCCGCATATGGCCTCCTATCCAGAACTCGCCGAGCGCGTGGTCGCGATCACCGGCGCCGCGCAGGGCATCGGCGCGGCCGCCGCCCGCGCCTTCGGCGCGCAGCGCGCGCGCGTCGCGCTGCTCGACATAGACGAGAAGGGCATGGCGCAGGTCGCAGGCGAGATCCGCGCCGAGGGCGGGCGCGCGCTCGCCGCGCGCTGCGACGTGACCGACGAGAAATCGGTGGCGCAGGCGGTCGAGAAGACGGTCGCGGAGCTGGGCGGGCTCGACGTGCTCGTGAACTGCGCCGGCGGCTACGGGCGGATCGCCTCGGTCGAGGACATGCCGCTCGAGGAATGGGACCGCACGGTCGCGCTCAATCTGCGCAGCGCCTTCCTGTGCGCGCGCGCCGCGATTCCGCATCTCAAGCGCTCGCGCGCCGGGCGCATCCTCAACGTCGCCTCGATCTCCGGGCGCGCGATCGCCTCCACGACCTCGCCGGCCTACGCGGCGGCGAAGGCGGGCATGATCCAGCTCACGCGCTTCCTCGCGCAGGAGCTGGGTCCATCCGGCGTGACGGCGAACGCGATCGCGCCGATCACGACCCTCACCCCGCGCGTGCTGACGCTGCGCACCAAGGAGGAGTTCGATCGCATCGCCGCGCAGGTGCCGCTGCGGCGCCTGCCATCGCCCGAGGAGCACGCCGAGGTGCTGCTCTTCCTCGCCTCGGACTCCGCCCGCTATCTCAACGGCGTGACGCTCGACGTGAACGGCGGGCGGGTGATGATGTAGGGGCAGAAACGGCCGGGGCGCGCCCCCGCGCCCGCTCCCAGTCCTCGACCGGGCCGGAGGTCACTCGAAACAAGGGGTGCGGCACGGGGCGGGCGAGGGCGCAACAGGCGCGATAGGTGGCCGGGCTGCGCGAGCGAAGCTTGCGCAGCAGATGGCGCCACTCGTGCCCGAGCTGGCCCGAGGTGCAGGGGGTCGGTGTCACCGGCCGGCAGGGCCCGAACTTGGAGCGATCGAAGGAGTAGCCGCGCCTCGCCGCCTCCGCCCAAACGGCAGCGCGATAGGCTTCGATCGCGCGGCGCGGGTCGGGATCGCGCCGGAGCCGCAGCAACTGGGGGTGATGGCGGCAGCCCCGAGCCTGCCCGCGCAGCACGGCGCGCGCGCGCAGGCTCTCGCGCCACAGGGCGGCGAGACCCCGGGCATCGAGGTAGCGGGGATGCCAGCTCCAGAGCCTCATACCTGCAGCCGAGCGGCCAGCGCGCGACAGCCAGGCGAATTTCCCGCCGGGCAGCCGTCAGCCGCATCGAGCACCGCACACCGCGCCTCTCCGCCTCGTGCCTTGCGCCTTCACCGGGTGGCGTCGCCCCCCTCCACGATCACCTGCTCCACCTCGCCCACGCCGGGGGCTCGCCGCAGGGCGGCCGCCGCCTGGTACTCGGGCGAGCGGTGGCAAGCGATCGCCTGCTCGAAACTCGGGAACTCGATCACGACGAAGCGGTGGAAGCGCTCCGGGCCTTCCATGATCTGGAAGCGCCCGCCGCGCGCGAGCACCCGCCCCCCGTATTTGGCGATGATTCCGGGCACGAGATCGGTGTATTTCTTGTACTCGACCGGGTCCTCGATTCTGGCGCGAGCGATCCAGTAGGCAGCCATCAAGTCCTCCTTCTCGGCGCATCTCCGCGCCGGCCGCTTCATATCTGCGCCGGCGCTCTTCGGCATGCGGCGGATTGTTGCCCGGGAGCGCTCCCGCCGCAAGCCCGACAAATTCCTCGCGGAGTGCTATCCTGCGCGCATCGCGCGCATGATGTCCGAACTCTACCCGCGCTTCTCGGAGGCCGAGTTCGCCCGCCGGCAAGCCGCGGCGCGCGCGCTGATCGCCGCCGAGGCGCTCGATGCGCTGGTGGTCTACGGCAACTCCGGAATCGCGCGCCACAACCATGCCGACATCCACTATCTCTGCGGCTTCCTCGGCAACCGCAACAACTACCTGGTCCTGCCCGCGCAGGGCGAGCCCGTGCTGTTCGTGCAGTCCTACAACCACGTGCCGAACGCGCGCGAGGCCTCGTCCATCCGCACCGAGTGGGGAGGGGCGGACTCGGCGCTCACCGTGGCGCGCCACCTCGAGGCCCTCGGGACGCGGGCGGGAACGCTCGGCTACGTGGGAGAGGTGCCGGTGCAGGCCTATCTTCTCTGGCAGCGCGAGCTCGGCGGCTGGCGCTTCAAGGACGTGACGCGGGCGTTCCGGCGCCTGCGGCTGGTGAAGAGCCCCGAGGAGATCGAGTGGCTCAGGCGCGGGGCGGCGTTGACCGACGCGGCGATCGAGAACCTGGTGGCGAACGTGAAGCCGGGCATGCCCGAATACGTGCTCGGGGCGCTGGTGGAATCCGCGGCGCTCGCGCGCGGCGGGCTGCCCCACCTGTGTTACCTGTCCTCCGGCCCGCAAGACGGAGCGGCCCCGTGCGTGCCGCGCCAGAACCTGTCGCAGCGCCCGATTGCGCGCGGCGACGTGATCAACCTCGAGGTGAGCGTGAGCTACTGGGGCTACTCTGGCCAGGCGCACCGGCCGATCTTCGTGGGGCGCGGACCCAACGCGCTCTACCGCGGGCTGTGGGACTGCGCGCTGGAGGCCTACGAGCGATGCCTGCAACGGCTGCGGGCAGGGGCGACCAGCGAGGACGTGCTCGACGCGGCGGAGGTGATCGCCGCGCGCGGCTACACCATCAACGACGGCTTCCTGCACGGCTTCGGCGTGGGGCTGCTCGCACCCTCGATCGGCACGCGGCAGACGGGGCGCGGAGTGCCCGATCCGCCGTTCCGCTTCGAGGAGAACATGTGCGTGGTGGTGCAGCCCAACGTCGTGACGCCCGACGAGCGCGCCGGCGTGCAGCTCGGCAACCTCGTGCGCATCACGCGCGAGGGCGCCGAGTGCCTGCACCGCTTGCCTCTGCAGTTTTTCGTCACGGACTGAGCCGCGGCGAACCGAAAACCTCCACGAAAACCCGCTCCGGTATCGTCATCCGAAATTCCCGCTGCGGCCGAGGGCCCGGGTCCTTGGCGCTTGCATTCCTGCGCCGCATCGGTCAGACTGAATTCGCAAGGGTGTCGCCCCCTTCCCGCGCAAAAGGAGGAAAACCGCCATGCTAAAAACGATACTGGCCGGCCTCGCGCTGACCTTCGCGCTCGCTCCCGCGGCCGCCGTGGGGCAGGCTTACCCCACCAAGCCGATCCGCATCGTCATCCCGTTCCCGCCGGGAGGCACTTCCGACATCATCGGCCGCACGCTGGGCCAGAAGCTCTCCGAGGCATGGGGCCAGCCGGTCATCCCCGACAACCGCTCCGGCGTCGCCGGCAGCATCGGCGCGGCGGCGGCGGCGAAATCCCCGCCCGACGGCTACACGCTGCTCGTCGGCAACGTCGGCCCGATCGCCATCAACAACCAGATCTACAAGGCGGTCGAATACGATCCGCTCCGGGACTTCACGCCGATCACGCTCGCGGTGACCGCTCCGCAGCTCGTCGTGGTGCACCCCTCGGTGCCGGCGAAGACGTTCCGGGAGTTCAACGCGCTGGTCAAGAAGCACTCGGGCAAGATCAACTACGGCTCGAGCGGCCCGGGCAGCATCTCGCACCTCTCGGCCGAGCTCTACAAGCGCATGACCAAGACCGACATGCTGCACGTGCCGTTCAAGGGCTCGGCGCTCATCACCATCGCCGCGATGGCGGGCGAGGTGGACGTGGTGTTCTCCGACATGGCGGTGATCCTGCCGCACGTGCAGGCGGGGCGGCTGCGCGCGCTGGCGGTGACCAGCGCCAAGCCGACTCCGCTCGTTCCGGGAATCCCGACCGTCGCGGAATCCGGGGTGCCGGGCTTCGTGATGACGAGCTGGTGGGGCATGTTCGGGCCCGCTGGCATGCCGCAACCGGTGGTGAGCAAGCTCAACGCCGAGCTCACGCGGATCCTCAGGCTCGCCGACGTCCAGAAGACCTTCGCCACGCTCGGAGTGGACACCGCGACCAGCACGCCGGAGGAGCTGGCCGCTCACGTCAAATCCGAGGTCGCCAAATACGCCAAGTTGATCGCCGAAATCGGGATTCCGAAACAGTGACGAAGCGACGCGGTGGCGGCGAGCGCGCGGGTGCGGGCGGTATCGTGGACGGCGCCGCAAAATCCGCGGCGCCGTCTCGTTTTTTCCGCCCCTCGCCACGGCATCACTGAAGTTGCATTCCGGCTTCCTTGACGAGCCGGGCGAAGCGCGCGTTCTCCGCGCGCAGCAGCTTCATGAACGCCTCGGGCGAGGAATCGCCGACCGGCTCCGCCCCCTGGGTGAGAAAGCGCTGGCGCGTCTGGGGCTCGCGCACCACCGCGCTGATGTCGCGCGCGAGCCGGCTCACCAGGGCCCGGGGCGTGCCCGCCGGGGCGAAGATCCCGAACCACGCGGTGTGCTCGGCCGCCGGCAGTCCCGCCTCCGCTACCGTCGGCACCTCGGGCAGCGCGGGAATGCGGGAAGGGGTGGTGACGGCGAGCGCGCGCACCCGGCCCTCCTTCACCATCGGCACCGCGGCGGGCGCCGCGAACACGAAGAAATGCGTGCGCCCCGAGAACAGATCCGACCAGCCGTCGGCGAGGATTTTGTACGGCACGTGCACGGCCTGGAGCCCCGCCGCGCGCGCCACGATTTCCGCGCCAAAGTGCGCGATCGAGCCTACCCCCACCGAGGCGTAGTTGAGCTGCCCGGGGCGCGCCCTCGCGTAGGCGATGAACTCGGGCAGCGTCTTCACCGGCAGGTGGTTCGAGACGCCGACCACGTTGGGAATGCCGGCGATCTGCACCACCGGCACGCCGTCCTTCAACGGCTCGTAGGGCGGCTTCCTCTGGAGCATGGGCGAGGTGAGATAGGGCGAGCCGAAGAGCCCGATGGTATGGCCGTCGGGCGTGGCGCCGAGCACGATCGGGGTTCCCACCAGCCCGCCTGCGCCGGGCCGGTTGTCCACCACTACCTGCACCTTGTAGAGCTCGGTCAGCGCCTGGCCGAGGGTGCGCCCCAGGAAATCGCTCGCCGTGCCGGGCGGAAACGGCACCACCAGCCGGATCGGCCGGCTCGGAAACGGCTGCGCGGCCGCTGCCGCCGCGAGTGACAGCATCGCCACACCTGCCGCAAGCAACCACCGAAGGTTTTTCATGCGCCACCCTTCCGTCTCTCGTTTCCCGCCCGCTGCGCTCCGGCTCCTCGCTCTCGAGCCCCGGCTCCCAGTCTAACGCCTCTTGCGTCCGCATTGTGAGCGCCGCAGCACCTCGGGCTCGAGGGCCGCTGCCAGGCTCGCGACGCCACGATTACGGGACGAGCCGCCGATCGCGCCGCGGCGAGCACCACGAATTGCGGCGCGGGTGCCTTTTCGCCTTGCGCAAGCCGCCAGGGCTCCTCTTCGCCTTCGTTCTCTTCTTGCTCGCGCTGCGGGGCCCCGGCGACGCGAAGCGCGCGCGGGCGCCCGCGCCGGATAGCCGCGCGAGATCGAGGCCGTTGCGGGCCCGGCTCCGACAAAAACGTGTCGCCGCGGCGGCGGCCGGCAAAGAAAAACGGCGCTGCGAGCCCGCAGCGCCGTCCATGTTCCCCGAGTCCTCGGGTAACGAAGTCTCGCGCGCTATACAGCCTTCAGGTTGGTCGCGGAGACCTTGCCGTCGGTGCCCTTCTGCACTTCGAACGAGACCTTCTGGTTCTCGCTCAGCGTGCCGAGCCCCGCGCGTTCGACCGCGGAGATGTGCACGAACACGTCCTTCGAGCCGTCGTCGGGTCGAATGAAGCCGAAGCCCCTGGTGCTGTTGAAGAATTTCACGGTGCCGATAGACATTTTGTCCTCGAGATGCGGGGTGGCCGCGCGCGATAGTGCGCGCGGCATCAAATCACTTGTGGGAGGGAGCCGGAAGCGCCAGCCGGCCGGAACCGGAAAGTGACAGCAGGCCGACCCAGAGCGAGTTCGACCCGCGCATTATGCGCCCAAAGCCGCCTCGTGCATAGGGCATGCCGCGGCGCCCCTGCGGGGGGGCGCCGAGGACGGCGGATTTTTTGCTTGCTATCGGCGCATCCAGCCCGCATACTCGCGCTTCACGTCGGCCGCCGGGCGCTGCTCCGCGTTCTTTTCGGGCGGCCTCGTCGCCTGCCCTGATCGATACCGTGGCCATCCCAGGCGCGGGTCGTGCAATTCCACACGCACCAGAGTAACGCGGGAAGCGCGCAGTGCCGCCCGTTTCCGCCAGGGGAGATCGCGCATGCCGAAAGAAGAGCTGATCGAAATGACGGGCGTCGTCGAGGAAGTGCTGCCGAACGTGGTGTTCCGAGTCACGCTCGAGAACGGCTGCGCGGTCACCGCGTACGCCAGCGGCAAGATGCGCCAGCGCCGCGTCCGCATCCTCGCGGGCGACCGGGTCACCGTCGAGTTGTCGCCCTACGATCTCACCAAAGGCCGCATCAACTTCCGCCACCGCGAT
>DATLZE010000008.1:0-4591 GCA_035574195.1 Burkholderiales bacterium | reverse complement strand
GGCTGGCGGTGGAGCGCGTTGTCGTCGGTGACGAGCTTGGCGTCGCCCGCGAGCCAGCCGCCGCCCGGGGCGACGAACAGCGGATTGACCTCGAGCAGCAGCGCCTCGAGCCCGAGGAAGGCGCGCGCGAGGCGCGATCCCGCCTCCCGCGCCGCCGGGGCGAGCTCGCGCGGCAGGCGCCGCGCGAGCCGCTCCACGGACGCCTCGAGCGCCGCGGCCTCGGGCGCGGCCAACTCGCCGTGGATTTCTGCGCGCGGCACCCGCTCGATGTCCACGCCGCCCTGCGCCGAGAGGATGACGCGCACGCCCGCGCCCGCGGGGTCGAGCAGGAAGCCTGCATAGGCTTCGTGCGCCCCGCTCACCGCCGTCTCGACGCGCGCCGCACCGACGCGATGGCTTCTCGCCGCCGCACCGAGCATCGCGCCGAGCTCCGTTCGCAGCTCGGCGACGGTCGCCGCCCTGCGGACGAGCCCCGCTCTTCCCCGCCCGCCTGCGGCGATCTGGCCCTTCACGACCCACGGCCCGGGCGGCAGGGGGGCGGCGCCGAGCTCCTGCAGATTGGCGATCAAGCGGCCTTCCGGCACCGGGATCCCGCGCCGCGCGAGCAGCACTTTCGCGTCGTGCTCCAGCAGGTACATGGGGCTTGAAGGACGCGGCGCGGCCGCTGTGACGGGACGGGCGCCGCCGCCTCGCTAGTCCGGAACCTCGAGCTCTACCAGCGGGCCGTATTGCTGGCCGCCGAAGACGTCGCCGTCGCCCACATCGCCGGAGGCCACCGGACGCGGGATCGTGATCTTGATCGCGTTCGCCGCGTCGTAGGCGATGACGGAGACCGTCTCGGGCGCGATCCGGTAGGTCCGTGCGAACCATTCCTCGCTGATCACGCCCGCGTCGCGCACGCGCTCGTAGCTCGCGCGGTCCTTGAAGATCACGTCGAAGGTGAGCTCGAAGGGCCCGGCGTTCTTGCTGCGGATGAGCTTGGCGAGTTGCCAGAGCCTGGTCATCGCAGGTCCTCGTACTCGATGCGGAACATTTCGAGCGGCGAGTCGGGCTCGACCACGTGGTTGAGATTGAAGCGGTAGCACGCGCCGCGGTCGAGCTCCGCCGGGGAATACGGAAAGGCGATCGAGGTGATGAGTCCGGTCCATTCGGGCACCGGATAGTGCACCGCGATGTGGCTCACCGATTTCGCGAGCGCGCGCGCGAGCTCCTGCGACTCGGCCGTCACCTGGAGGAGCACCCCGACCTCGTGCCCGATCGAGGTTTCGGGCTCGAGCGGGCCCATCGCGGCGTTGCGCCCGAACACGCGCACGTCGAGCCGGTAGCGCGTCTCGATTCCCGCGCCGAACACCGCGGCGATGCGCTCCCGGGCCGCGCCAACGAGCCCCGCGATCCACGAATCGAGCTGGCGCAGGATCAAGGGGTCGCGCACGGCCCCGATGACGAGGCTCTGATAGCCGGCGAGCTCCGCGCCCTCGAGCTTGACGGTGTAGCGCGCGGCGGGCCGGAAACTGCTTCCCGAAACGCGCACTGCGCGCTCCGAGACCGCCTCGTAGCGCGCGCCGCGCGTGTCGAGCACGCCGGAGGGCTCGACGAGCTCGTAGGGCGTGGCGTTCTCGTAGAGGTTGTGGGAGGCGACGCTCGCCGGATCGCAGCGGTACTCCGGATTGGGCGGCTCGACGACGAAGAACTCGTCGGTGACGGTGGCGAACATGCAGTCGGGATACTTCCGCAGCACTACGCAGGCCGCTCCGCACTCGAGGATTTTCGCGGCGTGCCAGACGGTGGCGGGGTTGAAGCCGCGCATCACCGGCAGCGCGGCGAAGATCGAGGTGTCGCTGGAACGGCCGGCGAGGATCACCTGCGCGCCGTTGCGAAGCGCCTCGATGTAGGGCTCGATGCCGCACATGCCGACGATGTGGCTGCTGCGCTCGATCACGCGCTCGTCGAGCGCGGGCGCGTTGGCGAGCGGCTTGATCCTCCCCTCGCGCAGCCTGCGCTTGAGGTAATCCCGGTCCTGCTCGCTGTGGATCAGGGCGAGCCGGAACGAGAGCTTCTCCTCGCGGGCGATCTCGCGCGCGATGCCGGCGAGGCGGGCGAGCTGGACGTCGGTGCCGCCGGTGCCGGCGGAGCCGACGATCACGGGAATGCCCGCGGTGCGCCCGGCGAGCAGCATCAGCCGCAGGTCGCGCTTGCAGGCGGAGTCCGAGAACTGCGACTCGCCGGAGCCGAGGTAGTACGGGCCGGGATCGGTCGAGCCGGCGTCGGCGCCGATGAAATCGGGCCCGAGCGCCATCGCGCGCCGCAGCGAGTCTTCCCGAAATCCCGAACCCAGGATGCCGGTCGCCGACAGGATGCGGATCTCGCCCATGCGGTGCGTAATGCTAGCAGGGGCCGGGCGCGGCGCGAAGGACGCCGGTCCAATATCCGGACGCCAGCGCGCGAGCGCGCAAGCGGCTAGAATGCGCCATGCGCTGGCTGCCGCGGTGAGGAAAAATGATGAAGCTCTACGGATCGCTCACGTCGCCCTACGCGCGCAAGGCGCGCGTGCTGATCAAGGAGAAAAAGCTGCCCGTCGAGTTCGTGGTCGAGGATCCCTGGCCCGAGGACAGCCCGATCATCGGCCGCAATCCCTTCAGCAAGGTGCCGGTGCTGGAATACGCAGCGGGGAGCTATCTCTTCGAATCGCATTTCATCTGCCACTACCTCGACCACCTCGACGGGAACTCGCTCGAGCCGAGGGACGCCGCCGGCTACTGGCAGTCGCAGTGGTGGCAGGCGCTCGGCAACGGGCTGATCGACGCGGTGATCGCGCGCGTGCTCGAGACGCGCCGCCCGCCGGAGCGGCAGTGGGCCGAGAAGATGGCGCGGGAGGAGAAGCGGGTGCACCGGGCGATCGCGCTTGCCGAGAGCGCCTGCCAGGGCGGCCGCTATCTGGTCGGCGGGCGCTTCACGCTCGCCGATCTGGTGCTGGGGGTCGCGCTCCAGTACGTGGACTTCCGCTATCCCCACGACTGGCGTGCGGCGCACCGCAAGCTCGCGCGCTGGCACGCCGGGGTTACCGCGCGCAGCTCTTTCGAGGAGACGCTGCCTCCGGGCTTCGTCAAGCCCGCCTGAGCGCGGCCCGCTCGCACCGCCCGCGATGATACCGAGGAAGCGCATAGACATCGGCTGGGCGGATCTCGCGTACGGGATCGGCGCCTGCTTCGTTCCCGGCGACCGGGAGGCCGCGGCGCGCCGGCTCGAGCGCTCCTGGGCCGGCGCGCGCGCGGGGCTCGCCTGCCTCTCGGTGCGCAGCGGCCTCGATGCGCTGCTCGGCGCGCTCGCCTTCGCCCGCGGCGACGAGATCGTCGTCTCCGCGATCAACATCCGCGATATGGCGCGCGTGATCGAGGCGCACGGGCTCGTCCCGGTGCCGGTGGACCTCGACATGCGGCAGCTCGCCCTCGACCCGCGCGCGCTCGAGCGCGCGGCCACTCCGCGCGCCCGCGCGGTGCTGGTCGCGCATCTCTACGGGGCGCGCATGCCGATGGAGGAGATCGTGCGCGTCGCGCGCGCGCGCGGCCTGCTGGTGATCGAGGACTGCGCCCAGGCCTGGACCGGGGACGGATGGCGCGGCCACCCGCAGAGCGACGTCGCGCTGTTCAGCTTCGGGCCGATCAAAACTGCCACCGCGCTCGCCGGCGGCCTGCTCGCCTTCCGCGACCCCGGGCTTCGCGACCGGGTGCGCGCATACCAGGAACGCTGGCCGGTGCACAGCCGCTGGCGCTATCTCGCGCGGCTCGCCAAGTACGCGGTTTTCGTGCTGCTCGGCGCGCGCGCTTTTTTCACGCTTTTTACCGCAGCCTGCCGCGTCCTCGGCGTCAGCCACGAACGGCTGCTCGCGGGGAGCGTGCGCGGTTTCGCGGGCGGGGATTTTTTCCGGATGATCCGGCAGCGCCCCTCGTTCCCGCTGCTCGCGCTGCTCGCCCGCCGCATCGAGACCTACGACCGGCGCCTCGTCGAGCGGCGCATCGCGCTCGCGCGGCTCGCGCGCCGGCTGCTGCCCGCCGTGGAGGTTCCCGGCGCGCAGGCCGCGGAGCATTCGTACTGGGTGTTCCCGATCCGGCACCGCGCCGCCGACGATCTGGTGCGGCACCTCGCGCGCCGGGGGTTCGACGCGACGCGCGGGGCCTCGAGCCTCGCCGTGATCGAGCCGCCGCCGGGGCGCGAAGCCCCGCGCGAGGCGCGGGAAGTCCTCGATGAGGTGCTGTATCTTCCCGTCTACGCCGGTATGACCGAGAAAGACGTGCAGCGGCTCGCGGCGGCGATCGCCGAGTTCGAGGGGGTGCCCGCTGTTGCGCCGGTCAAAGAGGAGCTGGATGCGCTGGCGAATCGCAAATCGTGAAGCGCGGCCGCCCCGCCCGGCGGCGCTCGCGCGGTCCACGACGATTTACGAACCGCCGGCTCATTCGCAAGCGCCGCCGCCGAGCAGGGCTTCCCGGAAGCGGTGCCGCAGCAGCGGGCCATCGCGCGCTGGCAGCACCATCGGCAGCCGCTCGGCGCGCACCTTCACGGCGAGCAGCAGCGGGCCGGGCCTGCGGTAGAGGCG
>DATLZE010000007.1:0-49453 GCA_035574195.1 Burkholderiales bacterium | reverse complement strand
GGGCGGTGCCGCTGCGGTTCTCGACAGGCATCTCGCGATTCAGGCTCGGCAGGCCATGAAGCTCAACTGGCGCATCCTGCTCGCCGCGCTGCACGATCTCGCCGCGTGCGCGGCCGCATGGTTCGCGGCGTTCTGGCTGCGCTTCAACCTCGAGCCGCCGCCGGGAGTGCCCGCGCTCGCCTTCAGCACGCTCGCCTATGTCGTGCCGCCCTACGCCGTGCTGTTCTGGGGCTTCGGGCTCTACCGGGGGCTGTGGCGCTTCGCGAGCCTGCCCGATCTGCAGCGCATCGTCACCGCGGTGGCGGTGGGCGCGCTCTCCGTGCCGGCGCTGCTCTTCATGTTCCAGGCGGCGGTGCCGCGCTCGGTGTTGCTCATGCACCCCTTCATTCTGGCGATGATCATGGGCGGCAGCCGCCTCGCCTACCGGATGTGGCGCGAGCGGCGGCTCACCGGCCTCGCGCGGTTCGAGCGCGAGCCGGTGCTGGTGCTCGGCGCCGAGCACGCCGCTTCCAACCTCGTCAAGGAGCTGGGGCGCAGCGCGCAGTGGCGCGTGGTCGGCGTGCTCGACGACGATCCCGCCAAGCTCGGGCGCGAGCTGCACGGAGTGAAGGTCGTGGGGCGCGTGGCGGAGGTCGCCGAACAGGCCCGGCGCCTCGGCGCCGCGCAAGCGATCATCGCCATGCCCGAGGCCTCCCACAGCGCGCGCCGCCGCGCGGTGGAGCTCTGCGGGCGCGCCGGGCTCAGGGTGCTGACGGTTCCCTCCTACGACGACCTGGTGAGCGGGCGCGTCACGGTCTCGCAAGTGCGCGCGATCGAGCTCGACGATCTGCTCGGGCGCGACCCGGTCACGCTGGATGCGGCCGGGCTGCGCGGCTGGCTCGCCGGGCGCGTGGTGATGGTGACCGGAGCGGGCGGCTCGATCGGGGCTGAGCTCGCCCGCCAGATCGCGCGCTACGCGCCGCTCCGGATCGTGCTCTTCGAGCTGAGCGAATTCGCGCTCTACTCGATCGAGCAGGAATTCCGCGACCGCCACCCGGACGTGCCGATCGCGTGCGCGATCGGCGACGTCAAGGATCCGGCCCGCGTGCAAGAGGTGCTCGGGCGCCACCGCCCCTCGGTCGTGTTCCACGCCGCCGCCTACAAGCACGTGCCGCTGATGGAGGACGGCAACGCCTGGCAGGCGGTGCTCAATAACGTCGCCGGCACGCGCGTCGTGGCGCGCGCGGCGCAGGCGCACGGGGTCGAAAAATTCGTGTTCATCTCCACCGACAAGGCGGTCAACCCCACGAGCGTGATGGGCGCCTCCAAGAGGCTCGCGGAAATGGTGTGCCAGGCGCTGCAGCGGCCCGCCGGCACGCGCTTCGTGATGGTGCGCTTCGGCAACGTGCTCGGCTCCACCGGCAGCGTGGTGCCCAAGTTCCGCAGCCAGATCGCCGCGGGCGGGCCGGTGACCGTCACGCACCCCGAGGTGACGCGCTACTTCATGTCCATCCCCGAAGCGGTGCAGCTCGTGCTGCAGGCAGGGCTCATGGGCGAGGGCGGCGAGATCTTCGTGCTCGACATGGGCGAGCCGGTCAAAATCGCCGATCTCGCGCGCGACATGATCCGGCTCTCGGGATTCACCGAGGAGGAAATCCGGATCGTCTACACCGGGCTGCGGCCCGGGGAGAAGCTCTACGAGGAGCCGCTCGCCGCCGACGAGAATACGCTGCCCACGCCCCACCCCAAGCTGCGCGTCGCGCGGGCGCGGCCCGAAAACGGCGATTGGCTCGCACGGCTGGAGCAGTGGCTCGCGAACGCAGCGCTCGACGACGCGCAGGTGAGGGCCGAGCTTGCCAAATGGGTGCCGGACTACTCCCCGCATTGACGCAGCGCGCGCAGTCTACGGCCCAGTGGGCGGCGGTCGCGCTGGGATTCTCGATCCCGATCTCGGTCGCGCTCGACGGCCTGCTGCTCGCGCTGGTGCTCGCAGGCTGGCTCGCCGCGGGCGCGTGGCGGGACACCTGGCGCTCGCTGCGCGCGAACGCCGTGGCGGCCGCCGCGCTCCTGCTCCTCGCGCTACTGGCCGCCGGCACGCTCTACGGCGAGCGTTACCCCGGAGACGCCGGGCATTTTCTCGCCAAGTACCTGGACCTCGCCTGGATCACGGTATTCGCCTGGGCCTTTCGCGAGGCGGCGATGCGCAGGCGGGCGCTGCACGCGCTCGCCGCCGGGCTCGTGCTGGTGCTCGCGCTCTCCTACCTCCTCAAGGCCGGGATCCTGCCCGAGTCCCGCCACCTCATCGGCAACGCGGCCTACCCCGTCGTCTTCAAGCACCGGCAGACACACGGACTGCTGATGGCGTTGGGGGCATTCCTCTTCGCGCGGCTCGCGCTAGAGGCCGAGCACCGCGCGGCGCGCCTGGCCTGGGCCGCAGCCGCCGTGCTCGCGGCGCTCAACGCGACGCTGCTCGTGCAGGGGGCGACAGGCTACGTCGTGCTCGGCGCGCTGCTGCTCTATCTCGGTTACTGCTGGCGCGGCTGGCGCGGGCTCGGCTGGGCGGCCGCGGCCGCCGCCGCATCCTTCTCGGCGCTGCTGCTGGCGCCGGGCCCGTTCTCGCAGAGAGTGGCGCAGATCGAGCGCGAGATCGCCGAGTGGGAGCCGGGCCGGGCGAGCCTGCTCTCCTCGATCGGCACGCGCCTGGACTTCTACTACCACAGCCTCGCCATCGTGCGCGAGCGCCCGCTCATGGGGGTCGGCACCGGCGGCTTTCCCAAGGCCTATGCCGAGAAGGCGCGCGCAGCGCAGATCGCATCGGCCCGCAATCCGCACAACGAATACCTCCACCTCGCGGTGCAAATCGGGCTGCCGGGGCTCGCGGCGCTGCTCGCCCTTTTCTATCTGCACTGGCGCCTCGCGCCGCGGCTCGCGACCCCGCTCGAGTGCCATCTCGCCCGCGCCCTGGTGCTGGCGATCGCAGTGGGCTCGCTGTTCAACTCGCTGCTCCTCGACCATACCGAGGGGCTGCTCTACGCCTGGCTCACTGGAGTGCTGTTCGGCGGGCTACAATCTCCCCGGGAACCGCCGATCGCGAATCGTCAATCGTAAGCGAGGAATACCTCCGCCCCGCGCTCGCGGCGCACGATGCACGACACACGCTCATGAAGCTCTCGCTCATCGTCATCACCAAGAACGCGCAAGCCACGATCCGGCGCTGCCTGGAGTCGGGCTCGTGGGCCGACGAGATGGTGGTGGTGGATTCGGGCAGCACCGATGCGACGCTCGAGATCGCGCGCGCGCTCGGGGCACGGGTGCAGGTGACCGAGGACTTCCCGGGGCACGGGCCGCAGAAGAACCGCGCGCTCGCCCTCGCGCGCGGCCAATGGGTGCTCTCGCTCGACGCCGACGAATGGGTAAGCCCGGAGCTGCGCGCCGAGATCGAGGCGGCGCTCGCTGCGCCCGGCGGCAAAGTCGCCTACCGCATGCCCCGGCGCTCGAGCTTCTGCGGGCGCTTCATGCGGCATTCGGGCTGGTGGCCCGATTACGTGACGCGCGTGTTCCGGCGCGACGCGGCGCGCTTCTCCGAGGATCACGCCCACGACCGCCTGATCGTCAACGGCCCGATCGGCCGGCTCGAGCAGCCCATCCTGCACGAGGCGATCACCGATCTCGACCAGATGATCGAGAAGATCAACCTGTATTCGACGCGCAGCGCCCGCATGTTCCACGAGCAGGGCCGGCGCGCCTCCCTCGGGACCGCGCTGGTGCACGGGGGATGGGCGTTCCTGCGCACCTACTTCCTGCGCGCGGGCTTTCTCGACGGCCGCGAGGGCTTCATGCTGGCGGTCGCCAACGCCGAGGGTGCTTACTACCGCTACCTCAAGCTGATGCTGCTCTGCGATAAAAACCCTCGATCGTAAATCGCGCCACCACCCGTTCATGAACCGGCGCACGAAGATCGGCGCTTCACGATTCGCGAGTCACCGCGGCGCATGCGCATAGCCGTCATCCCCGCCACCTACAACCGTCCCGAGGCGCTCGCCGCGCTGCTCGAGGGCTATCTCGCGCAGGATTACCCCGACTTCGAGATCGTGGTGGCCGACGACGGCTCGGGCCCGCAGACGCAGGAAGTGATCCGCCGCTACCAGGCGCGCGCCCGCTTCCGCATCGGCCACGTGTGGCAGGAGAACCGGGGCTATCGGGCGGCGGCGATCCGCAACCGCGCAGTGGCGTGCACCGACGCCGACTACATCGTGTTCACCGACCAGGACTGCGTGCCGCTGCCCGATTTCCTGAGCCGGCACGCGCGGCTCGCCGAGCCCGGCTGGTTCGTCTCCGGCAACCGGGTGCTCACCACCGAGCGCTTCGCGCAGCGCATCCTGGCCGAGAAGCTTCCGATCCACGCCTGGACGCTCCCGCAGTGGCTGCGCTGCCGGCTGCGCGGGGACATCAACCGCGTCCACCCGCTGCTGCGCCTGCCCGACGGGCGCTTTCGCAAGCTCCATCCCCGCCGCTGGCAGGGGGCGCGTACGGCCAACCTCGCGGTATGGCGGCGCGATCTCGTCAAGGTCAACGGTATGGACGAGGGCTACTCGGGCTGGGGGCTCGAGGACTCGGACCTCGTGATCCGGCTGATCCGCGCGGGCGTGCTGCACAAGAGCGGGCGCTACGCCTGTCCGGTGATCCACCTGTGGCACCCCGAGCAGGACCGCTCGCGCCTGCCGCAGAACCGCCAGCGGCTGGAGGAAATCCTCTCCTCCCCGCGCATCGAGGCGCGCTCGGGCCTGCTCCAGTATCTGTGATCGTGCGGCGCGCGAGCGGCCCCCCTTTCTCCGGCGCCGGCCGCGCGCCCGCGAGCGTGCTCGTCGTGGCCACGCGCCGCATCGGCGACGTGCTGCTCGCCACCCCCCTCGTGCGCTCGGTGAAGCGCGCCTGGCCGCAGTGCGCCGTGGACATGCTGGTGTTCTCCGGGACCCAGGGCATAGTCGCCGCCAATCCCGACCTGCGGCGCGTGCTCGCCATCGCCGAGCGGCCCGGCTGGCCGCAGCACCTCGACTTCGCGCTGCAGCTCGCGCGCCGCTACGACGTCGCGCTCTCGGTGGTGCCGAGCGACCGCTCGACGCTCTACGCGTTCGTCGCCGGGCGCTGGCGGGCGGGATTGCTCGTGCCCGCGCGCAAAGAAGCGTGGAAGCGGCGGCTGCTCGACCGCTGGGTCGCCTTCGACGATCGCGATACGCACACGGTGCGCATGAACCTCGCGCTCGCCCAGGCGCTGGGGATCGCGCCGGTGCCCGAGGTGGTCGTGAGCTGGGACGCGCAGGACGCGCGCCGCGTCGAGGCGCTGCGCTCCCCGGAGGGCGAGGCGCCGTACGCCGTTCTCCATCCCACGCCCAAGTTCAACTACAAGATGTGGCACCTGGAGGGCTGGGTCGAGGTCGGGCGCTGGCTGATCGGCAACGGACTGCGCGTGTGCGTCACGGGAAGCGGCGCGGCGAGAGAGGTCGAGTACGCCGGCGCGATCGCGCAGCGCCTCGGCGCGGGCGCCCGCAGCCTCGCGGGCCGGCTCGACCTCGGCGCGCTCGGCTGCCTGCTCGCGCGCGCCGCGCTCTACGTCGGGCCGGACACCGCGATCACCCACATGGCCGCGGCGCTCGGAGTGCCGACCGTGGCGCTCTACGGCCCCTCCAACCCGGTCAAATGGGGGCCGTGGCCCAAGGGACAGCCGGCGGAGCGCAATCCGTGGCGGCGCCTGGGCACCCAGCGCCGGGGCAACGTGACACTGGTGCAGGCAACGGCGGCGTGCGTGCCCTGTCTCGAGGAGGGCTGCGAGCGGCACATCGGAAGCTACAGCGACTGCCTGCAGGAGCTGCCGGCGCGCTCGGTGATCGCGGCGATCGAGCCGCTGCTCAGCGATCGAGCGCCTCCCTGAGCCAGGCGGCGGCGCGCGCGAGCGCCTCCTCGAAGCTGGTGCGCGGCGCCCATCCGAGCGCCGAGCGCGCGAGCGAGATGTCGAGCACGTTGGCCGGCACGTCGAACGCGCGAGGGGGCAGGTAGCGCCGCTCGAGGCGGCGCCCGAGGACCCGCTCGATCGCGGCGATGATCTCGTTCACGCTGCGCCCCGTGCCGCTGCCCACGTTGATCACGCGCTCCGGCCCCGCGTGCTCGAGCGCGCGCACCAGCGCCTCGGCCGCGTCGCCCGCGTAGAGATAGTCCCGCACCGCGCTTCCATCGCCCCACACCTCGATCGGGCGGCCGCAGAGCGCGCGCTCGAGAAACGCGGCGACGACACCCTGAGTGGCGCTCGCGCGCTGGCGCTCGCCGAACAGGTTGGCGAGCCGCAGGATGCGGTAGTCGAGCCCGTGCAGCACGCCGTAGAGCCCCAGATACTTCTCGATCGCGAGCTTGCCGATGCCGTAGGCCGTGATCGGATCGGTGGGATGCGTCTCCGGGATCGGGATCGCGCGCGGCACGCCGTAGACCGTGCCGCCGGAGGAGACGAAGACGATGCGCGCGAGGCCCGCAGCGCGCGCCGCCTCGAGCATGCGCAGCGTCCCGGCGACATTGGTCTCGAGATCGTACGCGGGGTCCGCGTTGGCCGTGGCGGGAAGCGTCGTCGAAACCAGGTGAAACGCGGCCTCGCAGCCCTCGATCGCGCGCGCGAGGTCGCGCCGGTCGAGAAAATCGCCCTCGCGCCACTCGATGCGGCCGGCGTGCGGAAAGCCGCGGGGGGCGGTGCGGCCGGGCCGGTCGAACACGACCACGCGGTGCCCCGCCTCGAGCAGCCGCGGCGCAAGATGCGAGCCGATGAAGCCCGCGCCGCCCAGCACGACGCAACGCATGCGCGAATCGCCTCCGCAGTTCCCGACGGCGTCCCGAACCGCCCGCCATCATACTCGAACGCCGCAGCCGCCGCGCGCCGCTTTGCACCGGAGCTCGCCCGTGGCCTATACTTGCCGGGGAGCCCGCCCGCGGATGAACCTCCATCTCCTGTCGAAGTCGCTGCGCAACCTGCGCAACGCCGTCGCGATCAACCTCAATCGCGCGCGCGGCCGCGAGTTCATTCCCGCCAGGCGCGACTGCCTGAGCATCGAGACCTCGAGCATCTGCAACCTGAAGTGCCGCTTCTGCGCCTACCCGAAGAAGGCGAGCCCCAAGGTCGTCATGGACGAGGCGTTCTTCCGCGACTGCATCGCCCAGGCCGTGGAGCTCGGCTACCAGCGATTCGAGCTCACGCCCTGCACCGGAGACGTCTTCATGGACCGCTCGTTCATCGCGAAGCTCGAGCACCTCGACCGGCATCCGCGCGTGGCGGGCTACTCGTTCTACACCAATTTCACCATCCCGCGGCACCGGGACATCGCGCGGCTCGCGCGGCTCGCGAAGCTCGACGGCCTGAACATCAGCCTCTACGGGCACGACCCGCGCACCTTCGTCTCGATCACCCAGTGTCCGGAGAAGCTCTACTGGAGGCTCGTCTCCAACCTCGAGTACCTGCTCGCGCTGACGAAACAGCGGCCGCTGCCGCTTGCCTTCGCCTTCCATACCGGGGCGCGCTCGCTGCGCGGGCGCTCGAGCGTGCTCATCGAGGTGGTGGAGCGCTTCCGGCGGGCGGGGGCGCCGGTCAAGGTGCAGAAGGGCCTCTACAACAACTGGGGAGGTTACGTCACCCAGGAGGACGTCAAGGGCCTGCCGATGAAGGTGCTCGGCCCGGACGCGATCTACAAGAATGGGGCGTGCGTGCGGCTCTTCACCACGATCCAGATCATGGCGAGCGGCGTGGTGAACGGCTGCGCCTGCCGCGACGCGGATGCGACGCTCGCGCTGGGCAATCTCCACGAGAAGCCGCTGCGCGAGATCGTCTCCTCGCGCAACCCCGCCTACATGGCGCTGATCGAGGAGCAGCAGCGAGGCGAGTTCCGTCCCGTGTGCCGCAGCTGCGATTTTTACGCGAGCATCTACCACAAGAGCAGCGCCTACCGCAAGGACGGCGTGGCGCTGCAGTCGCTCGAGGAGTTCCGCGCCTCGCTCCCCTGAGCCGGAGTTCAGCCGCCTGCGGCGGTCTCCTTCGGGTCTTGCCGCGGCAGCGCGCCGCACGCGCTCCCGCGGCACAGCAGATAGAGGTCATTGCCACCCAGCCGGTAGCGCTCGACGAGGCGCCCGAGCGCGGAATCGGGCGCATACGCGATGACGAAGCCCGATTCCCAATGCGCCGGCGGCCAGGCGAGGGGGGGCTCGGGCAGCCGCAGCAGATCGAGGTGGGCCGCCACGGCGAGCCCGCTCGCGCTGACGTTGGTGGTGTAGAGCGCATGGCCCCGGGTGCGCTCGAGGATCGCGCGGGCCGCCTGCGCGTAATTCTCCCCGCGATAGCTCTTCTGGTAGTAGGGGAAGAGCGCGAGCACGAAGGCGAGCTTCAAGGCGAGCAGCGCGCCGAGCCAGCGCACGCTCGCCGCCTGCGCCGCCTCGCCCGCGCGCCACAGCACGCGCGCGAACACCAGCGCGGCGAGGGGATAGAGCGGCACCAGATAGCGCGTGTGGCTCTGCGGGGCGAGCCAGTAGGGCAGGAAATTGAGCGCCGCGATCGCCGCCGCGGTGGCGAACGCCGCGCGCTGCGGATCCTCCCGCCACGGCCGGCGGCGCGCGTAATAGAGGGCGAGCAGCGCCGGGGGCGAGAGCTTGAGCGCCGTCTCCAGGGGGTAGGCGGCGAGCTTCACCAGGTAGTCGGCGGCGCCCGCGAAGCCGAGCTTGTCGAAGATCTCCCGCAGCATGCGCGGGCCCTGGCCCTCCAGCCCGGGAACCGCCCCGAGCCACAGCCAGAGGGCGGCCGCGCCCGCCGCGTGCACCGCAATCGAGGCGGGCCCGAGCAGAAAGCGGCGCTGCCCGCGGTCGAACAGCAGCACGAAGCCGGCGGCGCCGTAGAACACGTAGGCGGTGAACGCCTTGGCGAGGAACGCGGCCGTGAGCGAGGCGACCGCCAGCGCGAGCATCCCCAAGCGCTGCTCCCGGCACGCGACCCACAGACCGGCGAGGGACGAAAACACGAAGAAGCCGAACAGGGGATCCACATAGGCGAGCCAGCCGCGGTAGAGCGCGAGATCGGCGAGCGCCATGTAGGCAAGCGCCGCGAAAGCGGCGAACCGCGGCTCGCCGAACACGCGCCGCGCGAGCCATGCGAGCACGAGGCCGGTGGCGACTGTGGCCCCGACAGTTACCGCGCGCGCGGCCTGCAACATCCATTCCCAGCCGATCCACTGGCAGATCGCGATGATCAGCCAGTTGAACAGCGGAGTGTGCTGGTGGTTGACGCCGACCAAGATCTGCCGCACCCACTCGCCGCGGTACCACATCTCCAGTGCCGCCTTGGGATGGATCGCCTCCTCGCCCACATAATAGAAACCGAGCGCGGGGAGGAACGCTGCGGCGGCGGCCCAGTACCACAACCAAAGCGCTCGGGCAGAGATCCCGGCAGCCGCTATTTCGCTCTTTACAGATTCCGCCATCTGTTCACTGTTCACCGGATTTGATGCAGCGCATGACCAGGATCGTGTACGGCACCCGCAGCGTGTCGTGCAGGATCGCGCTCTCGATGCGCGGGAAGCGGGCGCGCGCGAGCGCCTCGTAGCCTTCCCGGGTGCGCACCGCCTTCCCGCGGTCGCGCCCGATCAGCCAGCGCGCGAACCAGTGCTGGCGCTCGACGTACACGTTGTCGTAGGTCACGAGCCAGCCGCCCGGCCCGAGCGCACGGTGCGCGAGCTCGAAGAGGCGGCGCGCCCCGTCATCGTCCAGATGGTGCAGGATGCCGTTGGCGAGCGCGATGTCGTAGGCGTCGCGCTGCGCGAGCGTCGCTGCCTCCAGCCGCTCGCAGCGGAACGTCCCGCGCGCGCCCCAGCGCCGGCGCGCCGTCTCGATGTAGCGGGGATTCAAGTCGAAGCCGACGTACTGCCCGATCGTATCCGGAAGGTGCGCGAGCATGCTCCCGGTGCCGCAGCCGATATCGAGGATGCGGCACCCGGGAAACGGCCGGACGAACTCCTTCACGTAGCGCTCGCGCGCCCCCCGGCGCAACAGCAGGTTCTGCAGCGCGTCGTACGCCCAGGCCCGCCCGAGCAGCCCGTAGAATCCGCCCTGGCTATGGCTTGCGCGCGCGCCCCGCATGTCGCTAGCCGCCGAAGAACTCGGCGATCGCGGCGACGACCCGCGCCACATCGGATTCGCCGAGCTCGTAGTAGAGCGGCAGCCGCAGCAGCCGCGCGGCGACGTTTTCGGTCACGGTCATCGGGCCGGCAACGCGCCCGTAGCGCAGTCCCGCGGGCGAGGCGTGCAGCGGCACGTAGTGGAACACCGCGTGGATGCCGCGCGCCTTGAGGTGCGCGATCAGCGCCGCGCGGGTCGCCGCGTCCTGGAGCAGGACGTAGAACAGATGGCCGTTGCCCGTGACGCCGACGGGCTCGGGCTGCGGCAGCGCGAGCCGGCCGCGCCGCGCGATCGGCTCCAGCCCCCTGCGGTAGGCAGCGCACAGCGCGGCGCGGCGCGCGTTGATCTTCTCGGCGCGCTCGAGCTGCGCCCAGAGGAACGCCCCCACCAGCTCGCTCGGCAAGTAGGAGGAGCCGATGTCCACCCAGGTGTACTTGTCCACCTCGCCGCGGAAGAACTGCGCGCGGTTGGTTCCCTTCTCGCGCACGATCTCGGCGCGCGCGATGAAGCGCTCGTCGTTGACGAGCAGCGCGCCTCCTTCCCCGCTGATCACGTTCTTGGTCTCGTGAAACGACAGGCAGCCGAGATGCCCGATCGCGCCGAGCCTGCGGCCCTTGTACTCGGCGAGGATGCCCTGGGCCGCGTCCTCCACCACGGTGAGCCCGCGCTCGGCGGCGAGCGCCATGATCGCGTCCATCTCGCAGGCCACCCCCGCGTAGTGCACCGGGACGATGGCGCGGGTGCGCCGCGTGATCGCGCCTTCGATCAGCCGCTCGTCGAGGTTCAGCGTGTCGGGGCGGATGTCCACGAAGACGGGCCTCGCGCCGCGCAGCACGAAGGCGTTGGCGGTCGAGACGAAGGTAAAAGAGGGCATGATCACCTCGTCGCCCGGCTCGAGATCGCACAGGATCGCCGCGATCTCGAGCGCCGCCGTGCAGGAATGCGTGAGCAGCGCGCGCTTGGCGCCGAGGTTGCGCTCGAGCCACTCGTGGCACTGGCGCGTGAACCTCCCGTCCCCCGAAAGATGCCCATCGCGCACCGCTGCGGCGATGTTCTCGAGCTCGGCGCCGATGGTGAACGGCTTGTTGAACGGGATCTTCATCGAAAATCCCTCATCGGCGATGGGCGAGGAGCATTCGCCCGAGAACCGGGCTCGCCGATCGATGGCCGAAGAGCGGTGCGCCCGCACGGCGGCAGGAGGCGGCGCTCCGGCTCATCGCTCGTCACGGTTGCGAGGGCGGCGCGCCACCGCGAGCAGGGACCCTCCAGCGGGCAGCGAGATCCCGGCCCGGATCAGCAGGCGCTCGATCGCGAGCGCTCGCTCCAGCACCGCGCCGAGCCACGGCGCGATCCTCAGCTCGGCGAGGGGATCGTAGCCGGCGCGCGGGAGGCGTTGCGCGAGGCGCGAGGCGTACATCAACGGCAGCAGCAGTGTCACGAAAGAGGTCATTGTAACGATTTCGAAGCCGGATTCGAGAAGCCTCGCGCGCAGCTCGCGCCGGCGGTAGCGCCGCACGTGCCCCGCGCGCGCGTCGTACTCGCTCCACAGGAAGGGGTGCTGCGGCACGGTGACGAGCAAGCCGCCTCCCGGAACGAGCGCCTCGCGCAGCGCGCCGAGCACGGCGCGGTCGTCCTCGACGTGCTCGATCACGTCGAACGCGCCCGCCGCGTCGAATTCCTCGCGAAAGGGGATGCGGCCCGCGTCCATCTGGATGAGCCGCGCGCCCGGCGCGCGCCGCGCCGCGATCTCGAGCCCCTGCACCGCGGCCTCGCCGCCGGTGAGCGCGAGCCGGGGGAAGGCGGCGGCGAGCCCGCAGAGGACGAAGCCGGTGCCGCAGCCCGCCTCGAGAAAGGTGCGCGCGCGCGGAAAGTATCGCGCGAGCGCCCACGCGATGAGACGGTTTCGCGCACGGAACCAGAAATGGCGCGCTTCCAGCTCGGCGAGCTGCACGAAGTGGCCTGGATCGTAGCCGCTCGCGCCCGCGGCCAGCTCCGGCGCGAATGCGGGAAAGCCCGCGACAAGCCGGGGCTCGTGGCCGCAGCGCGGGCAGCGCCAGGCATCGCCCCCGAAGCTCGCGCCGCACTGCAGGCATCGCCTCAACCCCGGCCCCCGATGGCGATCCAGCGGTGCCCGGCGGGCCCGGGCGCAGCCGCAGCGCAGAAACGGTTCATGCGATCACGCAGTGGTAGATGTCGAGCGGGTTGCGGAAGCGGAAGCCGAGCGAGGCATAGAGGTTGAGCGCGGCCAGGTTGGCGGCCGAGATCGAGCTCGTCACCTCGCTGTGGCCGGCTGCGAACAGTTCCTCGCACAGCGCGCTCCACCAATAGCCTGCCAGCCCGCGCCCGCGGAACGGCGCGGCGACGGCGTGCAGCACGAGCCTCGCATCCTGCACCGCGATGAAGCCCGCGAGCGTGTCCCGATAAAGCAGCCCCCGAACCCGGCCTGCAGCGTGCAACTCCGCGAGCCAGCGGTCGTAGCGGCGGTCGGCGGCCTCGCGCGCGACGTGCAAATCGCGATGAAAGCGCCCGTGCCGGAATGCGCCGTGGCAGATCGCGAGCACCTTCTCGAGCGCGACCTCGCGGGCGAGCGTAGCGTCGGCATGGCGCCGGGCGAGGAGCCGGTCCTTGCGGCACCAGGGCTCGATCAGCGTGTCGCAGTAATAGAAGCCGCTCTCGAGGAGCAGGCGCCGGTCGGCGGACGGAGCCACCCGCACCGTGTAATGGCCGGGCGCCTCGCGCATCTGCGCGATCGCGCGGGGCGTCGCCTCCTTCAGCTCGTAGGTGTCGAGGCCGAGGGCCGCGGCGTCCCAGGGCGTCGGTTCAATGAGGCTGCGCATCGCGCTCGAAGGTGGTGCGCATCACGATGTAGAGCGGGCGCTTCTTCGCCTCGTCGTAGGTCTTGCCGAGATAGATGCCGAGCATCCCGAGGATGGCGATGATGATGCCGCCGATGAAATAGACCGAGACGATCAGGCTCGCCCAGCCGCTGACCGGCGAGCCGTAGAGCACGGCGCGCGCAAGGATGTAGAGCGCGCCGAACAGTGCGAGCACGGCGATCGCGAACCCCAGGCGAATGGAGAGCCGCAGCGGCTTGTCGGAATAGGCGATGATGGTGTCGGCCGCGAGCCGCCACAGCTTCGCCAGGGTGTAGGTCGAGCGCCCTTCGTGCCGCTCGGCCTGCCGCACTTCGATCTCGGCGGTGGGGAACCCCATCCAGTTCACCAGCGCGCCGAAGAAGCGCAGCTGCTCGCGCATGCGGCGGAAGTTCTCCACCACCCTGCGCGAGAGGATGCGAAAATTGCCGGGATTGTCGTACTCGATGTCCGCGAGATAGCCGAGCAGCCGGTAGAACAGCGTGGAGGCGAGGCGCTTGACCGCAGGATCCTGGCCCCGGTCGCGGCGCGCGAGCACCACATCGTAGCCCTCCTGCGCCTTGGCGTAGAGCCGCGGGATCTCCTCGGGGCGGTCCTGCAGATCGCAGTCCATCACCACCACCCAGTCGCCGTCGCAGTAGTCGAGCCCCGCGGTGATGCCGTAGTGCTGGCCGAAATTGCGCGAGAACTGGATGCCCTTCACGCGCGCATCGCGCCGCGCGAGCTCCCGGATGATCTCCCACGAGCGGTCGCCCCCGCAGTCCTCGACCATCACGATCTCGAAGTCCTGCGTGATGCCCGAGAGCGCCGCAACCAGCCTGCGGTAGAGCTCCTCGAGGCAGCCTTCGGCCCGGTAGACCGGCGTCACGACCGAGATGTGCGCCATGGCTCAGGCGGCGAACTGGATGCGATAGAGCTTGTCGTAGACGCCCCCGCGCGCGAGCAGCTCGCGGTGGGTGCCGATCTCCACGATGCGGCCGCGGTCGAGCACCACGATGCGGTCGGCGCGCTCCACGGTCGAGAGCCGGTGCGCGATGACCAGCGTGGTGCGGCCGCGCAGCAGCGCCTCCAGCGCTTCCTGCACCTGGCGCTCGGACTCGGTGTCGAGCGCGGAGGTCGCCTCGTCGAGCACCAGCACCGGGGCGTTCTTGAGCAGCGCGCGCGCGATGGCGAGGCGCTGGCGCTGCCCGCCCGAGAGCTTGACCCCGTTCTCGCCGACCAGGGTATCGAGCCCCTCGGGCAGCTCGCGGATGAATTCCATCGCGTGCGCCGCCTCGGCGGCAGCGGCGATCTCCCGGCGCGCGGCACCGTTCATCGCGCCGTAGGCGATGTTCGCCGCCACCGTGTCGTTGAACAGCACCACCTCCTGGGAGACGAGCGCGATGTTGGCGCGCAGGCTGGCGAGCGTGAGCGTCTCGAGGTCGTGGCCGTCGAGCAGCACCCGCCCGCGGGTGGGGTGATAGAAGCGCGGCACCAGATTCGCGAGCGTGGACTTGCCGGCACCGGAGGGCCCGACCAGCGCCACCGTCTCCCCCGGCGCGATCGCGAAGTCGATCGCATCGAGCGCGGGCTGGGTGCGGCCGGCGTAGGTGAAGCTCACGTTCTCGAAGCGGATCTCGCCGCGCGCGCGCCCGATCGCCACCGTGCCGAGGTCGGGCTCGGCCTGCTGGTCGAGCAGCTCGAACACGCTCTCGGCAGCCGCGAGCCCGCGCTGCAGGTGCTCGTTGACGTCGGTGATGCGCTTGAGGGGGGCGGTCAACATCATCATCGCGGTGACGAACGAGACGAAGCCGCCGACCGTGACTTCGCCGGCCCCCGTCTGCGCGGTGGCGAGATACACGATCACGGCGAGCGCGACCGCGGCGATGAACTGCACCACGGGGGCGCCCGCCGCGAACGCCGCCGCCTGTTTCATCAGGAAGCGCCGCACGCGGTTCGCCTGTTCCTCGAAGCGACGCGCCTCGTAGTCGCGCCCGCCGAAGAGCTTGACCACCCGGTGGCCCTCGATCGCCTCCTGCAGCACCTGGGTGAGCTCGCCCATCGCGCGCTGCGCGTCGCGGCTCGCGTTGCGCAGCCGCACCGAGAGCGCGCTCACCACCAGCACGATGAACGGCGCCATCGCGAGCGCGAGCAGCGTCAGCTTCCAGTTGAGCCACAGCATCCACGCGAGCAGCCCGACGATCGCGAGCGCGTCCTTGAACAGCACGGTGAGCACGCTGGTCGCCGCGGCCATCACCTGCTGCACGTCGTAGGTCAGCCGCGAGATGAGGCTGCCGGAGGCGCGGTCGTCGTAGTAGGCGGCGGGGAGCGTGAGCAACCTCGCGAACATCTGCGCCCTCAAATCCATCACCACCCGGTTGCCGACCCAGGTCACCGAGTAGTTCGCGAGAAACAGAGCGAGCCCGCGCACGATGAACAGCCCCACGATCGCCGCCGGCAGCCAGCGCATGAGCTGGGGATCGCGCTCGACGAATGTGCCGTCGAGCAGGGGCTTCAAGAGCGCAGGCAGCGCGGGCTCGGTGGCGGCGGCCGCCACCATGCCGAGGATGCCGAGGGCGAAGGCGCGCCGATACGGCTTGACGTAACCGAGCAGCCGCAGGTACAGCGCGGTGTTGGTCATGAGCGCGAACGATACCAAAATGCCGCTCGCGCGGATAGCGGCGCGGCGGCTGCTCACCGCCCGCCGCGATCGCGCAAGCGTGCTCCGCCGCAGGGCGCGGCGCGGATGCCGCCTGCGCGACATCCGCGAAGCTGGGGATCGCGTGTTTTGCCTCGCGCGGGGATCCGGCGGCGCCGGCCGGCGAATCCCTCACGGGAAACGGTACTGCGCCGAGACGAACAGCGAGCGGCCCGGCGCCGGAAGCGCGGCGAAGGTGGGAAATCCCGTGAATACGGCGTAGGTGTAGTAGCGCTCGTCGAGCAGGTTGCGGACAGTGGCCGCGAGCTGCCAGCCCGCCGCCTCGTGGGCGAGTTTCGCGTCGAGTACCGTGTAGGCCGGTATCCTGCGGCCGAAGGTGTTGGTCTCGTCCCCGTCGTAGACCTGGCGCCCGACGTAGCGCGCGGCAAGACCCAGCCGCGTGCGCGGCGCGAGCCTCCAGTCGAGCCCCAGGTTCGCCGCGTGCCGCGGCACGAGCGGCACCTCGTTTCCGGCGAGGGAGGCGCCGCCGAACTGCCCCGCGCGAAACTCGGAAACGGCGTAGGTGTAGTTCACGAACGCACCGCCTCCGCCCGCCAGGCGCCATTTCGCTTGGGCTTCCAGCCCGTAGCGGCGCGTGGGCGGGAGATTGCGGTTGGCGAACGCGATCGGGTCGAAGAGGATCTCGTTCGCAAGGTCCATGTGATAGAGCGCGATGCGGAGCTGCGTCCCGTTCGCTCCGAGCTCCAGCCCCAGCTCGCGGTCGTGCGAGATCTGGGGCTCGAGCGGGGTGACGCTCGCCGTGAACAGGCTGTAGAGATCGTTCACGTTGGGCACGCGGAAACTGCGACCGAGCTTGGCGTAGGCCGATACCGTCTGCGCGAGACGCTGGCGCGCGGCGAGCTCGTAGGCGTGCAGGGTGCGCCGGCGCACCAAGGCCGCGCCGGCATTGAGCTCGTCGCCCACCGCGTAGGCCACCCGATGCAGCCGCACGCCGAGGCTGGCCGAGGTCGCGGAGTCGAGCGACAGGCTCTGCTGCAGATAGGCCGCCGTGTTGCGCTGGGTGGCATGGGGCCGCCCGGCGATCGCCGGTCCGGCGACGGAATCGAAGCGCCAGTCGTCGTAGTCGGCGCCGAGCACGAGGCTCGCCTGAGCCCCGCCCAGCCGCTGCGCGAGCCTCCAGCGCGGAGCAAACGAGAGCACGCGCATGCCGGTGGCGACGCTGTTGCGAAACGGCGTGCCCACGAAGAACGAAGCATCCGTGTCCTTGACGCGGTAGCCGAGATTCGCAGCGAAGGTGGCCGCCCCGCGCTCGATCTCGCCTCCCAGGTTGAGGTAGCCTCCGCGCAGCGTGCTGAAGTCCCCGGGGGTCGCCGCCTGGCGGCGGTCGAGCGCAAGCTGCGCCTCCGAGAGCGCGCCCGGCAGCCCGAGCCGCTGGTCGTCGGCGCCCGCCTTCAGCGTGAGCGCGCCGGAGGCGCCCAGCCAGCGCGCCTGCGCCTGCGCGGTCGCGAGCTCGAAGCGGTTGTTGTCGCGGTAGTTGTCGCTCTCGTAGCGCCGCGCGTTCAGGCGCAGCCCCGCCGCGTGCCCGGCGAGATTCGCCGCGAGCTGCAGTTCGCGCGCGTTGTGGCTGCCGGCGCCGGCGGAGAGCGCGGCGCCGCGCTCGCCCGGGCGCGGCGCCCGGGTGACGATGTTGATCACGCCGCCGCTCGCACCGCCGCCGTAGAGCACGGCTCCCGCGCCGCGCACAATCTCGATGCGCTCGATCGCCGAGAGCGGGATCGCGGCCCAGTTGACCGGTGCCTGCTCGTTCTCGCTCACCCGCACGCCGTCGAGCAGCACGAGCGTATTCTGGTCGCCGAAGATGCCGAAGCCGCGCATGTCCACTTGCAGATTGGGCGAGCCCGAGAGGTCGCGCGTGCGAATGCCCGCGAGCGCGCCGAGGAGCTCGGGAAGCGAGGCCGCAGTCGAGCGCGCGATGTCCTCGGCGCCGATCACCTCGACCCCGATCGGCAAGCGCCCGGGGGAATCATCGAAGCGCGTTGCAGTGACGACCACGGGCTCGCCGACCGTAACCGGCGGCTCGGCGGCTTGCGCGCAGCACACGACCGCCGCCACGCCGGCGGCAATAACCCTCCTGGTGGAAGACATGGACACTCCTTGCGCACGCCCGCCGCATGCGAAAACCACGCCGAGGAGAAACGGGGAAGGGGGACGAGAAATCGCCGGAACGCGCCGCCTCCCCGCGGCTTCTCCACCAGCGGCCCGGGCCGGTCTACGGGCTCGTGAGAACTTGACGCGCCGCCTTCCCAGGCGCCTCGATCGCGCCCAGTGGCATCGTGGCACGCCCACGCTCACCTACCGTTGCGGGGGCAGCACAGGCTTGCGGAAGAGCGGGAGCCGCTGCTCCCTGCCTCCCGGGACCTGTTTCCCGTTTCACCCGCCGCCGCGATCGCGGCTGCGGGCACCCGGTGCCGCGCTCGTGCCGCAGGCTTGCGGAAGGCCTGCGGCACGGGCGGAGCGATTATAACCGCGCGCGGGCGCCCGGTGTCCGGGCCTCGGCGCGCGGCGCACCGGCCCCGAGCCTCGAATCGAGAGCCCCGGGCAGCGAACGCGGAGCCCCCGATTTGGTTGCCGCATCAGCCCGTTGAGCGGCGCTTGCCGGATGCCGAAAGCGGGGAATGCCGGCGCCCGCCAGCGGGATGTCAAACAACTTTCAAAAATCAACGTTAGCAGTTGACCTAACAGGATTTTTGAAACTATAGTGTGGCGATGGAAGCGCAACTGAAGTCGCTCGAACAAAAGCTCAATCAGTTCGTCGAGCTGTGCCAGCGGCTGCGCGCCGACAATCAGCAACTGCGCCAGCAGCTCGCCTCGGCGCTCAACGACAACAAGCAGCTCGCGGAAAAAATCCAGACCGCGGCAAGCCGCCTGGAGAGCCTGCTCAGCCAGCTTCCCGAGAACGACGCATGAGCGCGGACGCGAAGAGCCTGCAAGTCAACATCATGGGGCGGGAATTCCGCGTCGCCTGCCCGGAGCACGAGCAGCAGGGTCTGCTCGATGCGGTCGAGTATCTCAACAAGAAGATGCAGGAAATCCGCGAGCACGGCAAAGTGGTCGGGCTCGAACGCATCGCCATCATGGCCGCGCTCAACATCGCGCACGAGTACCTCACCACCAAGATGGGCGGTTTTGACATCGGGGAATTAAAGCGTAGAATGGAAAAGATGGAGACAATCCTCGATCAGGCGCTGCACGATCAGAGCGAATTGTTCTAGAGTTTCCCCTGCGGTGTCCGCCCTAGGCTTGAGATTCTCTGAACCAACATGTTGAGAACTGGTTGCCGACTCAAGCAGCACCGGTGTGCGCGTCCGACACGGAAGCGCCTGAAGGGCTCGGAAGGCGACCGACCTTGAACCGACGGTTCAAGATGACGGCCTGACGGCACAGGCGGGGGTCCCTCCTGCAACAATGCGGCACGCACGGTGCCGCATTTTTTTGCCGGTCGAGCCCGAGAGGCGGCTCGCGAACGGCGAACCGCGAACCGCAGGCCGCGGCCGGCACGCCGTTGCACGACCCAACTCGGCGATTTACGATTCGCGATTTCCGACCCACGAGCGCCCGCGCATGCGCTACTGGCTGCTCAAGTCCGAGCCTTCGGTCTACAGCGTGGATGATCTCGCCCGGGACCGGGTCACCGCATGGACCGGGGTGCGCAACTATCAGGCGCGCAACTTCATGCGCGATGCGATGCGCGTGGGCGACCGCGCCTTCTTCTATCACTCGAGCTGCGCTGAGCCCGGCATCGCGGGCATCGTCGAGGTGGCGAGCGCGCCGTACCCCGACGAGACCCAGTTCGACCGCAGGAGCCGCTACTACGATCCGGGCGCAAGCCGCGACCGCCCGCGCTGGTACAACGTGGACGTGCGGCTCGTGAGGAAGACGCGGCTCGTCGCGCTCGCCGAGCTGCGTCGAGAGCCGGCACTGCGCAACATGCAGGTGCTCAGGCGCGGCAACCGGCTCTCCATCACGCCGGTGACCGCCGCCGAGTGGAACCACGTCATGAAGCTCGTCAATCGCGGGGAGAACAACAAGTGACCGGCCTCCGGACCATAGACATCCATGCCCACTACTTTCCCGAGTCCTATCTCAAGCTCGTCGCCGAGCACGGCGCGCGCTGCGGCGCCACGGTGACGAGAGACGCCTCGGGCGCGCTCTTCATCCAGGTGGGGCTCGCGCTCAGGACCGGCCCCATCACTGCGGATTTCTACGACCTCGAGGACCGCGTGCGCAAGATGGAGCGCGCAGGCGTGGGCATGCACGCGCTCTCGCTCACCCAGCCGATGGTCTACTGGGCCGACGACGATCTCGCGGTGAAGCTCTGCGTCGCCTTCAACGACGCGCTCGCCGAAGCGCACCGCCGCTATCCCGACCGTTTCGTGGGGCTCGCCTGCCTGCCGTTCCAGAACGCGCGCTTGGCGCTCGAGGAGCTCGAGCGCGCCGCCAGGCTGCCTGGCATCCGCGGCGTCTACATGGCCACCGCAGTGCGCGATCGCGAGCTCTCCGATCGCAGCTTGTTCCCGGTCTACGAGCGCATCGCCGATCTGGGGCTGCCGCTGTTCCTGCACCCGATGATGATCAACAACGAGCGGCTGAAGCAGTACTACCTCATCAATCTCCTCGGCAATCCGTTCGACACCGCGATCGCCGCGGCGCACCTCATCTTCGGCGGCGTGCTCGACGCCTTCCCGAAACTCGAGGTCTGCCTGCCGCACGCCGGAGGGGCGCTGCCCATCCTGCGCGGGCGGCTCGATCGCGGCTTCGAGATCCGCGGCGAGTGCAAGGTCATCCCGCGCCCGCCGAGCGCCTACCTCCGGCGCTTCGTCTACGACACCATCAGCTATTCGGAGGAGATCATGGACTACCTGGTCGGGCTGGTCGGGGCCGACCGCATCGTGATGGGCAGCGACTATTGCTTCGACATCGCCTACGAGGATCCGGTCGCCGTGGTGAAGGCGATGAAATCGCTCTCCGAGGCCGAGCGCCGCAAGGTGCTGTGGGAGAACGCCGCGCGGCTGCTCCGGCTCTAGCGGCTCCTCGGACTTCGGCCCGACGAGCCCCCTGTGGCGCGGATCACGGGCCGAGCGCAGGCATGCATCCGGGGTTCTTCAAAATCCGCGGGCGCTCTTGCGGCAAGCAGCCGGTCCCGGCCTCGAGCCCGCGGCGGCCAGAACCGCTTTCAAAATCGAGATCGGATATCAGCCGCAGACTCACGCGGACGGAATTCCCCGCCGGCAGGCTCGCCGGCGGCGGCATCCGGGCTTTCGACACCGCTGCTAGTTGATCTTGATCCCGGCAGCCTTGATCACCTTCGCCCACTGGGCGCTCTCCGCGCGGATCAACTCGGCGAATTCCTGGGGCGAGGTGGCCACGGGCTCGATCGCGGACTTCTCGAAGAGCTTCCTCAACTCGGCGTTGGCGAGCGCCTTGAGGATGCCGCTGTAGAGCGTGTTCAGGACAGGTTGCGGGGTCGCTCTCGGCGCGAGCACCCCGTACCAGCCTCCGGTCTTGAAGTCGTAGCCGCTCTCCTTGATGGTCGGCAGCTCGGGGAACAGCTCCGAGCGCCGTTCGCCCCCGACGGCGAGCGCGCGCAGCCGGCCCGAGCGGATATGGGCGAGCGCTGGAGCGAGGGTGTTGAACATCATGTCCACCTCGCCCGCCAGCAGCGCCGTCATCGCGGGCGCCGCGCCCTTGTACGGCACGTGCACGATGCGCGTGCCGGCCACGAAGTTGAAGAGCTCCCCCGCCATGTGGATGCCGACGCCGGTGCCGCCCGAGGCGAAATTCATCTTCCCCGGACGCGCCTTGGCGAGCGCGACGAGCTCCTTGACCGATTTCGCGGGCACGCTCGGATGCACGAGCAGCACGTAGGCCTGGGCCGCGACCTGTGCGATCGGCACGAGGTCCCGCAGCACCTCGTAGGGCGTGTTGGGGTTCAAATTGGGCACGATGGCGAGCGGCCCGGAGAAGCCGCAGAGCAGCGTGTAGCCGTCGGGCGGGCTCTTCGCCACGAGCTCGGTGCCGATCAGCCCTGCCGCACCCACGCGGTTCTCCACGACGATCTGCTGGCCCAGCACCTCGGAGAGCGTCTGGGAGACGGCGCGGCAGACGATGTCCACCGGACCGCCCGCTCCCGAGGGCGCGATCATCCGCACCGGCTTCGTGGGATAGGTCTGGGCAGAAGCCGCCCACGGCACGAGCCCGGCGGCGAGCGCGAGCCCGATCCAGCTTGCTGCGATTCTCATGGTTGCCTCCTCGATGCCGCGGCCCTGGCTACCGGGCCTCGGATTTCCGCCGACCGCCGGCCCCCTCCACTCGGCAGACGGGTAAGGGGCGAGCGCTGTCAGCGTCCGGCATTTTCACGACGCTCCTCAGTCGAGCCGGGCGCCCGTCGCCTTGACGACCTCGGCCCAGATCTGCACGTCGCGCTCGAGCGCCTTCTGCAGCTGCTCGGGGCTCGTCCTGAGCGCCTCGGCGGCGTTGGTCGCGTACACCTCCTTCACCTTGGGCGCCTCCGCCGCCTTGGCCAGCTCCGCGCTCAGCCGCTCGATCACCGCCCGCGGCGTGCCCGCCGGCGCGAGCACGCCGGAGATCACGGCGCCCTCCACGCCCTTCACCGTCTCCCCGATCGCGGGAATGTCCGGCAGATAGGGCGAGCGCCGCTCGGCGGCGAGGCCGATGGCCACGAGCCTGCCCCGCTTCACGTGCTCGATGCTGGCGGGGATCGTCGCCATCACCAGCGCGATCTCGCCCCCCAGCAGCGCGATCACGGGCGTCGCCCCTCCTTTGTAGCCGACCGCCGTCACCTCGATTCCCGCGCGCAGGCGCAACTTCTCGGCGGTCATGTGCGTGACGGTGCCGATGCCCGAATGCCCGATCGTGATCCCCCGGTGCTTTTTCGCCACCGCCACCAGCTCGCGCACCGTGCGCGCGCCCACCGAGGGATGCGCGACGAGCAGGAGCGGCGAGGCGTTCACCGCCGCAACCGGCGCGAAGTCGCGCAGCGGATGGTAGGCGAGCCGGCTGTAGAGCGAGGAGGTGATCGCGTGCGTGGACAGATCCGTGAACAGCAGCGTGTGGCCGTCGGGCGGGCTCTTCGCCACGAACTCGGCGGCGATCGTGGTGCCCGCGCCCGGGCGGTTCTCCACGATCACCTGCTGCCCGAGGCTGCGGCTGATCTCGGCAGCCAGCACGCGGGAGAAGGTGTCCGTCGCGCCCCCGGTCGGAAACGGCACCACGAAGCGCACCGGCCGCGCCGGAAACGACTGCGCCAGCGCGCCCGACACGACGAGCGCGCCGAGCGCCAGCGCAGCGAAATTGCGCAAAACCCGCATCATATTCCCCCTCCTTTCCCGTCGCTCCTTTTCAGTTCCCCGTTGCTCGCCCTCGCTCACTCGACCGGCCACTTGAGCTTGAGGAATCTTCTCATGTCGAGCCGGCTCGTGACGCGGGCGCTGGCGCGCGCCGCCTCGCGCAGGACCTCGTCCTGGTCCACCCGCGTAGTGCGCCCCTCGCGCACCACCTGCTCGCCGCCCACGAACACGTGCTTCACCGTGTTGCCGGTGGCGCTGTAGACGAGGTTGGAAACCGGGTTGTGGAGCGGCTGCCACTCGGGCTGCCTCGCGTCGAAGAGCACCAGATCGGCCTCCTTGCCGACCTCGACCGAGCCCAGGCACTGCGCGAGGCCCGCGCCGCGCGCCCCGTTCACGGTCGCCATCTCGATCGCCTGCTCGGGGGGCATCACGCGCGGGTTGAGCCGCAGCTCCTTGTAGCCGCACGCGCACAGCCGCATCTCCTGCACCAGATCCACCGTGCCCGAGCTGGCGTGATCGGCGCCGAGGCTCACGTTCACGCCGAGCGCCATCAGCTCGGGGTGCCTGCCCACGGCGAGGTTGCCGTAGCCGTTGTGCAGCGAGGAGGAAGGGCAGCACACGAGCGTGGGCTTGCGCCGCGCGAGGATCTCGATCTCGCGCGGCTCGAGCCAGCCGGCGTGCAGGATGAGCATGCGCTCGTCGAGCACCCCGAGCGCCTCCAGCCGCTCGATCTCGGGCCGGCCGTGCTGCACCAGGCTCGCGTCGTGCGTGAAGTACGAGTAGCAGGCGTGGGTCTGGAGCACCGCCCGGTGGCGCTCGGCGATGTCCTTCAGCGCGAGAATCAGCTGATCGGAGCTGTTGTTCATGCCCCGGAACGACGCGCTCACCGTGAGGCGCCCCCGGTACCGGCCAGGATACCGGTCGAAGAGCGCCTCGGTCTTGGCGATGCAGCGCGCGGTGTCCTCGATCATGGCCGCGGGCATGATCCCGGTGACCGCCTTGTTCTGGTCGAAGCAGCTCACCGCGAGCACCATGCGCATGCCGGCCTGCATCACCGCGCGCACGGTCGCGTCGGGATGGTAGTTCCCCGGTTCGATGTAGCAGGTGACGCCGTGGCGCAGCATCTCCACCGCGGCGAGCATGACGCTCGCGTAGACGTCCTCCTCCTCCATCACCGCCTCGTAGGGGTACATGTGCTCGAAGAGGAAGGACTGCGCGTTCGACTCGTCGGCGAGCCCGCGCGCGAGCTGGAACGAGGAGTGCAGGTGGTTGTCGATCATGCCCGGCAGGCCCACCGTGCCGCGCCCGTCCACCACGCGCGCGGCGCGCCAGGCGGGCTCGACCGCGGCGCTTTTTCCGACCGCGACGAACTTGCCGTCGCGCACCGCGACCGCCGCGTCGCGGATCACGCGGCGCTCCCGGTCCACCGTGATCAGCCAGTCTATGCCGCGCACCAGCAGATCGGCCTGGCCTGCCGCGGCGCTCATGTCATGCGCTCCCGCACCGGCTCCTCCCCTCGCCCCTCGCCGCAGCAATCTAATACGTACGGCGCCCCCGATCAACCGGCCGGATGCGGCGCTGCGCGCCCCGCGCCCGAGAGCCCGATAGAATCGGGGACATGAGCGAGTGGTGGTGGGCCTATCTCGCGCTCGGCGCCTTCGTGGGCTTTCTCTCGGGGCTGCTCGGCATCGGCGGCGGCTCGGCCATGGTGCCGGTGCTCGCGCTGATCTTCGCGGCGAAGGGCTTCGCGGTCCCCTACGGGGTGCATCTCGCCCTCGGCACCTCGGTCGCGACCATCCTGTTCACCGCGAGCTCGAGCGTGCTGAGCCATCACCGGCACGCGGCGGTCAACTGGGGCCTGATGCGTATGCTCGTTCCGGGGGTCATGGCGGGGACCTTCGCCGGTGCGCTGCTCGCGGGAGCGCTCGATGCGCGCCTGCTGAGCGTCGTGTTCACCGCGCTCATCTACTACGCCGCGACGCTGATGCTGCTCGAGCGCAGGCCCACGGCCGCCGGCCGTGCGCCTGCCGCAACCCTCGCGCCGAGCGCGGCGGCCGCCGGCATCGGGCTGCTCTCGAGTCTCACCGCGACCGGCGGCGCCTCGATGGTGGTGGCGTTTCTGGTGCGCCGCGAGGTGCCGGTGCACGAAGCGATCGGCACCGCCTCCGGGGTGAGCTGGGCGCTCGCGGCCGCCGGCACGACTGGCTATATCGCCGCGGGGCTCGGCGCCGGCGCCTTGCCGCCGTGGAGCATCGGCTTCGTCTATCTGCCCGCGCTCGCCTGGATCGCGGCCGCGAGCATGCTGACGGCGCCCCTCGGCGCGCGGCTCGCGCACCGCACCCCGGCGCGCACATTGAAACGCGTCTTCGCGCTCGTGCTCTACGCGCTCGCCACCTGGATGCTGGTGCGGTTCTTTTAGGGCCTGCGCGTTCGGGACGCCGGGCTCGGAGATCGGATGCGGGAGAGCCTCGAGCGGCGAGCGCCGAGCCGCTCAGATCACGCCGTCGGCGCGCAGCCGCTCGATCGCGGCCGCGTCGAGCTTGAGCACTGCGCTCAACACCTCGTCGGTGTGCTGGCCGAGCACGGGCGGCGCGAGCCGGTACTCGATCGCGGTCGAGGAGAAACGCATCGGGCTCGCGATGAGGGGGATCCTGCCCGCGGCCGCGTGCTCGAGCTCGATCCTCATTCCGCGCGCAACCACCTGCGGCTCCTCGAACACCTGCTTGAGGTCGTTGATCGGACCGTTCGGCACGCCCGCCGCGTCGAGCGCCTCGCACCATTCGCGGGTGGTGCGCGTGGCGAAGATCTCCGCGAGCAGCCGCGTGATCGCTTCGCGGTTCTCCACGCGCTTGGCGTTGGTGGCAAAGCGCGGATCGCGCGCGAGATGCTCGCAACCCGCGACCTCGCAGAACTTGTTGAACAGGTTGTCGTTGCCGCAGGCGAGGATCACTTCGCCGTCGCGGGTCTTGAACGGCTGGTAGGGGACGATGTTCGGGTGGGCGTTGCCCAGCCGGCGCGGGACCTCGCCGGTGGCGAGATAGTTCATCCCCTGGTTGGCGAGAACCGCCACCTGGGTGTCGAGGAGCGCGAGATCGAGGTGCTGGCCTGCGCCGCTGCGCTCGCGGTGCGCGAGCGCGGCGCACACCGCCACGGTCGCGTACATCCCGGTCATGATGTCGGCGATCGGGATGCCCACGCGCTGGGGTCCTCCGCCGGGCAGCTCGTCGCGCTCGCCCGTGACGCTCATCACGCCGCCCATCCCCTGGATCATGAAGTCGTAGCCCGGGCGCTCGCGATAGGGCCCGGTGTGGCCGAACCCGGTCACCGAGCAGTAGATGAGCCGCGGATTCACGCGGGCGAGGTCCTCGTAGCCGAGCCCGTAGCGCGCGAGATCGCCCACCTTGTAGTTCTCGACGAGCACGTCGGATACGCGCGCGAGCTCGCGCACGAGCCGCTGCCCTTCGGGCTTGGCGAGGTTCACGGTGACCGACTTCTTGCCGCGGTTGGCGCAGGCGAAATAGGCCGACTCCCGAGTGTCCCTGCCCTGCCGGTCCTTGAGCCACGGCGGGCCGAAGGCGCGCGCGTCGTCGCCCGTGCCCGGACGCTCGATCTTGATCACCTCGGCGCCGAGATCGGCGAGGTTCTGGGCGCACCACGGCCCGGCGAGCACGCGCGAGAGGTCGAGCACCCGGATATGCGACAGCGGTCCCGCCATCCTCAGCCCCCGAACGCAAGCGCCGAGGAACGGCCAGGAACGCCGATCGGAAAACCGCGGGTTTCGGGCAACGTCTCTGTGTTCAAACCTCACCTCGCCGCTTCGTCACTGCGTCGCCTATCTGCCTTTGAAACGGGGCTTCTGCTTCTTCGCGAACGCCTCCATGCCGATGCGGTAATCTTCCGTGGCGAAGTAGGCGAAGTTCTCCTCGATCTCGGCCTCGGTGAGGGCCGCCGGCCGCGGCGCAAGCCGCCGCACGAAGCGCTTGTGCCAGCGGTGCACGAGGGGCGCGCCCTGCGCGATGCGGCGCGCGCAGGCATACGCCTCCTGCTCGAGCAGCGCATCCGGCACGACACGCGCCACCAGCCCGCGCGCCGCCGCCTCGGCCGCCTCCCACACGCGCCCCTCGAGCAGGATCTCGAGCGCTGCCGCGCGCCCCGTGAGCGGCAGCAGCGCGGCGAGCTCGTCGTGGGCGATGGCGAAGCCCAGACGGTTGATCGGCACGCCGAAGCGCCCCGATTCCCCGGCAATCCTCAGATCGCACATGCACGCGATCTCGAAGCCGCCTCCCACGCAGGGGCCGTGGATCATCGCGACCGTGGGGTGCCGGCACTCGCCGATCGCCCGCAGCGCGCCGCCCACGTACTGGCGATGGTAGCGCCGGCCCTGCTCGGCGCTGTCGCGCACCCGCGCGAACTCGGCGAGGTCGGCGCCGGCGGCGAACGCCTCGCGCCCCGCCCCGCGCAGCACCACGCAGCGCAGGCTCTCGTCGGCGGAGAGCGCGTCCATGGCGCGCGCGAGCGCCTCCCACATCGAGAGCGTCAGGGCGTTGAGCTTGCGCGGATTGCTCAGGATCACGGTCGCGACGGCGCCTTCGCGCTCGACCGCGATCCGCGGGCCACCGTCACTTCTCACGCGTCGCTCGTCACTCCGGGAGGGGCCTTTATTCTACAATGTGCCGGGAAGCTCTCCCATGAACCCGATCGAATCCATACGTCACGCCACCGCCGTCTGCATGTTCGACCTCTACGGCACGGTGGTGGATATGCAGACCGGCCTCACGCGGGCGATCGCGCCCTATCTCGCGGCCAAGGGCTGGGGCGGCGAGCCTGCGCGACTGGTGACGTGGTGGCGCCGCACCCACTTCGAGAACTCGATGATCGACGCGCTGCTCGACCGCGGCCATACACCCTACCGCGAGATCGGCCGCATCTCGCTCTCGTACACGCTCGCGCGCGCCGGCATCCCGCACACGCAGGAGGAGGTGCGGCGGCTCGTCGCCGAGATCGAGCGCCTCGAGCCGTTCGACGACGCCGTGCAGGCGCTCGCGCGCCTGAAGCAAAGATACCGCCTGGCGATCCTGTCGAACGGCGATCCCGACATGCTGGAGGCGATCCGGCCGCACCTGGGCATCGCCTTCGACCATATCCTTTCGGCGGCGGCGGCGGGCTACTTCAAGCCGCACGCGGCGACCTACCGCAAGGCCGCGCAAACCGTAGGCGTCGCGCCTCAGGCGGTCCTGTTCGTGGCCAACCATGCGTTCGATTGCATCGGGGCGAAGGCAGCGGGCATGCGCACCGCGTTCGTGAACCGCCGCAACCGGCCGTTCGGCGACTGGCCGTACCAGCCCGATCTCGTCGTCGGCAACCTCAAAGAGCTCGCGGACGCCCTGGGATAGAGGGTGCGGGCAGAGACCGGGCGAGCGCCCGCTCGCCTTGCGCCTGCGGAGGACGCCTTGCCAATGCCGGCCACCTGGGCTAAGTTGTCCGAGCAGATGCCTGTCGCGGCCCGCTGCGCGCGCCTCGAAGCGGGCAGAGGTGCCGCGCCCATCATCCGCAGCATACGAACTGAGGAGGAATCATGAGGAAACTGCTCGGCGTGCTCGCCCTTTTCGCGGCCGCAGCCGCGGCCCAGGACTACCCCACGCGGCCGGTCACCATCGTGGTGCCCAACCCCCCCGGCGGCATGAACCAGATCCACGCCCAGCCGCTTTCGGCGGTGCTCGAAAAGCTCACCAACAATCCCTTCCCGGTGGTGAACCGCCCGGGAGGCACGGCGGCGGTGGGCACCGCCTCGGTGGCCAACCAGACCGACGGCTACGCCATCCTCGTCACCACCCCGAACCTCTATCTCGTGATCGAGAAGGACAAGCTCTACGGAGTCAAGTCGCCCTACTCGCTCGACCAGATCGCCCTGCTCGCGCTGCTCTCCGCCGACCCACTCATCATGGTGGTGCACCCCTCGATGCCGGTCAAAACGGTGAAGGAGCTGGTGGCGATCGCGAAATCGAAACCCAACGAGATCGTATTCTCCTCCTCCGGCCCCTACGGCATCACCCACACGCCGACCGCGATGTTCATGCACGCGGCCAAGATCCAGATGCGCCACCTGCCCACCACCGGCGGCGGCCCCGCCATCACGCAGGTGCTGGGTGGCCACGCGCAGTTGACCGGCGGCGGGCCGGCGGCGATCTATCCCCACGTCAAGTCGGGAAAGCTGCGCGCGATCGCGAGCTGGGGCGCCAAGGCCCATCCCTCGCTGCCGCAGGTGCCGACGCTGATGTCGCTCGGCTACACGGACGTGGAGGCGTACCTGTGGGTGGGGCTGTTCACTTCGGCCGCCGTGCCCGAGCCGATCCAGCTCAAGATGCGCGAGCTCATCCGCAAGGCGGCGGCCGATCCCCTGTTCAAGCAGGCGCTCGAGAACGTGCAGGTCGTGCCCGACTACCGCGACGCGCCGGAATTCAAGAAGTTCTTCGACGCCGACTACAAGCGCATGGCGGCCGCGATCAAGGCGATCGGCAAGCTCTGATTCTCCTCGCCGTGAAGATCAAGCGCATCGAGCCGATCGCGGTCAGCATCCCGCTCGCGAAACCCGTGCGCATGTCCTTCGAGGAGGTGCGCGCGGCGAATAACCTGCTCGTGCGGCTCGAGACCGAGGAGGCGGTGGGCTGGGGCGAGGCCGCTTCCGCCCCCACCATGACGGGCGAGACGCTCGAAGGGATGATGGCGGCGGTGCGCCACCTCGCGCCGCTGCTCGAGGGCATGCCCGCGGACGATATCGCCGCGGCGATGGCGCGCGCCAGCCTCTACCTCTACGGCAATCACGCCGCCAAGTCCGCCATCGAGATGGCGCTCTACGACGCGCTCGGGCGCGCGCGCGGGCGCCCGGCGTGCGAGCTGCTCGGCAGCCGGCGGCGCGAGCGCGCGCCCCTGCTGCGGCTGATCGGCACCGGGCGGGGGGCCGCCGCCGACGTGGAGGAGGCGCTGAGACTGAGAGCAGAGGGCTGCGTCGCATTCAAGGTCAAGGTGGGGGTGGGCGATCCCCGCGCCGATGCCGAGCGCACGCGGGCGGTGTGCGAGGCGCTCGGCAACGGGGGGGTGCTGGTATGCGCGGACGCGAACCAGGGTTTCAGCGTGGAGCAGGCGATCGCCTACGTGCGGGCGCTCGCCGACACCTCGCTCGCCTTCTTCGAGCAGCCGGTGCCCGCGCACGACCTCGCGGGCATGGCGTGCGTTGCGCGCGCAAGCCGCGTGCCGATCGGCGCCGATGAAGGCCTGCACTCGATCGAGGACCTCGAGCGCCATCACGCCGCGGGGGTGGCGGGCGGGAGCCTGAAGACCATCAAGCTCGGAGGCATGGGGCCGGTCGTGCAGGCGGCGCGCCTGTGCGAGCGCCTGGGGATGAAGGTCAACCTCGCCTGCAAGATGGCCGAGTCGGGCATCGCGGCGGCGGCGATGGCGCACGTGGCGGCGGCGGTGCCGCAGATCGAATGGGGGGTGAGCCTCACCAGCCCGTATCTCGCCAGCGACCTGCTGAAGCGGCCCCTCGACATGGACCGCGGCCACGTCGCGGTGCCCGCCGGCCCCGGCCTCGGCATCGAGGTGGATGAGGTCCAGGTGCGCCGCTACGCGCGGGAAGCGTGACGCGACGCGACCGCAGCGCCCGGTGAGCAACCACTCGCCTCATCGCTCGCTCGCCGGCCGAGCCTCGAACCGAGCTCAAAGCTTGATCTTGGGGTCGAGCCAGTCGCGCAACGAGTCGCCGAAGAGGTTGAAGGCGAACACCCCCAGGCTGATCGCGATTCCCGGAAACACGATCATCCAGGGCGCCTGCTGGTAGAAGTCGGCCGCGGCACCCGAGAGCATCAGCCCCCACGAGGGGGTGGGCTCGGTCACCCCCAGCCCGAGGAAGGAGAGCGAGGCCTCCGACAGAATCGCCTGCGCGACGAACGCGGTCAGCAGAATGAGGTACGGCGCCACGACGTTCGGCGCGATATGGCGGAAGATGATGCGCGCATGAGAGAAGCCGGCTGCGCGCGCGGCGTCCACGTACGGCATCTCGCGGATCGCGAGGGCGGAGGCGCGCACCACGCGCTCCACGCGCGGCAGCATGGGGATGGCGATCGCGATGATGAGGTTCACGTCGATGCCGAGCACGACGTAGTTGCCGAGCACCGCCACCACCGTGATCGCGAGCACGATGATGGGGAAGGACAGCAGCACGTCCATCACGCCCTGGATCAGGAGATCGGTGCGCCCGCCGAAGTAGGCCGAGACGACGCCCACCACCGCGCCCGCGGTGCAGCCGAGAAAGGAGGCGATGAAACCGATCGCGAGCGCGGTGCGCGCGCCATAGATGATGCGCGAGGCGACGTCCCGCCCGAAGGAGTCGGTGCCGAGCCAGTGCTCGCGCGAGGGCGGCGCCAGCATCGCCCCGTAGTCCACCGCGAGCGGGTCGTAGGGCGCGACCCAGGGGGCGAAGGCCGCGCACACCGCCATCGCCACGATGATGGCGAGCCCCGCCGCCCCGAGCGGCTGCTGCACTATGAACTGCAGCACCGGATGCCGGCGCTTCGGCACCTTGTAAGTAATCGCCGCCGCCGTACTCATCCGCCTTGCCCGCCTCCGTCAGCCGTCACCGCCTGCCCCGCTGCTTCGCCGCTAGCGATAGCGAATCCTCGGATCGAGCAGCGCGTAGAGCAGGTCCATCACGAAGTTGACCAGCACGAAGAACACCGAGACCACCAGCACCAGCGCCTGGATCATGGTGAAATCGCTGCGCGCCACCGCCTGCACGAAGAGCTTGCCGATGCCGTTCAGGTTGAACACCTGCTCGGTCACCACCAGGCCCCCGATCAGGAACGCGAACTCGAGCCCGATCACGGTCACCACCGGCAGCAGCGCGTTGCGCATCGCGTGGCGCGCCACCACCAGGCGCTCGATCACGCCCTTCGCGCGCGCGGTGCGGATGTAGTCCTCCTGCAGCACCTCCAGGATCGAGGAGCGCATCATGCGCGTTGCCACCGCCGAGTAGCGGTAGCCCACCGCGAGCGCCGGCCAGATGAGCTGCGAGAGGTTCTCCCACGGGTCCTCCCACAACGAGGTGAAGGTGAGCGGCGGGATCCAGTGAAAATAGGTGAGCAGCAGCAGGATCACGATCATGCCCAGCCAGAACGAGGGCACCGCGAGCCCGGCGATCGAGAACACGCGGATCAGCTGGTCCACCCAGGAGTCCTTGAAGATCGCGGACAGGGTACCCAGCGGCAGCGCGAGCAGGATCGCGAGGATCGTGGCCATCACCGCCACCTGCAGCGAGAGCTCGAGCCGGATCCCGATCTCGTAGGCGACCGGCTTCCCGGTCCACATCGAATAGCCGAAATCGCCCTGCAGCGCGCCCCAGAGCCATTTGAAGAACTGCACCCACAACGGCTGGTCCAGTCCGAGGCGCGCGCGCTCGGCCTCGAGCACCTCGCGCGGGATGTTGGCCCCGCCCGCGTCCCCCATCAGCATGGTCGCCACCGGATCGCCCGGCATCAGCCGCAGGAGAAAGAACACCAGCACCGCGACTCCGAGGAGCGTCGGGATCATCAGCAGGATGCGGTGGACGATGAATTTCAGCATCGCGAGCGCGGTGAAGGGCGAAGGGCAGGCCCCCGCTGCAAGGCCCGGCGGCCGCCCCCGCCCGTCACTTTCCCCCCTTCGCCCTTGCTGTCACTGATCGAGCCAGACATCCGCCAGATCCTGCCCCACGTAGTGGCTGGGCGTGATGTGCCAGCCCTTCATGTGCTTGTGGTGCACGATGATGCGGTGCCACCAGATCGTGGGGATGGTGTAGGCCTGCTCGAGCGCACGGCGCTCGAACTCGCGCAGGATCGCGTAGCGCTTCTTCCGGTCGAGCTCGCCCGACTGCCTGTCGTAGAGCTCGTCGAGCACGCGATCGGTCTGCTGCGCGTAGTTGATCGCCGAGCGGTCGTGCGAGAGGTACTTCTGCAGCTGCAGGTTCGGCTCGTCCATGAAGTCGCAGTTGAAATCGAGCGCGGCGTCGAACGTCGGGTTGTCGCGCTGCTGCGCCGCGAGGTAGAGCCGGGTCTCGAGCTGCTCGTGCTTGACGGTGACGCCGATCTGCCGCCACTGGTCGATCAGGAATACGCCGACCGGCGTGTAGGGCATCGCCACGTTGCGGTTGGTGAGCGTGAATGCGAGGTTGGGCACGCCCGCCTCCTTGAGCAGCCGCCGCGCCTCCTCGCGCGAGCGGGCGATGTCTTTGGAGAAGCCGGGGTAGGTGAGAAGCTCTTTTTCCGAGGCGGCGAGCTCGTAGCCCGGCCGCAGGATGCCGCCGACGTGGCGCACGAGCGCCACCTTGGAGAGCGCCTGCGCGCCGCCCCAGCGGTCGATGGCGAGCGAGAGCGCCTTGCGCACGCGCTGGTCGTCGAAGGGCTTCTTCTTGGTGTTGAAGGTCACCACCAGCGAACACACCCACGGCGATTCCTGCACCACGGCCCTCTCCCCGAGCGCCTTCACCAGCCGGTCGCGGTCGGCGGGCGAATGGCCTCGGAATTCGACCACCACCTCGCCCGCGGCGAGCGCGTTCACCATCGGCGCCCCGCTGATGAAGATCGCGACGTAACCGTTCAGATACGGCTTGCCCTTCTCGAAATAGCCCCCGAACTTGCGCCCGGTCCAGTGCGAGCCGGCCACGTGCTCGACGAAGGTGAAGGGTCCGGTGCCCAGGATGTTGCGCTCCGGGAACCTCGGATCCTGCTTGAGCTTGGCGGCACTGTAGACGCAGTCCCAGGGGCTCGCGAAGTTGGACAGCATGGAAGCGTTCGGCTTCTTGAGCCGGAACACCACCGTCGAGGGATCGGGCGTCTCGATCGAGGCGATGTCGGCGTAGCTCGCCTGGCGCACCGAGCGCACGCCTGGCGGCGGATTGCGCAGCCGCTCGTAGGTCGCCTTCACGTCCTCGGAGCTGAGCGTCGAGCCGTCGTGGAACTTGACGCCCTTCCTCAGCTTGAAGGTGTAAGTGAGCCCGTCCTTCGACACCGTCCACGACTCGGCGAGATCGCCCTTGATCGCGGGATACTTCGCGGTGTCGAATTTGAGCAGCGTGTTGTAATGCGGGCGCACCGGGTGGATGAAGGCGAACGAGGTCTGCGCATGGCAGTCGTAGTTGGGCGGCTCGGCGCTCACGGCGAATTTCAGCACGCCGCCCGGCCGGGGCGTCTCGGCCGCCATCGCGCCCGCGGCGGCGAACGCCGCCGCGCCCAGCAACCAGACACGAAGTCGCTTCATATTCCCTCCTCTTTTGTGGGTGACGGGGTGACGGAGTGACGGGGCGGCGAGATCCGCAAGGCCCGATTCGCCGGCTCGCCGCCGCGTCACTTCGTCACTGCATCACTGTTGTCAAAGCTTGATGCAGGCCGCGTAGTGCCCGGGCCGCACCTCCCTCAGCTCGGGAATCACCATCTTACACTCCCCGCTCGCCTTGGGGCAGCGCGTGTGGAACACGCAGCCCGAGGGCGGCGCGAGCGGGCTCGGCACCTCGCCTCCCAGCACGCGGTGTTCGCGCCTGGCCTCCAGCACAGGATCGGGGATCGGCACCGCGTCGAGCAGCGCCTGGGTGTAGGGATGCTGGGGCTCGGCGTAGAGCGCGTCGCGGTCGGCGACCTCCATCACGCGCCCGAGGTACATCACGATCACGCGGTCGGAGATGTGCCGCACCACGGCGAGATCGTGCGCGATGAAGAGGTAGGTGAGCTGGTAGCGGCTCTGCAGCTCCTCCAGCAAATTGATGATCTGCGCCTGGATCGAGACGTCGAGCGCGGACACCGGCTCGTCGCACACGATGAAGGAGGGCCGCATCGCCAGCGCGCGCGCGATGCCCACGCGCTGGCGCTGCCCGCCCGAGAGCTCGTGGGGATAGCGTTCGGCCATGTACTCGAATAGCCCCACCTGGGTGAGCAGCTCGGTCACTTTTTCGCGCGCCGCCCGCGCATCCGGCACCAGCCGGTAGACGCGCATCGGCTCGGCGATGATCTCGCCCACCGTCATGCGAGGATTGAGCGAGCTGTAGGGGTCCTGGAAGATCACCTGGATCTTGCGCCGGTAGTCCTGGAGCGCCCGCCCGCGCGCGCGCGTGACGTTCGCGCCGTCGAACACGATTTCGCCCGAAGTCGCCTGCTCGAGCCTGAGCAGCGTGCGCCCCACGGTGGTCTTGCCGCACCCCGACTCGCCCACCAGCCCCAGGGTCTCGCCGCGGCGCACCTCGAAGGAGAGCCCGTCCACCGCGCGCACCTCGTGGCGGGCGCGGCGCAGGTTGAGCATCTGAACGCCGGCCCCGACCTCGAAGTAGGTCCGCAGCTCGTGCACCCGCAACAGGGAAGGCGCCGCCTCGAGGCGCTTCGGCAGCGGCGGCTCGGGGTTCGCGCTCTGCAGCCCCAGCCCCGCCGGCCCGACGCTTGCCATCTCCTGCGCGCGCACGCAGGCCGAGTAGCGGTGCGGCTCGACCGCGACCAGCGGCGGCGGCGCGGCGAGGCACTCGGGTCGCTGCGCGGGGCAGCGCGGGGCGAAGCGGCAGCCGGGCGGGGGATCGAGCAGGTTGGGCGGCAGTCCCTCGATCGTCTCGAGCTTGCGGCCGCGCGGCTGGTCGAGCCGCGGCACCGAGCGCAGCAGCCCCGCGGTGTAGGGATGGAGCGGCCGCGCGAACACCTCGCGCGCGGCGCCCTGCTCGACCAGGCGCGCGGCGTACATCACGTTCACGCGGTCGGCGTAGCGGGCGACGATGCCGAGGTTGTGCGTGATCAGCACGAGCGCGATGCCGAGCTCGCGCGTGAGATCCTTCATCAGCTTCAAGATCTGCGCCTGGATGGTGACGTCGAGCGCGGTGGTGGGCTCGTCCGCGATGATGAGCTTGGGATTGCACGAGAGCGCGATCGCGATCATCACGCGCTGGCGCATGCCGCCCGAGAACTGGTGCGGATACTGATCGAGCCGGCGCTCGGGATCGGGAATGCCCACCATCTTCAGCAGCTCCAGGGCGCGCGCGCGCGCCTGCGCCTCCGACATCCCGAGGTGGATCAGCAGCGGCTCCATGATCTGGAAGCCGATGGTGAGCACCGGATTGAGCGAGGTCATCGGCTCCTGGAAAATCATCGCGATGTCGCGCCCGCGAATCGCGCGCATCTCGTCCTCGGAGAGCTCGAGGAGATTGACGCCCTGGAACAGGATGCGGCCGGCGACGACGCGTCCGGCAGGGCGCGCGAGCAGCCGCATGATGGCGAGCGAGGATACCGACTTGCCGCAGCCCGACTCGCCGACGAGCGCCACCGTCTCGCCCGGGCGCACGCGGTAGGAGACGCCCTCCACCGCGCGCACCACTCCGCGCGTGGTGACGAAGTGAACGTGCAGGTCCTCGACTTCCAGCAGCCAGGGACCGGGTGCGGCAGCGCTCGCCGCCGCGCCGCGCGTTGCGGTGGGCTGATCCATTCTCCAGCGTGCCTTGCTTTGAACCGTCGCGAGGGCGCGCGCCGCGTGCGAGGCAAAAGAGGCGGGCCTCGTCACCGCGTCACACTGTCATCGGGGCAGGCTATTGACCACCATGCGGATTGTCAAGCACCGCGGTCAAGATCGGTGGTTGCCCGCGGCGCGCGCGGCGCGGGCCCGGTCGAGCACTGCGGCGACGTGGAGCGCCGCGCGCCCGCAGCCGTCGCGGATCTGGTGCCGGCAGCTCGTGCCGTCGGCCACGATCAGGGTGTCGGGCGCCGCGGCCCGCACCTGGGGCAGAAGCGCGAGCTCCGCCATCTTCATCGAGATCTCGTAGTGGGCCGCCTCGTAGCCGAAGGCGCCCGCCATGCCGCAACAGCTCGACTCGATGCGCTGCACCTCGAGCCCCGGAACGAGCCCGAGCACGCGCTCGACCGCGGGCATCACGTCGAAGGCCTTCTGGTGGCAGTGGCCGTGCAGCAGCGCCTTGTTGTGCGCGAGCGGCGCAAGCTCCAGCACGAAGCGCCCCGCCTCGAGCTCGCGCGCGATGAATTCCTCGAAGGTGACCGCGTGCATCGCGAGCTCCGCGCTCTCGCCCCCCGGCAGCAGCGAGAGGAGCTCGTCGCGCAGGCCGAGCAGGCAGGAGGGCTCGATCCCCACCACCGGCACCCCGCGCTCGAAATACGGCCTGAGCGCACCGATCAGGCGCCGCGCCTCGCGCCGCGCCTCCTCCACCAGCCCCGCTGCGAGAAAGGTGCGCCCGCAGCACAGCGGGCGCGCGCCCTCGGGCGCCCGCGGCAGATGCACGCGGTAGCCGGCCGCGCGCAGCACCGCGAGCGCGGCGCGCGCGTTGTGCGGCTCGAACCAGCGGTTGAAAGTGTCCACCAGCAGAACGCATTCGCGTTGCGCTGAAGCGGCGGCCGGGGAACCGGCCGGGAGCGCCTCTGCCGCGCCCTCGCGGAAGGCATCGCTGCGCCATTGCGGCAGCGGGCGCCGGGAGGCGAAACCGAACAGCCCCTTCACGAGCTCCTGCAGCGGATTCACGAGAAACGAAAAACGAGATGCGAGCGGCGCGTAACGCGGAAGATAGGCGACCAGTCTTTCTCTCACCGGCAACGCGCGGCGCCGCCGGTAATGATGGAGAAACTCGATCTTCATCTTCGCCATGTCCACGCCGGTCGGGCACTCGCGCCGGCAGCCTTTGCACGAGACGCAGAGCGCGAGCGTCGCGTAGAGCTCCTCGGAGGTCAGGGCCTGCGGGCCGAGCTGCCCGGAGAGCGCGAGCCGCAGCGTGTTGGCGCGCCCGCGCGTGCAGTGCTGCTCGTCGCGCGTCGCGCGATAGGACGGGCACATCACGCCGGCGTCGAACTTGCGGCAGTGGCCGTTGTTGTTGCACATCTCCACCGCCTTGTCGAAGCCGCCCCACTCCGACCAGTCGAGCGCTGCGGGGGGCGCGATCGTGCGGTAGCCCGGGGGATAGCGGAACAGCCGCCGATCGTCCTGGCGCGGGGGCCGCACGATCTTGCCGGGGTTCATCAATCCCCGCGGGTCGAGCAGGTCCTTCACCTCCTCGAATGCGCGTGCGAGCCGGGGGCCGAAGAAGGGCTCGATCCATTCCGAGCGCACCAGGCCGTCGCCGTGCTCCCCGGAATAGGAGCCCTTGTAGCGCCGGACGAGCTCGGCCGCCTCCTCGGCGATCGCGCGCATCTTCACCGCGCCGTCGGTGCGCATGTCGAGAATCGGGCGCACGTGCAGGCAGCCCACGGAGGCGTGCGCGTACCAGGTGCCGCGCGTGCCGTGCTTCTCGAACACGCGCGTGAGGCGCGCGGTGTATTCCGCGAGGTGCTCGAGCGGCACCGCGCAGTCCTCGATGAAGGACACCGGCTTGCCGTCGCCCTTCATGGACATCATGATGTTGAGGCCCGCCTTCCTCACTTCCCATACCTCGCGCTGCAGCCGCTCTTCGGCGATCTGCACCACGCTTTCCGGAAAACCGAGGTCGCCCATCAACTCGGCGAGCCGCCCCAGGTCGCGCAAGACCTCTGCGCGCTCATCGCCCGCGAATTCCACCAGCAGGATCGCATCGGGCTCGCCGCGGATCGCCCGCGCGACGGTGTCGCGGAAAGCCGGGTTCTCGCGCGCGAGCTCGATCATCGTGCGGTCCACCAGCTCGACCGCGCTCGGGCCGAGCCGCACGATATGCTGCGTCGAATCCATCGCCTGGTAGAAGCTCGCGAAATGGGCGACTCCGAGCGCCCGGTGCCGCGGCAGCGGCGAGAGCTTGAGATGCAGGCGCCGCGACCAGGCGAGCGTGCCCTCCGAGCCCACCAGCAGGTGCGCCATGTTGAAAGGGGTGGCCGCGACCATGTCGAGGTTGTAGCCGCCGACGCGGCGCAGCAGCTTGGGATAGCGGCGCTCGATCTCCTCGGCCTCGCGCGCCGCGATCGCCCGGATGCGCTTCACGATCTCGAGGTAGCCGCGCGGCGCCTGGAGCTGCTCGGGGTCGGCCGGCACCTCGCCGAAGGTGTACTGCGAGCCGTCGGCGAGCACGGCCTCGATCGCGAGGACGTTGTGCACCATGTTGCCGTAGCGGATCGAGCGCGCGCCGCAGGAATTGTTGCCCGCCATGCCGCCGATCGTCGCCTGCGCGCTGGTGGAGACGTCCACCGGGAACCACAGCCCGTGCGGTCTGAGATACGCGTTGAGCTGATCGAGCACCACGCCGGGCTCGACGGCGATGGTGCGCGCCTCGCGGTCGAAGTCGAGGATGCGGTTCAAGTGCTTCGAGTGGTCGATCACGAGCGCCGCGCCCACGGTCTGGCCGCACTGGGAGCTGCCTGCGCCGCGCGGCAGGACCGGCACGCCCGCCTCGTAGGCGACGGCAAGTGCGGCGAGCGCATCCTCCTCGCTCGCCGGCACCACCACGCCGATCGGCTCGATCTGGTAGATCGAGGCGTCGGTCGCGTAGCGCCCGCGCGAGGCGGGATCGAACAGGACCGCGCCCCTCACCGCGCGGCGCAGGCGGTTCGCGAGCGCCGGGTCACCGGGACGGATCACGCGGGAGCTCATGCGCACGGGTGACGAGGCGAGGGGCAGCCAAGGCGGCGACGAGGAGGCAAGGCGGCAAGGCGAGGCGGCGACGAGGCGAGGAGATGGGGCGAGGGCCGGACTTCGTTTCTCGCTCGGAGGCAGGGTCCGGCGAGACGAGCGGCTGGCCGGCCGGTCGTCGCGTCACAGCGTCGCTTCGCCATTGGATCACGTCTTCGGGCCTATAATAGCTCAGCCACAGGAGGCGAACATGAAGCGCCAGAGCGGCCGCCACTTCCTGCAGATCCCCGGGCCGACCAATGTCCCCGACCGGATCCTGCGCGCGATCGACCAGCCGACGATCGATCACCGCGGGCCCGAGTTCCGCGAGCTCGCCCTGGAGGTGCTCTCGGGCCTGAAGGAAGTCTTCAAGACCCGCGGCGAGGTTCTGATCTTCCCCGCCTCCGGCACCGGCGCGTGGGAGGCGGCTCTCGTCAACACGCTCTCGCCGGGCGACAAGGTGCTGATGTACGAAACGGGCCACTTCGCGACGCTGTGGAAGGCGATGGCCGAGCGCCTGGGGCTCGTGCCCGAGTTCATCGGCGGCGACTGGCGCCGCGGCGCGGATCCGGCGGCGATCGAGGCGCGGCTGGTCGAGGACAGCGGGCACGAGATCAAGGCGGTGTGCGTGGTGCACAACGAGACCTCCACCGGCGTCACCTCGCGCATCGCCGAGGTGCGCAGGGCGATCGACCGCGCGCAGCACCCGGCGCTCTACCTGGTGGACACCATCTCCTCGCTCGCCTCGATGGACTATCGCCACGACGAGTGGGGCGTGGACGTGACGGTGGCGGGCTCGCAGAAGGGCCTGATGCTGCCGCCCGGGCTCTCGTTCAACGCGGTGTCGGCGAAAGCGCTCGCCGCCTCGAAGAAGGCGCGGCTGCCGCGCTCCTACTGGAGCTGGGAGGAGATGATCGCCGCCAACCGCGAGGGCTGGTTCCCCTACACGCCGGCGACGAACCTGCTCTACGGGCTGCGCGTCGCGTTGAAGATGCTGCTGGAGGAGGAAGGTCTCGAGAACGTGTTCCGGCGCCACGAGCGCCACGCCGAGGCCACACGCCGCGCGGTGCGCGCCTGGGGGCTCGAAATCCTGTGCGCGAACCCGGCCGAGTATTCCAGCTCGCTCACCGCGGTCATGATGCCGGAGGGCACGAGCGAGATCGCCTTCCGGCGCGTGGTGCTCGAACACTTCAACCTTGCGCTCGGCTCCGGGCTCACCAAGCTGCGCGACAAGGTGTTCCGCATCGGGCATCTGGGCGACTTCAACGATCTGATGCTGATCGGCACGCTCGCCGGCATCGAGATGGGGCTCGAGCTCGCCCGCGTTCCGCACCGCACGGGCGGCGTGCAGGCGGCGATGCAGTATCTCGCGGCGAGCCACGCTGCCGAGGACGCGAAAGAACGCGTCGCGGCGTGAGCGCTCGGGGCACTGAACGAGAAGCGGGCGGGCACCCGCCCGTCACGAGAGCAGGAGGACGAACATGAACCGGGCCGTGATCCTGGTGCTGGCTGCGCTGCTCGCGGGGCCCGCCGCGGGCGCCTCCGATTATCCGAGCCGGCCGATCCGCATGGTGGTGCCGTTCGCCCCGGGCGGCGGCAGCGACATCTCGGCGCGGGTGCTCGCCGACGGGCTCGGCGAGGCGCTCGGCCAGACCATCGTGGTGGACAACCGCCCCGGCGCAGGCAGCATCCTCGGCTGCGACATCGTCGCCAAGTCCACACCCGACGGCTACACGCTGCTGCTTGGCAACATCAGCATGGCGTTCAATACCGCGCTCTACCGCAAGCTCCCCTACGACGCGATCCGCGATTTCGCCCCGATCACGCTGGTCACCGACCAGCCCAACATCCTGGTCGCTCACCCCGCGCTGCCCGCCAAGACGTTCCAGGAGTTCATCGCGCTCGCGGAATCCCAGCCGGGCAAGCTCACTTACGGCTCGGCGGGGGTCGGCGCCGGCACGCACCTCGCGATGGAAATGCTGCTGATGGCGCGCAAGCTCGATCTCGTGCACGTGCCGTACAAGGGCACCGGCCCGGCGCTCACGGCGCTTCTCGGCAACCAGATCTCGGTGTTCTTCTCGACCTACGCCTCGGCGCTCCCCCATGTGAAAGCGGGGCGGCTGCGCGCCTTCGCCGTGACGAGCGCGCAGCGCACGGCGACGCTGCCCGAGGTGCCCACGGTCGCCGAATCGGGCTTCCCCGGCTACGTATACAGCACTTGGTACGGGCTGCTCGCCCCGGCCGGCACCCCGCGCGCGATCGTCCAGAAGCTCAACCGGCAGGCGGTCGCGGTGCTCGATTCCACGAAGACGCGGGAGCGCTATCTGTCCCAGGGCATGGATCCGCTGCCGAGCACCCCCGAGCGCTACGCCGCCCACCTCAAGTCCGAGATCGAGAAATGGACCAAGGTGGTGCGCGCGGCTGGCATCCCGCTGCAATGAGCCGGGACCACGCCTTCTACATGCAGCGCGCGCTCGAGCTCGCGCGCGCGGCCGCAGCCAAGGGCAACCGCCCGGTCGCCTCGCTGCTCGTGCGCGGGGACGAAGTGATCGCCGAGGGCGAGAACGCGATGTTCACCAGCAATGACCCCAGCGCGCACGCCGAGGTGGTCGCGATCCGGCAGGCGTGCGCGCGGCTCGCCACGCTCGACCTCTCGGGCACGACCCTTTACTCGACGCTCGAGCCCTGCCCGATGTGCTTCTGGTGCATGCAGGAGGCGAAAATCGGGCGCCTCGTGCTGGGCGGCCGCTACGCCGGCATCGGCCGCACCGATCTCGGCCGCTATTCGATCGAGACGATACAGGAGCTCACCGCAAGGAGGATCGAGCTCGTCACCGGCGTGCTCGACCGGGAATGCGAGGCGTTGCGGCTGCAGTGGATGAGGGCCCGCGGGCGGTAGGATGCCGCCTGCGGACCGCCCTTGTGCAACGGCCGCGATCCGGCTAACTTAATGACACAACACCCACAGGAGGAGGCCATGAATCCCCTGCAATCGTTCGCCTCGACCGGCAGGCGCAGCGCGTGCGCCCTCGCCGCCCTCGCCTTTGCGCTCGCCGCCGCGCCCGCCGCGGTTCATGCGCAGCAGCAACCCGTCACGATCCGGCTCGGCCACGTGGGCTTCCCGGGCTCGCTCTTCGATCTCACGGCCAACAAATTCGCGCAGGAGGTCAACGCCGCGCTCAAGGGCAAGGTGGAAGTGAAGGTTTTCCACTCGAGCCAGCTCGGCAGCGACGAGCAGATGATCAAGGGCATCCGCGTCGGCGCGCCCGAGATGCAGATTCCCTCCACCATCATGAGCACGGTGGACCAGCGCTACGGGGTGTTCGAGATGCCCTATCTCATCGTGAGCCGCGCGCACATGAAGAAAGCGGCGGAGCACCGCGAAGTGCAGAAGGCGCTCTTCGATCCGCTGCCGGCCAAGGGCGTGCGCGTGATCGGCGTGTGGGAGAACGGCTTTCGCCACATCACCAACAACGTGCGGCCGATCGTGCGGCCCGAGGACCTGAAGGGCATCAAGCTGCGGGTGCCGGGCGGCGTGTGGCGCGTGAAGATGTTCCAGGCCTACGGGGCGAACCCCTCGCCGATGCCCTTCGCCGAGGTCTACTCGGCGCTGCAGCAGGGGGTGATGGACGGGCAGGAGAACCCGTTCTCGCAGATCGCCTCGGCCAAGTTCCAGGAAGTGCAGAAATTCCTGTCGCTGACCGGCCACGTCTACACGCCGGCCTATCTCCTGGTGAGCGAGGAGTTCTGGAGGAAACTGCCCAGGGACGTGCAGGAGGCGATCGCCAAGATCGCCTGGGCGACCGGGGACTTCGCGCGCGCCGAGGGCGAGCGGCTCGACAAGGAGCTGATCGCGAAGCTCGCGCCTCCGATGCGATTGAACGAGCCGGACAAGGAGGCCTTCATCAAGGCCTCGGCCGGCGTCTATGAGGAGTTCGGCAAGCAGGTGGCGGGTGGCGCCGAGCTGATCAAGCTCATCCAGTCGCTGCGCTGATGCAAGCCCTGCTGCGGCGACTGATCGCCCTCGTCGAGTGGTGGGCGATCGGTCTTCTGGCGGCGATGGTGACCGTCGTCTGCCTGGGGGTATTCTTCCGCTACGTGCTGAACGCCTCGCTCGTCTGGTACGACGAGTTCGCCTCCTACCTGCTGGTGTGGCTCACCTTCTACGGGGCGGTCGTCGCGCACTATCACCGCCGCCACATCGGCTTCGAGCTGCTGGTGGACAAGCTCGAGGGCGCCGCGCGCCGCGCCGTGGATGCGGTGGCCGAGCTCTTCGTGATCGGCTTCCAGTTCGTGCTGTTCTGGTACGGGTGGGCGCTCACCCAGCGCATGGGCGAGGAGACCGCGATTTCGCTGCCCTGGGTGAGAATCGCTTGGGTGAACAGCGTGCTGCCGATCAGCGGCGCCCTGATGCTGCTCATCAGCCTCGCGCGGTTGGCGGCAATCGTGTCGCGCCGCCCGTCCGGGAAAGGAGGCCACGGGGCATGGAATGGATCATCCTCGGAGTAATCGTCCTCCTCACCCTGATCAACGTCCCGATCGGCTTCGCGCTCTCGATCGCGACCATCCTCGCGATCCTGTGGACCGGCGCCGCCTCGCTCTCGGTAGTGCCGCTCAACCTGTTCTCGGGCGCCTCGAGCTTCCCGCTGCTCGCCATCCCCCTCTTCATCCTGGCCGGAGGGCTCATGGAAACCTCCGGCATCTCGCAGCGGCTGGTGAACCTCGCGGCGAGCCTGGTCGGCTTCATCCGCGGCGGCCTCGCCATGGTGACGGTGGTCGCCACCATGATCCAGAGCGAGATCTCGGGCTCCTCGGTCGCGGACGCCGCCGCGATCGGCAAGGTGGTGATCCCGGCGATGGAGAAGCGCGGCTACCCGCGCGCGCTCTCCGCGGCGATCGTCTCGAACGCGGCTTCCGCGGCGATCCTCATCCCGCCCTCGATCCCGATGATCATCTACGCGTGGATGGCCGAGGTCTCGATCGCCAAGCTCTTCTTCGCGGGGTTTCTGCCCGGCTTCATCGCCGGGGGCGCGATGATGGCGCTCGCCTACTGGTATGCGCGCAGGTACAAGCTGCCGGTGGAACAGAAGTTCTCGGTGCGCGAGGTCGGGCGCTCGACGCTCGCCGCCTTCTGGGCGCTGTTCATCCCGATCGTGATCTGGGTGGGGATCCTGGGCGGCATCGCCACCGCCACCGAGGTGGCGGCGCTCGCGGTAGTGGCAGCGCTCGTCATCGGCATCTTCATCTACCGGGAGCTGTCGGGGCGGCAGATTTGGCTGATCCTCAAGGACTCCGTCGGCCAGACCGCCTCGGTGATGCTGATCGTGGCCTCCTCCGCGGTGCTCGGCTGGTTCCTCACCAGCGAGCAGGTGCCGCAGAAGTTCGCGCGGCTGATCCTGGAGACCACCAGCAACAAGTACCTGATTCTGCTCTTCCTGAACCTCTTCTTCTTCGTCGCCGGGATTTTCCTGCACTCCGCGGCGGCGATCATCCTGATCGTTCCGATCGTGCTGCCCCTGGTGCGCGAGATCGGGGTGGATCCGATCCACTTCGGCATCATCGTGACCATCAACCTCGGCATCGGCCAGCAGACGCCGCCGGTGGCGACGGTGCTGTTCACCACCGCCGCCATCGCGCGCCTGCCGTTCTGGGAAGTCTTCCGCGTGGGCTGGCCGTTCACCGCGGTGCTGGCGCTCGTGACGCTGCTCGTCACCTACGTGCCGTGGATCAGTCTCGGGCCGGTGAGCTGGATCAAGTGGTAGCCGCGGAGGCGGTAAGGCAGTGACGAGAACTGCGCCAACGATTTACTATTCCACTTCGTCGGCTCGTCACCTCCTCGCCCCCGCAATGAGCGAAACCATACTCGTGACCCGTGACGGCGCGATCGCGACCGTCGTCCTGAATCGCCCCGAGCGGCTGAACGCGCTCAACCGCGCGATGTGGGAGCGCCTGGGCGAAGTCATGCGCGAGCTGTCCGCGGATGACGCTTTGCGCTGCGTCGTGGTGCGCGGCGCGGGCGAGAAGGCCTTCGCCGCGGGCGCCGACATCGCGGAGTTCGAGCGCGAGCGCGCCGACTCGCGCCAGGCGCGGCGCTACGGCGAGCTGATCCACGACACGATGCGGGCGGTGGCCGGCTGCCGGCATCCGACGGTGGCCCTCGTGCGCGGCGCTTGCGTGGGCGGGGGCCTGGAGATTGCAGCGGTGTGCGACCTGCGCGTGGCCGGGCAATCGAGCCGCTTCGGCATCCCGGTCGCCCGCCTCGGGCTCACCATGGCCTACAGCGAGCTCGAGGGCCTGCTCGCGCTCGCGGGGCGGGCGGTCGCCCTGGAAATGCTGCTCGAAGGGCGCGTGTTCGACGCGCAGGAGGCGTACCGCAAGGGGCTGGTGAACCGCGTCGTGCCGGACGATTCGGTGGAGGAGGAAGCCTACGCCTGCGCGCGCCGCATCGCGGAGGGCGCGCCGCTGGTGAACCGCTGGCACAAGCGCTTCATCGAGCGGCTCACCGTGCGCGCAGAAATCAGCGAATCCGAACGGGACGAGAGCTTCGCCTGCTTCGACACCGAGGACTATCGGGAAGGCGTGGCCGCCTTCCTCGAGAAAAGGGATCCGAAATTCAAGGGCCGATGATGCGGGTGCGAAAACCGAGCAGCGGATTCGAGTGGCTGTGCCGGCTGCTGCTCTGGCTCGGGGCGTTGCTCGGCCCGCTCCCCGCCGCGGCACAGGCCGACTACGCGCGCGAGCGGCGCTGGGCCGAGCAGATCCTGCCTTCCGTGCTGGTCGGAGAGCCGGTTGACCTCGCGCTCGGCGGCGGCCGCAAATTCCTCGCGCTCTGGACCCCCGCCCCAGGGGCCGCGGCCGGCGTCGTCGTGGTGCACGGCATGGGGGTGCACCCGGACTGGGGGCTCATCAATCCCCTGCGCAGCCGACTCGCCGAGCAGGGCTATGCCACGCTCTCGGTGCAGATGCCGGTTGCGGCCGCCGAGGCGCGCGGCGGCGACTATCCCCCGCTCTTTCCGGAGGCCGCCGAGCGGCTGCAGGCCGCAGTGGCGTTCCTGCGCGGCAAGGGCTTGCGCAAGATCGCGATCGTCGCCCACAGCATGGGGGCGCGCATGGCGGATTACTTCCTGAGCCATGCCGCCGAGCCGGGAGTGGAGGCGTGGGTCGCGATCGGCATTTCCGGCGAATTCAGCGAGCGGGCGGCCTCCAGGGTTCCCGTGCTCGATCTCTACGGCGAGAAGGACTATCCCGCGGTGCGCGAGAACGCCGGCAGGCGCGCGGCGGCGATCCAGGCAGCGCGCGGCTCGGCCCAGGTGGAGGTCGCCGGCGCCGATCATTTCTTCGCCGGGAAGGAAGAGGATCTGGTAAGGCATGTGAGGATGTTCCTCGACCGGCGGCTGAAATAGCCGGGCGGGGGCCTGGAGCCACGCGCCGAAGGGCGTTTTCGGGGGAGACACCCCGTGCTTTACGCCCGTCCCGGCTGCCTATATCATTGCCATCCCAGTAGAAGAGCCGCGGCAAGCATCCGGCACCCGAGAGCAGGACTGCGTGCACGCGGCCCCTTGTCAGACACTCAGCGGCGGCTCCCTCGCGAGGGGAGGTGAGGCATGAAAATCAATATTTGGAACAACAAGGATTTCTGGGCCGGCCTGCACTACATAGCGGTCGGCGCCCTGGCGATGTGGATCGCACGGGATTACCCCTTCGGCTCGGCGCTGCGCATGGGCCCGGGCTACTTCCCGACGGTGCTCGGGGGCATCATGGTGCTGTTCGGCCTCTACGTGGCGGCGATGGGCCTGCGCAAGCCGGAGCAGATTGACACCAACTGGTCGCTGCGCGCGCTGATCATCCTGCCGATCGCGATGGTGCTGTTCGGCATCCTGATGGAGCACGTCGGCTTCGTCCCCGCGCTGATCGTCCTCGTCTTGGTCTCCTCGGCAGCTGGCCGGGAATTCAAGATGATCGAGGCGCTGCTTCTGGCCGCAGGCCTCACCGTGCTCTCGGTGCTGATGTTCATCTACGGCCTCGGACTGCCGTACCCGCTGATCAAGGGCCTCTGGGGTTATTAACATGGAACTCTTCAACAACCTCATTTTCGGCTTCAGCGTCGCGCTGTCGTGGCAGAACCTGCTTTACTGCTTCATCGGCGTGCTGCTCGGCACCCTGATCGGCGTGCTGCCGGGAATCGGCCCGCTCGCCACCATCGCGATGCTGCTGCCGCTCACCTTCAACGTGCCGGCAGTCTCGGCGCTGATCATGCTGGCGGGTATCTACTACGGGGCGCAGTACGGGGGCTCGACCACCGCGATCCTCGTCAACCTCCCCGGCGAGACCTCGGCGGTGGTGACCTGTATTGACGGCTACCAGATGGCGCGCCAGGGGCGCGCGGGGCCGGCGCTCGCGATCGCCGCGATCGGCTCGTTCTTCGCCGGCACCGTGTGCACGCTGCTGATCGCGCTGTTCGGCCCGCCGCTCGCCGAGCTCGCGCTGAAATTCGGGGCGCCCGAGTACTTCTCGCTGATGCTGATGGGACTCGTCACTGCGGCGGTGCTCGCGCACGGCGACATGATCAAGTCGCTCGGGATGGTGGCGATGGGGCTGCTGCTCGGGATCGTGGGCACCGACGTCAATTCCGGCATGTCGCGCTTCGCCTTCGGATTCCCGGAACTGACCGATGGAATCGGTTTCATCGTGCTCGCGGTGGGCGTGTTCGCGGTGGGCGAGATCGTGAGCAACCTGGGCGAGAAGATGGAGCGCCAGGTGTTCACCTCCAAGGTCACCAACCTGATGCCCACCAAGCAGGACCTGAAGCAGTCATTCGGTCCGATCATGCGCGGCACCGCGGTCGGCGCCTTCTTCGGCGTGCTGCCGGGGACCGGCCCCGCGATCGCCTCGTTCTCCTCCTACATGGTGGAGAAGAAACTGTCCAAGGATCCGTCGCGCTTCGGGCGCGGCGCGATCGAAGGGGTGGCCGGCCCCGAGTCCGCCAACAACGCCGACGCGCAGTGCAAGTTCATCCCGACGTTGACGCTCGGCATCCCGGCCTCTGCGGTGATGGCGTTGATGCTGGGCGCGCTCACCATCCAGGGCATCGCGCCCGGTCCCCAGGTGATGACCCAGAAGCCGGACCTCTTCTGGGGGCTCGTCGCGAGCATGTGGATCGGGAACTTGATGCTGGTCGTGCTCAACCTGCCGCTGGTCGGCATGTGGGTGATGCTGCTGAAGGTGCCCTACCGGCTGCTCTTCCCCGCCATCATGGCGTTCTCCTGTATCGGCATCTACAGCGTGAACAACAGCTCTTTCGAGATCTACCTCACGGCGCTCTTCGGCATCATCGGCTTCGCCTGGCTCAAGATGGAGTGCCCGCCGGCGCCGATGCTGCTCGGCTTCGTGCTGGGGCCGCTGATGGAGGAGAACCTGCGGCGCGCGCTGCTCATCTCGCGCGGCGATCCCTCGGTGTTCTTCACGCGCCCGATCAGCCTGGGCTTCATTATCGCCACGGTGCTGATCATCATCATCATGATCGCGCCGGCGGTGCGGGCGCGCCGCGCCGAGATCACCGGCTAAGGAAACGGCGCGCCGCAGCAGCGCGCGCCGTTTTCCTCGCGCCTCGAGCCCCCTCGCAGGATTTTGTCCGGCGCGAGCCGGGCGACCTAGGTCGCGTCGGGCACCGGTGCGCCCGCAGCGGCTCGGGCGAGCCGGTCGTTCACCGCCGCCCATTCCGGCTCGTGCGGCGGCTTCTCCACGACGATCGCGTCGCAGCCCGCCTCGTCGAGCCGCCGCAGGTTCGCGTAGAGCGCGTGCGCGTAGCCTGCGGCGTCGCCCGGCGCGGCGAGCCAGGT
>DATLZE010000006.1:0-29140 GCA_035574195.1 Burkholderiales bacterium | reverse complement strand
CCGCCGCGCCTCCGCTCCCGCCGGATGCCGCCTTCCCCTATCCGCTGAGGGTTCCGGGCGAAGAGGGCCTGTACGGGGTGGCGGAGGTCTCGGGCGCGCTCGCGCTCACCGCGAAGGCGGTGCAGCACGAGTTGCTCCCCGGCCGGCCCGCCCGCTTGCTCGCCTACGAGCTCGAGCACCAGGGGAAAGTGCTGCGCAACCCGGTGCTTCGGGTGCGCACCGGAGCGCGGTTGCGGGCGAAATTCTGGAACGCGCTCGGGGAGCCGAGCATCATCCACTGGCACGGCCTCAAGGTGGACAGCAACAACGACGGCCATCCCCACTACGCGGTCGCAGCCGGCGCGACCTACGACTACCAGTTCCTCGTCGCCAACCGCGCCGCCACTTACTGGTACCACGCGCATCCCCACGGCGCGACCGGACGGCAGATTTACCTCGGACTCGCCGGCCTGCTCATTGTCGAGGACGAGGAGGAGCTTGCGCTGCGGAAGGCCCTCGATCTCGGGTTCGGCGCAACCGACATTCCCCTCGTGCTCCAAGACCTCCGGCTCGATTCCGGTGGGCAGCCGATCTTCGCGCCGGACGCGACGGAGCGCTTCCACGGCCATTTCGGCGGCGAGGTGGTGGTCAACCTCACGCCGCGTCCCCATCTCGACGTGGAAACGCGGCTCTACCGCTTCCGCGTGCTCAACGCCTCCAACGCGCGGCTCTACCGGCTCGCGTTCCGCCGCGGGACACGGCTCCTCGACTACCACGTGATCGGCACCGACGGCGGCCTGCTCGATCGCCCGCGCGCGGTCGAGGAAGCGTTCGTTTCTCCCGGCGAGAGGCTCGACCTGCTGCTCGATCTGCGCGCCGCCCGCCCGGGCGACGAGGTAGTGGTCGCGAGCTTGCCCTTCGACGCGATGCACCTCGAGACGGGCGGCGGCGCCGGCCACGGCGCGCAGCACGCGGCGAGCGCTCCCGTGCTGCCCGATGGCGCCGAGCTTGCGCTCCTCAAGCTGCGCGTTGCCCGGCGCATCGCCTACGACCGGCCGCTGCCGCAGACCCTCTCGCGCCTCGAGCCGGTCGCAGAAAGCACGGCGAGCCCGCGGCTCGTCGCGCTCGACCAGGCGGGAAGGATGACCTGGCGCATCAACGCCGCGACCTACGAGCAGGCGGCGACCCCGATCGCGGTGCGGCGCGGGAGCGTCGAGCACTGGGACCTGCGCAACATCGCCCCTTCCATGCCCCATCCCGTGCATCTGCACGGTTTCCCGTTCCGCGTGCTCGCGCGCGAGGCAAGCCCCGCGCAGCAGCGGCGCCTCGCGGTGGATCAGAACGGCCTTGCCGCATCCGACCTTGGCTGGAAGGACACGGTGCTGGTGTGGCCGGGCGAGACCGTGCGCATCGCGGTGGATTTCACGCACCCTTTCCCCGGCGACCAGGTGTACCTCGTGCACTGCCACAACCTCGAGCACGAGGACGGGGGCATGATGCTCAACGTCAGGGTCGCGGGCTGACTGGCGCTTGCGCGGCGCCGCTCATTGTTATACAGTTGAACAACTGTTCAACTGTTCAATCTTTGCGTGACGCCCGTCTCGAACGTCCGCCGCCTGCGCCGGCCGCTCGAGCTCGCCGAGGATGCGGCCGCCGAGCTCGCGGACCTCTTTCGCCTGCTCGGCGACGCCTCGCGCCTGAAGGTGGTCGCGGCGTGCCTCGCGGGACCGTGCTCGGTGAGCGAGATCGCGGAGCGCGCCGACCTCAGCGTATCGCTCGCGAGCCATCACCTGCGGCTGCTGCGCGCGGCGCGCATCGTGCGCGCCGCGCGCCAGGGCCGGCAGGTGTTCTACGAAGCGCAGGACGAGCACGTGCGCCGCGTGATCGAGGACATGATGGCGCATGTCGGCGAGCCGCGGGAGGAGGACTAGGTGCCCGGCTGCTGCGAGAGCGGGGCGCGCGCTTCCGAAGTCCTCGCCGGGCGGCAGCGGCGCACGCTCGGGATCGTCCTCGCGATCAACGCGGCGATGTTCGCGGTCGAGGCCGCGGCGGGCCTCATCGCCGGCTCGGTCGCCCTGCTCGCCGATTCCCTCGACATGCTGGGCGACGCGCTGGTCTACGGGCTCAGTCTCTACGTGGTGGCGCGCGGCGCGCGCTGGAAGGCCGGCTCCGCGATGGTGAAGGGCCTGGTGCAGCTCGCCTTCGGGCTCTCGGTCCTCGGCGTGGCGCTCTACAAGGCACTGCATCCGGCTCCGCCCGCCGCGGAAGTGATCGGCGGAATCGGGCTGCTCGCGCTCGCCGCAAATACCGCCTGCGCGTGGCTGCTGCTTCGCCACCGGCACGAGGACGTGAACATGCACTCGGTGTGGCTGTGCTCGCGCAACGATCTCGTCAGCAACCTCGCGGTGATCCTCGCGGGCGGTCTCGTCGCAGCGAGCGGCTCGCACTGGCCGGACGTCGTGGTGGGCCTCGCGATCGCGGCGCTCTTCCTCAAGACCGCCGCTGGCGTGGTCGGCCGCTCGGCGGCAGCGTGGCGCCAGGCCGGCGCCTCTTGACTCCGTACCGGGGTACGGCCCTTATTCTGCGCGCCGCACGGGCGGCACGGGACGGCGGAACTTTCAGCCGGATCCCGTGTCCGCCCGGGATGATTGCGTTGCCGATCGTGAATTCGGTAAACTCCGCGCGCCCATGATGAACTGCTGCAGGCGATTCGTGCTCTTGCTCGCGCTCGCGGTCCTGCCGCTGCAGGGCCTCGCCGCGGCACTGCCGTCGGTGGCGTGCCACGGTGACGCGCAGCTGCACGCCGCGCACGCGAGCGGCGCGTCGGGCCACGAAGCGCACGAGGGCGGCGCGGTTCCGGACGGGAGCGCGCCGCCCGACAGCACCTACCACCTGTGCTGTCACTACTCCGTATCCGCGCCGCTCGTCGCGACGCTGCCGGCGGATGCGCCTGACTTCCAGGTCCGGACGGTGGCGCCGGACCCGCTGCACGACCTGTTCGTTCCCGAGCAGCCCGACCGGCCTCCCCTCGCCTGATTCTTCGTCGCCCGCGGGTGACTCCCGCCCGGTGCGCGCCCACGGCGCGCAATCTTCCCGCACGCGCGTGCGGGACAAGGACTTCGACAACGAGGACAGGCATGAAATCGCTCACAGCACTGGCAGTGGCAGCGGCGCTTGCGCCGCACGCGGTCGCGCAACAGGCGCAGCCGCAAGCCGGAACGCCGCATCCCGCCGATCCGGCGGCGAGGGTCCCGGCGTTCCGCTACGAATCCGTTTTCACGGGCTACCGCGGATTCCGCGAGGAGCCGCTCGCGTCCTGGCGCGAGGCGAACGAGGAAGTCGCCCGCGCGGGCGGTCATGTCGGGATTCTCCGCGGAGCCGGGCGCGACCCCGCGCGTCCCGGCGCCACGCCCGCTCAGCCCCCGCTGGCCCCGCCTGCCAGCGCGCCGCACGGCGCGCACCACCGCTGAAGGAGGCACGCAATGCGAAAGCATGTTCGGATATCGCGCATCCTGGCGGCGTCGCTCGCCGCGAGCCTCGGCGGCTGCGCGAGCTTCTCCGCGGACGGCGGCTTCGGCGCCGTGCAAAGCGCGGTGCGCGCGCGTATCGGCCAAGAGCCCGCCTGGGCGCGCAGCGAGCCGGAGCAGAAGCAGGCGGAGGCGGCGGTGAGAAATCTTCTTGCCGCACCGCTCGACGCCGATGCCGCGGTGCGCATCGCGCTGCTCAACAACCGCGGGTTGCAGGCAGCCTATGCCGAGCTCGGCATCGCCGAGGCCGACCTGGTGCAGGCGGGGCGACTGCGCAACCCGGGCTTTTCGTTCGCGCGGCTCACCCGCGGCGACGAGGTCGAGATCGAGCGCGCCTTTCTCTTCGATCTGCTGGGTCTGCTCACGATGCCGGCGCGCACCGAGGTCGAGCGCCGGCGCCTCGAGCTCGTGCAGCAGCGGCTCGCCGCGGAAGTGATTCAGGTCGCGGCCGACACGCGCCGCGCCTGGATCGCCGCCGTCGCCGCGCAGGAATCGGTCAAGTACATGGAGCAAGTGCGCGACGCGGCCGAGGCGAGCGCCGAGCTCGCGCGCCGCTTGGCAGCCGTCGGCAATCTGAGCAAGCTCGATCACGCGCGCGAGCAGGTGTTCTACGCCGAGGTCGCCGCGCAGCTCGCTCGCGCGCGGCAGAACGCGCTCGCCGAGCGCGAGCGCCTCACGCGATTGATGGGGCTGTGGGGCGAGAGCGTCGCGTTCCGACTGCCCGAGCGGCTGCCCGATCTGCCCGCCGCCGCGCGCGAGATCGCCGATCTCGAGGCGCTGGCGCTTGCGCGGCGCCTCGACGTGAGCAGCGCCCTCAAGGAGGCCGAGAACATCGCCGCAGCGCTCGGGCTCACCCGCGCGACCGGTTTCGTCAACGTGCTCGAGCTGGGCGCGCTGCGCAACAGCGAATCTGCGCAGCCGCGCCAGAGCGGCTACGAAATCGAGATCAGGCTGCCGCTGTTCGACTGGGGAAGCGCCCGCGTCGCGCGCGCCGAGCACGCCTACATGCAGGCGGTGAACCGCGCGGCCGACATCGCAGTCCGGGCACGCTCGGAGATACGCGAGGCCTACCACGCCTACCGCACCGCCTACGACCTCGCGAAACACTACCGCGACGAGATCGTGCCCCTCAGGAAGCGCATCTCGGAGGAGACCCTGCTGCGCTACAACGCCATGCAGGTGAGCGCCTTCGAGCTGCTCTCCGACGCGCGCCAGCAGATCGCAGGCGTCACCGCCTACCTCGAGGCGCTGCGCGACTTCTGGCTCGCCGAAGCCGCGCTCGATCTCGCCCTCAACGGAAAATCTCCCGGCGCCCTCGTAGCGGCCGGCGGCAAGGGCCGATCGCCGGAGAGTGCTGCCGCCGGCGATCACTAGGAATTACAGGAGGCGCGCATGATCACTCGACGCAATTTTCTCCGGGCCGCCGGCGGCGCGCTGCTCGGCTCGGGGCTCGTCGCGCGGGCTGCGCAGGGTTCGGTGCCTGAGGCGCCGGCACAGGACAAGCCGGACACGCAGCCGCCGCTCGCGCCGCCGAACGGGCGCCCCTACCAGCCGGTGGTGACGCTGAACGGCTGGACGCTGCCCTGGCGGATGAAGGACGGCTGGAAGGAATTCCACCTGGTAGCCGAGCCCGTACGCCGGCAGCTCGCGCCCGGCATGACCGCGCATCTGTGGGGCTACAACGGACAGTCCCCCGGCCCCACCATCGAGTGCGTGGAGGGCGACCGGCTGCGCATCTTCGTCACCAATCGGCTGCCCGAGCACACCACCATCCACTGGCACGGGGTGCTGCTGCCGAACGGCATGGACGGGGTGGGCGGGCTCACGCAGCCGCACATCCCGCCCGGAAAGACCTGGGTCTACGAGTTCGAGATGAAGCACTCGGGCACCTTCATGTATCACCCGCACGCCGACGAGATGGTGCAGATGGCGATGGGCATGATGGGCTTCATCGTGGTGCACCCCAGGAACCCGGCGCAGCATCGCGTGGACCGCGATTTCGTCTTTCTGCTGAACGCGTTCGACATCGAGCCGGGCGCCTACACGCCCAAGGTCGCCACCATGCTCGAGTTCAACCTGTGGTGCTGGAACTCGCGGGTGTTCCCGGGCATCGCGCCGCTCGTCGTGCGCCGGGGCGACCGCGTGCGCGTGCGCATCGGCAACCTCACCATGACCAACCACCCGATCCACCTCCACGGCCACAACTTCGCCGTGACGGGCACCGACGGAGGCTGGGTGCCGAAGAGCGCGCAGTGGCCGGAGACGACGGTGGACGTGCCGGTCGGCGCGCTGCGCGCGATCGAATTCGTCGCCGACAATCCGGGCGACTGGGCGTTCCACTGCCACAAGTCGCACCACGTGATGAACGCGATGGGCCACAACGTGCCGACCCTGATCGGGGTGGACCACCGCGGGCTCGCCCAGCGCATCATGAAGCTCGTGCCCGACTACATGGTGATGGGCGAACGCGGCATGGCCGACATGGGCGAGATGGAGATGCCGTTGCCGGAGAACACGCTGCCGATGATGACCGGAAGCGGCCCCTTCGGCCCGCTCGAGATGGGCGGCATGTTCACGGTGGTGAAGGTACGCGAAGGGCTCGCGCGCGGCGACTACCAGGATCCAGGGTGGTATCGGCACCCGCCCGGCACGGTCGCCTGGGAATGGAAGGGAGATATTCCGGAATCGAGAAAGGCTGCGCAGGCGCCGCGCTCCGGCGTGGAGCTGCGCGCGCGCAAGCCCTCCGGCCACCGGCGCCACTGACGGATTTTTCGAGCCATGAAAGGAGCCTTGAAACATGAGAGCCGCAGTCATCCTCCTGAGTGTGTTGGCGAGCGCTGCCATGACCGGGTCCGCCTGGGGTCATGGCAGCGGAAACCAGAAAGCGGAAAAGAACCCCGCACAGGCGGTCGAAGAAAAGCCGTTCGGACGCCCGGGCGATCCGCGGAAGGTCGTGCACACGATACGCATCGAGATGCGCGACGAGATGGAATATCTGCCGAACGGATTGCGCGTGAAGGCCGGAGAAACGGTGAAGTTCATCGTTCGCAACAGCGGCCGGGTCATGCACGAGCTGGTGCTCGGAACGATGGAAGAGCTCAAGGCGCATGCTGAGCTCATGCGCAAGCACCCCGGCATGGAGCACGACGAGCCGCACATGGTGCACGTGCCGCCGGGACGGACCGGAACCCTCGTCTGGCAATTCACGCGCCCGGGCGCGTTCTACTACGGGTGCCTGCTTCCCGGCCACTTCGAGGCCGGTATGGTCGGCATCGTCAGGGTGCGCGCGAATTGAGTCGCAGGATGTCCAACACTCGGGAGACATGCTCATGAAAAGTACCGTTGTGGCTGCAGCCGTTCTGATCTCGTCGCTGCCGGTTTGCGCGCTGGCCGTGGAGGCCCACCACCCGCCTGCGGCGGCGGGCGTCGCGAGCAGCGCGCCGCTGGCCGAGGGCGAAGTGCGCAAGGTGGACAGGGACGCGAAGAAGATCACGATCCGCCACGGCCCGATCCCCAATCTCGATATGCCGGCGATGACGATGGTGTTCCAAGTCAAGGACGCGGCGCTGCTGGAAGCCGCCAGACCCGGAGACAAGATCCGCTTCGCGGCCGAAAAGAGCGGTGGCGCCTACGTCGTCACGCGCATCGAGCCGGTGAAATAGCGCGCAGGTGGCCCCCGGCCCAGCTTGATCTGGATCAACCGCCGCGCGCCGCCGCAGCCGTCTAATTCCTGCGAAACGCGGCAGGAGAAGCATCATGGAGACGAAATGGGCCGCGGCGCTGCTCGCCGCAGCGCTGGTGTCCGTGGCCGCTCGCGCCGCAGAAACGGCCACCGTTTACAAGGAGCCGGGCTGAGGCTGCTGCGGGGCGTGGATCGAGCATCTGCGCGCGAACGGCTTCCGGGTGAAGCCGCAGGACGTTGCAGAGCCGGGCGTATACCGCGCTAGGCTCGGTATCCCGCGCGATCTCGCAGCCTGCCATACAGCCGTCATCGCCGGCTACGCGATCGAAGGCCACGTGCCTGCGCGCGAGATCCGGCAGCTCCTCGCCGAGCGGCCGAAGGCGCGCGGGCTCGCGGTGCCAGGCATGCCGGCAGGCTCGCCGGGGATGGAAGGCGGCCGCAGCGCACCCTACGATGTGCTGCTCGTGCTCTCCGACGGCAGCCGCCGGGTATTCGCGCGCTACGGGCGCTAGGCCGCCAGGAGGCCAAACTATCGGACGAAAACGCTGTCCGATGCACGAGGAGGCTCGCGAGCGCGCGCACGGCTTGATCTACGTCAACACGGTGCTGGCCGTGGAGGAAGAACATATGGCGATGCGAAACCGTCCGATGCGGCAATTCCTGCACGCCGCTGCGCTCGCGATCGCGCTTTGGGCGTTGGCCCCTCCGGCGCTCGGGGACGAACGCATCGTGCAAGCGCCCGTTCCGGCTGCGGGCGCCCCGGTGCCGGGCACGGCGATCGAGCACCGGCTGCTCGGTTGCGCGAACCTGCCGCAGTCGGCCCATTTGCCGTGCTGCAGCCCGCCCGCGGCGGGCGGCCCGTCGCATGCCACGAGCCGGCTGCACGACGATGGTGAACAGCCCGCACTCTGCCTTCGTCAGGCGGTCCTCGCCGCGCACGAGCCTCTCGCGCGATCTCCGCGGCCACCCGTGCCGGATCCCGGCACCTCCGTCGCGCGCTTCATTCTCTTCGGCAACTTCCGCAGTTAGCCGCGCAAGCGGCGTGCCCCGGGGACACGGTTCGCGCCGCGCTTTGTCCGCGCCTGCGGTCGCGAGCCCGCGGTTCCGGGCGCCGCCGCCATGCCCGCGGTCACCGTCTCAACCTCGTCGAAGGAGTTTTTATGAAACACCCGAACGTTCGCACAACACTCGCCGCCGCCGCGCTCACCGCAGCGCTCGCCCTGGGGACGACTGCCCTCCATGCGCACCAGGGTGGATACGGTCCCGGCTACGGCATGGGCCCGGGAATGATGGGCGGCGGAATGATGGGGCCCGGGATGATGGGTGGTTACGGGCCCGGCTACGGGATGGGCCCGGGAATGATGGGCGGCATGATGGGTCCCGGCATGATGATGGGCCCCGGCATGATGATGGGCCCGGGAATGATGGGCGGCGGGATGGGCCACGGCATGCTGCTCTACCAGCTCGATCTGACGCCCGATCAGTGGAACAAGATCGGCGCAATTCACGAAGACCTCGCGAAGAAACAGTGGGACCTCGCCGGCAAGCTGCGCGAGGAGGTGGTCAAGCTCCGCAACCTGATGAGCGCCGAGAAGCGCGACCGCGGCGCGATTACCGCCCAGTACAAGAAGCTCCAGGACCTGCGGCTGCAGGGATTCCAGGCGCGGCTCGAGGCGCACGACAAGATCGAAGACGTTCTCACGAAAGAGCAGAAGAGCAAGCTCCGCCGCTTCGTGCCGTGGTGGGGTCAGGAAGCCGAGTAGCGGAACCCGAATCGGGAACGCATCGCCATGAGCGCATACGCCATCCCCGCCGCGCGGCCTGCCGGATTCGGGATGCTCGCCTCCGGCCTGCTGCTCGCCGTGTATTTCGGCGTGCTGACTCTCGTCTCCGGCTGGCAGTTCACCCTGAGCCAGTTTACCGAATTCTGGTTCTACATCCTGACGCTCGCCGCCGGATTCGGGCTCCAGGTCGCGCTCTACACCCGGCTGCGCAACCTGCTCACCCGGTCAAAGGACGCGCGCACCGTGATGGCTGCCTCCGGCACGACCTCGACCGCCGCGATGATCTCATGCTGCGCGCATTACCTCGTCAACGTCGCACCGGTGGTCGGGACGGCGGGCCTCGTGACGTTCGCCGCGCAGTACCAGGTCGAGCTCTTCTGGGCCGGACTCGCGTTCAACGCTGCCGGCATCGCCTACATCGGCCACAAGCTCTGGAAAGCCACGAAGGAGCATTCCCGATGCGCACACGCCTGACCGCACCTCTGGTACCGATGAGCTTGGCGTGCCTGCTCGCCGGCACCATCGTATTTCCGGCGGCTGCCGCCGAATTGAGCACCCAGAAGAGCAGCGATCGCGGCGTCACCGTCGCTGTGACGCCACAGGATCTTTCCGCCGGAGCAAAGAGCTGGGATTTCAAGATCGTGCTCGACACCCACTCGGTGGAACTCGATGACGATCTGGTGAAAACCGCCACGCTGCTCGACGAAAAGGGCACCAGGCACGCGCCAGTCAAATGGGACGGCGCGGCACCCGGCGGCCACCATCGCGAAGGCACGCTCAGGTTCGAGCCGATTTCACCGCAACCCAAGTCGGTCGAGCTGCGAATTCAGCGCCCGGGCGAGCCCAAGCCGCGCGTCTTCATCTGGCGAATCAAATAACGGCTGATTCATCGAAAAGGAGAGGCTGATGTGGGGCGACTATGGCTGGGGGTGGGGATGGGGCATGGGACTCGGCATGATCAGCATGGTGCTATTCTGGGTGCTGGTCGTGCTCGGCATCGTGATCCTGGTGCGGTGGATCGCGGCAGGGACGCACAGCGCGAGCCAGCCCGCGGCGAGAACCGCGCTCGACATTCTCAAGGAGCGCTATGCCCGCGGCGAAATCGGGCGCGAGGAGTTCGAACAGAAAAAGCGCGACATCGAATCGTGAGTCGAAGGAAGTTTGGTGGTTACGACTGAGCTCTGGGTCAGCGGCGCGGCGCTGGCTGCCAGCGCCGGCGCTGCCTACGCCGTGTGCGCAGCGGCGGTAGCGCTGTTTGCGGACGGCACGCTGGCATTTTTCGACACCTGGGCGCACGGTGCGGGCCTGACGCTCGTCAAGCGCCCTGCCGCGAAGCCCCTCGCTGTCGGCGAGTGGACCTCCGGCTCCGTCTCGATCGGGGCGGCCGGCCATCTCGCCAGCGCGCTCCACGGGCGGGCGCGCAATCTGTCCAGCGCCTGGAAATAGGGAGGCCACACTTCTCGGATCACTCGCGCCATCGGCCATGGCTCCCGGCGATCGCGGCAGGCGCACCTGCCGCCGCCGCGGAGCAGCGATAATTCCGGATGCGGAACCGGTCTGACCCCTCAGGACGAACCATCCGGAGCGCAACCATGAGTTACGTCGAGACGCCAGCGGATCATCCCTACCCGTGGTACCTGCGGTTGATGTTCCGGCGGCAGCGCCGGCGTTACGGGCGCGAGCTCGAGCCGGTCCGCCTGTGGGCGCGGATGCCGGCGGCGTTTCTCGCCATGAGCGCGATGTACCGGGCGCTCGATCGCAGGTCCTCGCCCATCGAGCCCGCGCTGCGCTCGCTCCTCCAGGTGCGGATCTCGCAGATCAATGGGTGCGAATTCTGCGTGGACCTGAACTCCTTCCTGGGGCTCGAGCGCGGGCTCGTGCAGGAGAAGCTGCGCGCGCTGCCGCAGTTCGAGGACTCGGCACTCTTCAGCGAGCGCGAGAAGGCGGCGCTTGCCTACGCCGAGGCCGCCACGCGCAGCGACCGCCGCGTGGACGAGCCCCTGATCGCGCGGCTGCGCCGGCATTTCGACGACCAGGCGATCGTCGAGCTGGCCGCGTTGATCGCCTATCAAAACATGTCGAGCAAGTTCAACGCGGCGCTCGGCGTGCCGGCGCACGGGTTCTGCGCGCTCGACCCGGCGCATCGCCGATCCGGCCCATGAATCGCCGACCATGACGCGCGATCCGGAGAACCCTGTAGCCGCGGCGGCGCGCGGGCGAATCGCGAATCGCGATTTACAACTCGCGATCCGCAGCGATAGCGGCGATGATCGGGCAGCGCGGCGCCTTGCTGTGCGCCTCGCACTCGTGGAGCAGGTGCGCGAGGACGCGCTCGATGCGCCTCAGACCGGCGATCCGGCGCCGGGTCTGCTCGAGCCGCGCGGCCGCGATGCGGCGGATGCTTTTCCGGTCCGTGCCGTCCTCCAGCTCGAGCAGCGTCGCGATCTCCTCCAGGCTGAAGCCGAGGGCTTGGGCGCGCTTGATGAAGCGGATGCGGGCGACGTGTCCGGCCCCGTAGCGGCGGTAGGCACCACCCGACCGCGCGGGCTGCGGCACGAGCCCGCGCCGCTCGTAGTAGCGCACGGTTTCGACCCCGACGCCCGCCGCTTCGGCGACGTCCCCGATCGTGAAATCCGGCATCGATGCCTCCTTGACTCCGTACTTAAGTACGGACTCTACACTGTATCCACGAGACATTCAACATCCAGGAGCCCGGGATGAAGCACACGCACCCCGATCGCGGATCCTGCTGCCACCAGCCTGCGGGGGCGATGCAGGCGAAGGACCCCGTCTGCGGCATGACGGTGGACCCCGCCTCGGCAAGGCATTTCCACGACCACGAAGGCACGCGCTACTACTTCTGCTGCGACGGCTGCCGCTCGGCGTTCGCGGCCGCCCCGTCCAGATATCTCGAGCAGATCGCGAGCGCCGCAGCGGCACAGGCGACCGATCCCGTGTGCGGCATGAAAGTAGCGCCGCGGTCCGCCGCGGGCTCGTTCGAGCACCGCGGCGTGAAGTACTACTTTTGCAGCAATCATTGCCTCGCCAAATTCTGCGCCGACCCGGAACGCTACACGAGTGGGAAGCCGTCCGAGCGCCCGGCGGCTCCGCACCATGCGAGCAAGGCGATGCACACGTGCCCGATGCATCCGGAGATCACACAGGACGGGCCGGGAGATTGCCCGCAGTGCGGCATGGCGCTCGTGCCGCTCGTTCCCGAGCTGCCTGCGGCCGCCGAGTACACCTGCCCGATGCACCCGGAAGTGCGCAGCGCGAAGCCGGGCTCCTGTCCCAAGTGCGGCATGGCGCTCGTGCCGGTGGCGGGCGCGAAGGAGGAGAACGCCGAGCTCGCCGACATGACGCGCCGCTTCGCGCTCGGCGCAGTGCTGTCGGCCCCGCTTCTCTTCATCGCGATGGCGCCCTACTTCGGCCTCGCGCGGCCCTTCGGGCTCGCTCCCCACTCCCGCATGTACGTCGAGTTCGCGCTTGCGACGCCGGTCGTGCTGTGGAGCGGCTGGCCGTTCTTCCACAAGTTCTGGCTCTCGCTCGAAAACCGCAGCCCGAACATGTACACGCTGATCGGGCTCGGGGTCGCTCTCGCCTATCTCTTCAGCCTGACCGCAGTGTTCGCACCGGATCTGTTCCCGGCAGCCTTCCGTACCCACGGCGGCGAGGTCGGTACCTATTTCGAGGCCGCCGCGGTGATCGTGACGCTGGTCATGCTGGGCGAGGTGCTGCAACTGCGCGCGCTGGGCGAGACCGGGCAGGCGATCCGGGAACTGCTCGCGCTCGCGCCCGCTACCGCGCTGCGCATCGAGCGCGACGGGCGCGAGGTCGAGGTGCCTCTCGCGGAGGTGCAGGTCGGCGACCGGCTGCGCGTGCGCCCGGGCGAAAAAGTGCCGGTGGATGGCGTGTGCCTGGAGGGCTCGTCCAACGTGGACGAATCCATGGTGACCGGCGAGCCGATCCCCGTGCCCAAGAAGCCCGGCGACAGGGTGACGGGTGCGACCATCAACGGAAAGGGAACGCTCGTCATCCGCGCCGAGCGCGTCGGCGCCGACACCCTGCTCGCGCGGATCGTGCACATGGTCGCGCAGGCGCAGCGCACGCGCGCTCCCGTGCAGCGCCTGGCCGATCTCGTGGCCGCCTATTTCGTCCAGACGGTGATCGTCATTGCGATCGTGACCGCTCTCGTGTGGTGGTATTTCGGGCCGGAACCGAGCCTCACCTACGCGGTGGTCAATGCGGTGGCGGTCCTCATCATCGCCTGCCCCTGCGCGGTGGGGCTCGCCACCCCGATCTCGATCACCGTCGCGATGGGCCAGGGCGCGTTGAACGGCATTCTCTTCCGCAACGCGGAAGCCGTGGAGAAGCTGCGCGAAGTGGACACGCTCGTCGTGGACAAGACCGGGACGCTCACGCTCGGACGGCCGCAGCTCGTGGCCCTGGTGGTCGAGGGCGGAATCGCCGAGAACGATGCCCTCGCGCTGATCGCCAGCCTCGAGCGCGCAAGCGAGCACCCGCTCGCGCAGGCGATCGTCGCCGGCGCCGAGGAAAGAGGCGCCGTTCCGCAGCCGGTCGGCAATTTCGAGTCGGTGACCGGCCAGGGCGTGCGCGGGGAGGTCTCCGGACGCAAGGTCGCGGTCGGCAGCCGCCGCTTCATGGAAACGCTCGGCGCGGTGCCGCAGGCGCTCGCGGAGCGGGCCGACGCGCTCCGCAGCGAGGGCAAGACCGCGCTCTACGCCGCGATTGACGGGCGCGTCGTCGCGGTGATCGCCGTCGCCGATCCGATCAAGGACACGACACCGGAGGCGATTCGGACGCTGAGGGCCGAGGGCGTGCGCGTCGTAATGCTCTCGGGCGACTCGCACCGGACGGCGCAGGCGGTCGGGCGCCAGCTCGGCATCGAGGAGGTGATCGCCGAGGTGCTGCCCGAGCAGAAGGTGGACGTGATCAAGACCCTCCAGGCGAGCGGCCGCAAGGTCGCCATGGCCGGCGACGGGATCAACGACGCCCCCGCGCTCGCGCAGGCGGATGTCGGCATCGCGATGGGCACCGGCACCGACGTCGCGATCGAGAGCGGACACGTGACGCTCGTCAAGGGGGACCTCCGCGGCATCGCGAAGGCGATCCGGCTCTCGCGCGCCACCATGAGGAACGTGAAGCAGAACCTGTTCTTCGCCTTCGTCTACAACGCGCTCGGGGTGCCGATCGCCGCCGGCGTGCTCTATCCCCTCTTCGGGCTGCTGCTCTCGCCGATCTTCGCCGGCGTGGCGATGGCGGCGAGCTCGGTGTCGGTCGTCACCAATGCGCTGCGGCTCAGGCGCGCGAGGTTGTGATGTCTGGCCACGCGTTTGTCCGGCTGATCCGTCGTTCCTCTGCCCGTGGGCGGTGCTCCACGCCGCGCTGACCGGGCACCGGCCAGCACTGCCCGAATCCGGGCGGCGGAGCTCGACCCGGTGAGTGAAGACGACAACCAAGCAGGTGGAAACGGGATGAACCCCAGGGCCAAGTGGGTGCTCGTCGGGTTCGCCGCGATCGCCGCCTATTTCCTGATCGCCGAGCACCAAGCGCATTTCATCCAGGCCCTGCCGTTCTTTCTGCTCCTTGCCTGCCCGCTGCTGCACCTGTTCATGCACCGCGGGCATGGCGGACGCGGGCACCGGCACGACCCGGACCGAGAGCACGGAAAATGAGCGAGCCCGCTCCCGCCTATGGCCTGTGGTCCCTGGTGATCATCAACTCGCTGGTGTTCATCCTCTTCGCCTTCAGCTTCGCCACGCCGCGGACGAAGCGCGACTGGCGCTCCTTCGGGGCCTTCTCGGCGTTCATCGTCGCGCTGTTCACCGAGATGTACGGCTTTCCGCTGACGATCTACCTGCTGTCGGGCTGGCTCGCGAGCAAGTTTCCCGAGGTGGACTTTGCCGCGCACGATGCTGGCCACCTGCTCGAGGTCCTGTTCGGCTGGCGCGCCAACCCCCACTTCGGGCCGTTCCATCTGCTCAGTGTGGTCTTCATCGGCGGCGGCTTCATCCTGCTCGCATCGGCCTGGAACGTGCTCTACCGGGCGCAAAGCGAGCACCGGCTTGCCACGACCGGACCGTACGCCTACGTGCGCCATCCCCAGTACGTCGGATTCGTGGCGATCATGTTCGGCTTCCTGCTGCAGTGGCCCACGCTGATCACGCTCGCCATGTTCCCGATCCTGGTCTACATGTACGTGCGGCTCGCGCGCCGCGAGGAGCGCGAAGTGGCAGCCGCGTTCGGCGAGGAGTACGCGCGCTACGCGAGCTGCACCCCCGCGTTCTTCCCGCGGCTCGGCCGGCGGGTGGGGAAGGCATCCTAGCCCGACAAAAACGACTCGAAGGCGCCGCCTCGTGCCGACGGCAGCGGTGATCGTGAGCGCCGCCGCCGGGCTCGCGCTTTTCGCCCGAAAGCGGTTGATCGCCGCAATCCTCGCCGCTATCGTATCCGTCGCCGTTCTTCACCACGCGCAATCGTCGCCCAAACAGGCGCTGAGCGCACGGCTCGCGCGCGGCGCACCGGGCGCAAGCGGAAAAGCCATGCAAATGCATCTGCCCGCAGACCAAGCGCTGCGGCGGCGCGGCGTTTTTTCACGCACTCTGCCGAGCAGAAGTACACAACAGAGCAGAGGCTGCGCTGCTCGCGAAGCGCACCGAGAAACATGACTGAAGAAAATCCATGTCCGCGGCTGTGAGCGCCCGCCGCGGCACGCGTTTCCCGGCAGACTGATTTCGCGCGCCTCGGACGAGAGGCCGCATCGCTCCACCGCAGAATCTCCCTGCCTCGTCCCACCGTCGAAAAGCGACCGATCCCTTGATCTGGATCAAGATCGGATTCCGCGGATGGCCTACGCTGTTTTCGAGCGCGCGGGCCGCCGTCCGCACGGGCGCGGCCCGTGAAAGGAGGGTTTATGAGCTTGCGCCTGAACCGTAACGCCGCGCTCGCTGGCGCCGCGTTCCTCGCCTCGCTCGTGGCGGCTTCCGCGCCGCGGGATGCCGGCGCCCAGCAAGCCGGGCGCAGCGGCAAGGAGGTCGTGGAGAGCGTGTGTGCGGGCTGTCACGCGACCGGAAAGGACGGAGCACCCCGCATCGGCGACCGGAAGGCGTGGAGCCAGCGCGCGGCACAGGGCATCACCAGCCTCACGGACCACGCGCTCAAGGGCATCCGGCAGATGCCTCCGCACGGGGGCAATCCGGGTCTGAGCGATCTCGAGATCGCGCGCGCGATCGCCTACATGGTCAACCGCTCGGGCGGCAAGTGGGTCGAGCCCGCGAGCGCGAACGAGCTCGCCCGCGAGCGCAGCGGCGAGCGGGTGGTGCGCGAGCAGTGCGCCAAGTGCCACCAGACCGGCGAAGGCGGCGCGCCGAAAATCGGCGACCGCCAGGCCTGGATCCCACGCCTGAAGCTCGGTCTCGAGCACCTCACGCGCTCGGCGATCCACGGCCACGGCGGCATGCCGCCGCGCGGCGGGGAGGCGAATCTCACCGACACCGAGCTACGCAGCGCGATCCTCTACATGTACGATCCGGCGGGCGCCACAGCCCCGCAGCCCGCAACCGGTGCCGCGAAGAAGGAGCCGGCGCCGCGCCCGGGCAGCGTCAAGACTGCGGGCGGAATGGAAATCCATCTCGGCATCGTGTCGGCGGAGGCGCTGCGCGCCTATCCGAAGGGCTCGCCCGAGGCCGCGATGCACGGCGGCGTGCCGCGCGGCGCTGGCTACTACCACCTGAACGTGTCGCTCTTCGACGCGGCGACCGGGGCGCCGGTCACCGGCGCGCGGGTCGAGGCGAGGGTCGAGGAAGTGGGGCTCTCGAGCACGACAAAGGCGCTCGAGCCGGTCAGGCTCGGGAACGCGACGAGCTACGGCCAGTACTTCAGGCTCGGGGACCGGGCTTCCCACCGCATCACCATCAAAATCCAGAAGCCCGGGGCGCCCAAGCCCGTCGAGGTGGTATTCGAGCACCGGTCGGACTGAGCCCGAATCAGCCCGCGTGTTTCGTGATTTGCGGGCGCGCGGGCGGACGCGGGAGCCTGAAGCTGATCAGGCGAGGATCGCTTCATCGCGCCCAGCGAGCGCCGCTTGCAGCGTGAGCCACGGCAGCAGGGCACAGCGCCGGCGCGAAGGATATTCGCGGGCGGTCGCGGCGAGGGCGCGCTCGATGTCGTCCCGCGGCGCCAGGCCGGACGCAGGCGCCGGGCCCAACAGGGCGATCAACTCCTGCGCCCGGGCCTGGGCCTCCGGGATGCCACGGCCCTTGACCGCTTCCGTCATCATCGAGGCCGACGCCATCGAGATGCCGCAGCAGCTGCACTGGAAGGCGGCATCCGCGATGCGCCCGCTCTCGAGCCGCAGGTACAGATCCATTTCGTCGCCGCAGAGGGGGTTGGAGCCGTGGAGGCGGCGGTTCGCGTCATCCGGAACGCGGAAATTGCGCGCGTTGCGGATGTGCTCCATGATGAATTCGTCGTAGGCCACCCCGTTCATGCCCCGCGCTCGGCCGGCTGGAAGCTCGCGCAAGCACGACCCGATACCGACGATATCTGCGCGTTCCCGATCCGCGTGCCCTCAGCGCGCGAACGCCTCGGCGACGGCAGGCCGACCGCGCAGCTCGCCGGCGAGCGCTGCCTGCAATATGCGCGCGAGCGAAAGATAGACGCGCGCGTGCGCGTTGCGCGCGCAAGCCTGCTCCAGCGCCGCAACGAACGGCGCAAGCCAGGGCTCCACGCAGGAGGCGAGAAATTCGCGCGAGCGCGCTGGCCCCTCCCCCGCCTGCGCTTCGCACGCGCACAGATACGCGACGAACTCGAGCTGCAAGGCGACGTGGTCGGGCAGGTCGCGGAAGCGCTCCGATCGCGCGAGCCCGGCCCCGGCGTAGCGGGCCTCGACCTCCGCCGTAAAAGGGCCCATCACCGCCCCGTCGAGATAGAGGCCCGCGTTGAGCGGAACCGGTGCAGGTGGCACGAGGAAGAGCTCGCTGTAGCACCGCAGCAGCGCGAGCGGACCGGGCACCTCCGCGAGGGCTGCCCGCAGTGCGCGCAGTTCCGCGGCACAGGGATAACCGAGCCCGCCCGCCAGCTCTTCCAGGTCCTCGGCAAGCAGGCCCCCGAGCGCCGCCCGGGCTGCCCGCCCGGGCGGCGGCAGAAACGCGCGCGAGAGGCAGAGATAGAACGCCGCGCGCCGGGCGTCCGGCTCCTCGAGGCGCGCTTTCGGCTCCAGCAGCGCCGTCGCGCTCACGGTTGCACCGCCGGCCTCGGCGCCGCGCCCGCCAAGCGCTCCGAAGGCGGCACTGCCGACAGATCGAAGAGCTTCTCGCCCAATCCGTAGAAGGCGAAGACGATGGCGAAACCGAGCACCGTCATCGCCCACTCGGTGGCGGATGGCGTATAGACCGTGAGCCCGCTCGCCCAGGCGCCCTTGAACATCGGCACGACCTGACCGCGGATCAGGAATTCGTAGCGCTCGATGAACAGACCGAGCAGCACGAGCGCGGAGGCGGTGATCTGCCAGCGCGCGCTGCGCTGCGTGCGCGGTGCGAGCATGAGCGCGAAGGGGAGCGCGAGCCCGAGCCACAGCTCGACGTGGAACGCCGGAGAGCGCGCCATGTCGTGGAAACCCTCCAGCCCGTCGAGATTGCTCCAGAGCCCCGTCCACATGCGCAGCACGACCGACACCAGCGCGATGCCGATCAGCGTCGCGAATACCTTGGGCAGTGCCGCGCCCGAGGCCATGCTGCGCAGCGGCTCGGGCATCGCCTCCTGGCGGAAACCGTAGGCGAAATAGACCGCGAGCACGATCGCGGCGGCGCCCGAGAGCGCAGCGGTGAGTATGAAGAAGACCGCCGTGAACGAGCCGTACCACATCGGACGCATCACCATCGAGCCGAACACGAGCCCGAGCATTCCGCTCGCGAGCAGCACCGCAACGAAGGAGCCCACGGCGAGCGCCTGGCTCAAGGGGCTGTCCCAGTCGTCGTGCCACAGCCGGTCGAACTTGACGAGCAACAGCACGAGATCAATGAGGTAGAAGACGCCCATCCAGAACATGGGCGAGAGGTACTGCAGGTTCGCAGGCATCACCCACAGCATGCGGAAGGGGTGCCCCAGCTCCAGCGCGAGCACGGAGAAGCCCGCGCCCAGGGTGATGATCGCGAGCCACAGGCAGCGCTTGGCGATCGGGTAGAACTCGCGGAAGCCGAACACCATCGGAAGCGAGGCGATGAAGGTGAGGCCCGAGGAGGTAAGCGCGAAGAAGACATAGGTCGAGATCGCCATCCCCCAGTTCACCCCATCGCTCGAGGTGTTGAAGGCTGCGCCCCCTTCCGTGATCAGCATATAGGAGACGAAGGCGAGGCTCGCGAGCCCCACCACCAGCCCCCAGAACCACATGCGCCCAGCGATGGATTTTCGATGTCCCAGGTCGAGCGCGATGCGCAAGAAACGCAGCGTGCCCTCCTCGCGCCAGAGCGCCAGGAGGTACTGCGCGACCTCGATCAGGTTTCTCGGTTGAGCCATGCGTTCCATAGTTCGCTCCCGCATCACGAATTCTTGATCGCGCGATTGCTCGGCACGGCGCCCCCCTCGCCCGCGAGGTAATAGACCTGGGGCTTGTTGCCGAGATGGTCGAGCAGCCGCACGCCGCGCTTGTTGGCGATCAATTTCGAGACCTCGCTCTCGGGGTTGTCGAGGTCGCCGAAGTAGCGCGCGGTAGGGGGACAGGCGACCACGCACGCCGGCGTGTAGTCACGCGTCCTGGGGTCGTGCTCGGAGAGATCGGCCACGCCCTTCGGCGCCTTGCTCACGCGGTGATAGCAGAAGGTGCACTTCGACACCACGCCGCGCGGCTGGATGCCCACACCGTGCTTCCAGTCCTCCTGCGGCGCCTTCCACGGCGGATTCCACGAGTGAGCGTCGCCGCTGCGGAACACCTTTCTGGGATCGGGCGGGTTGAGCGGCTTCTCGTCGGTGTAGAAGCGCACTCCGTAGGGACAGGCGATCATGCAGTACTTGCAGCCAATGCACTTGTTCCAGTCCACGAGCACGAACCCCTCCTCGGTCTTGTAGGTCGCGCGCGTCGGACATACGTGAACGCACGAGGGATTCTCGCAGTGCATGCACGGGCGCGGAAACCACTTCACCTGGACGCTCGGGTACTCGCCTTCGGTGAAGAACACCACGTCCTGCCAGTTCTCGCCCGGCAGGCGGCTGTTCTCCATGCCGCAGGCGACCGTGCACGCCTGGCACCCGGTGCACTTCTCGAGGTCTATCACCATTCCCCACTTCGGCATGTCCGTCTCCTGTGCGCTAGACCTTTTCCACGAAGACCTTCGTCGCGTAGTAGGCCGCGAGCCCCGAGATCGGCTCCGAGCGGTTGACGATCACCTCGCTCGCGCTGCCCGTGGGCAGCCGGTTCTTCGCCCAGCGCCCCCACGCCCAGTGCCCGTGGAGGTTGGGCAGCACCACCACGTCGGGCCGCACTCCCGGGAAATAACGCGCGATCGCCTCGATGCTCCCCGCCTCGGAGCGCACGCGCACGCGGTCGCCGTCGCGGATGCCGCGGCGCTTCGCGGTCTCCGGGTGGATCTCGAGGTACACGGTCTTCTTGCCCCCCAGCACCGGCTGCGAGATCGCGATGGCGTGCGGGAGGTTGGCCGCGCGCCCTTCCGCCTGGAGGGGAACTTTCGGTGAAATGAAGTGCAAGTCGCCGCCGCCGAAGAACTTCGGTTCGACCCATTGCGGGAAGCCCACGCGCTCGCGCGCGATTCCGAGCTGTTTCTCGATGTAGGAGGCGTATTTTTCGTTGTCCTGCACGTAGCCCGCGCGGAGCTCGAACTTGCCAGACGGCGTCTTGAGGAGTTTCGCCTTGACCTCCTCCTGCGTCATGCGGCGGTTGTAGCCGCTCCCGTCCCACTCGTAGAACTCGCCGCGCACCTGGCGCCACGGATACGGTTTGCGGTACCAGCAGCCCTTTTCCTTCCACGACTCGAAGCCGTTCACGCCGTTGGTGCCGGGATTTTCCTCGAACCCCTTGGCGAGGTGCCGGATGATGTTCTCGGTGCTGTCGAGCTTTCTGTAGTACTCGCCCATCGGCCCCTTGATACGCTTGCCGATCTCGATCAGCACGTCGCCGAAGACCTTGGTGTCGTAGAGCGGCTTGACCGCCGGCACGCGCAGGGTCGCCATCGGCCAGCCCTGGAAGGGATAGATTTCCGCCGTCTGCAGCCGCTCGAGATACGTGTGGTCGGGCAGCACCAAGTCCGCCATCATCGCGTTCTCGCTCGGGAACGGCGAGGTATCTATCACGAACATCGTCTGCAGCGCCTCCTCCCACTTGCGCGGCTCGGGTTGGGAGTAGATCGGCGCCGTCATGTAGAACAAGATCGTGTCGAGCTTGTAGGGCTTGCCCGCCAGGTGATTCGACGCGATCGCCTGGATCTGGTTGCTCGCCATGAGGAATTCCGTTCCCGCCCCGTCAATGCGCGGCTTTCTGCGCTCGTCCGACTTCGCGTAGTCGTCGAGGTAGTCCTCCCAGTTCGCAGGCAGCTTGCCGTAAGGCACGCCCATGTGGTGGAGCAGCCCTCCCTCGGCGAACATCGAGCCGATCAGGGCGTTCAGCGCGTGGATCGCGAGCCCGTTGTAGACGCCGTTGGTGTGCGCGGTGGCACCGCGCTCGAAGAGCGCGATTGCGGGCTTGGTCGTGGCGAGCTCGCGCGCGACCGCGACGATGTCGCGCGCCGGAATCGAGGTGACGCGCTCGGCCCATTGCGGCGTGCGGTCCTTGAGTTCGAGGTTCCACCACTCGACGAGACCCTTCACCCATTTTTCCTCGAAGTCCTCCGCGCGCAGCGCAGCCTCGCCCCTCTTGAAGCGATTGACCCCGTCCTTGAAGTCGCCTACGAAGTTCCTGTCCCACAGCCCTTCGGTGAGGATCACGTGGGCGATCGCGAGGGCGAGCGCGCCGTCGGTGCCCGGCTTGATCAACAGTGCGCGGTCGGCACCGGCGAGCGTCGTGTTCCAGTGCACGTCCACCGCGGTGATCCGCGTGCGCGGGCTCTTGCTGCGCATCTCGCCCCACACCTGGAGGTTGTAGTTGTAGGGGCGATAGGCCTCGAGGAAGCTCGCCCCGAAGATGAGCAGGTAGTTGGTATGGGCATAGTCGTAGGCGTTGTAGTCGTAATAGCCGGTCTGCAGGAGCTTCGCCTTCTTGCTCGCGTCGGCGCAGATCGAGGAGTGGCCGAGCCCGACGTTGGGCGAGCCGTAGAGCCGGGCGAATGGCCGGAACAGGCCCGCGTCCGAGGCGCCCCACCCGCGGCCGTATACCAGCGCGAAGCGGTGCGATTCGCCCTTCGCGCGCAACGCATTGAGCCGGTCGGCGACCGTCTGGAGCGCCTCGTCCCAGGAGATCGGCACGAATTTCGGATCCTCGTCGCGCCCCTTCCTCGGATTGGTGCGCTTCATCGGACCCCTGAAGCGGTCGGGGTCGTAGAGGATGTAGGCACCGAGATAGCCTTTCGGGCAGAGCTTGCCGTTCGAAATCGGGCTCTCGAGCGACCCATAGATCGCGTGCACGCGGCCGTCGGTAACGTGCACATCAATTCCGCAGCGCGCCGGGCACTGGTGGCAGACGTTCTTGACGATCGTCGTCTTCGGCGCGGGGACCGCCGCCTGCGCGCTTGCCGGTACCAGTTCGGCGGTGCGCTGCAGCCCGAAGCCCGCGGCGGCGCCGGCAGCCGCGGTCGCTTGCAGGAAACGCCGGCGCGTCACGATCGTGTTCAGCAGCTCGAGGCTCATGCTCGCTCCTCTCCGTTCACGTGCTCGGTTCGACGCTCCCCGCCCCGGGCCGACCGGCCCTCGGCACGCGCAGCGCCGAACAACTGGTGAAAGCCCTGGCGCGCGAGATCGCGGGTCTTGCAACAAGACAGGCACAGCGTTTGCTCGCCGTGCGCCGCGAATTCGCGCCCGCATTCGTCACACTCGCGCACGCCCCAGCGGGTGAGCGTCTCCGGCGCCGCGGGCGCGGCGCCCGCGGCGCGGTGCGGCAGCACGGTGAGCGCGCCTTCGGGACAGGCGCGCGCGCACTCCCCGCAGGCGATGCACGCGGCGGCGTCGAAAACCAGCCCCGCCGTGCCGTCCCCGGTTTCGTAGCCGGTGAGCGCGCCGCTCGGGCAAATCGCCGCGCACACCTGGTGGTTGCGGCAGCCGCTCGACACCCGCAGCTCCGGGTAGAGCTCCGCGGGCGCTTCGCGCCCATGCCGCGCCGCGATCGCCCGGGCGAGCGCAGTGAGCTGCGCGCGCGGGGCATCGCTGAACAGGCCGGGGCGGGGTGGCGGGGACACAGGCTGCGGCAGGGGTGGCGCGGCCGCCTGGATGCCCTCGCGCAGCAGCGATGCGACGAAGTCGCGCCGGCTCAACCTGCGCTCGGCGAGCGCCTCGATCGGCCCCCGCGCCATGCGCTCGGGCAGCAGCGGCTGCCGCTCGAGCCGTGGCAGCGCGCGCTCGGGCACGCCGAGCGCCTCGAGCAACGCGCGGGCGCTCTCGATCGTCTCGAGAGCCGCATGCTCCTGCCCGCATCCGGCACGACAGCGCGCGCACCAGCCGCGGTCGAGCGCGACCAGCGCGCGGCCCTCGGCGTGCAACCGCAGGATCTCGTGCAGACCGAGTCCGGCGAGGCAGGGAACGCGCAACGCCCCTGCGGGCGAGCAGGAGGCGGGCACTTTCCAGCAGTCGAGGTAGAGCGGGAGCCCCGCCCGCGCCTCGAGGGCGGCCTCGGAACGAGGAAAACCTTCGACCTGCAGTGCACCCGCGGGGCAAGCGGCGGCGCAGCGCCCGCAGTGCAGGCAACCTTCCTGCGCGAGCGTGACCGCGGTGTCCGAGACGCAGAGAACACCGGCGGGACAGGCGCGGGCGCAGGCTTCGCACGCGCTATAGCGCGAGCGCAGTCTCAAGCAGCGCCCGGCGTCGAAGGCGAGCGGCGCTCCCTCGCGCAAAGCGCCGAACATGTGCGCCCCTCGTTCACGACGCCCGAGCCGCGGTGCAATCATGGTGCTGCCCACACCTCAGAATGCTGCGCTGCAGGAATGATCGGACGCCGCACAGGGAGCCGTATTGATCCAGATCAAATGCACTGCTGCGAGCGCGGCTTGCGCCGAATCGACCGCCGGGAAGCACTGCGCGAGCGCCTCGGTACTGTCAGAATAGCGCCTCCGCGCGCCGCTCACGGCCTGCGGCAAAAAACGTACCAGCGACCAACATGCTCGAAGCGATCGGCCTCGGCTGCGTGCGGGGCGAAAGGACGCTCTTCAGCGGGCTCGATTTCGCGCTCGCCGCCGGCGAGCTGCTGCGCGTCGCTGGGGCGAACGGCAGCGGCAAGACGAGCTTGCTGCGCATCGTGTGCGGGCTGCTCGCCCCGAGCGCGGGGGAAGTACGCTGGAACGGCGCGAGCGCGCGCGCGCTGCGCGAGGAATACTGGAGGCGGCTCCTCTACATCGGGCACGCGAACGCGATCAAGGACGATCTCACCGCTGCCGAGAACCTCGCCGTCGCCTGCACGCTGTCGGGGGTGCGCGCCGAGCCCGCGAGGATCGGCGAGGCCCTGCGCCGGATGGGCCTTGCGCCATACGGGTCGCGGCCCTGCAAGTTGCTCTCGCAGGGACAGCGGCGCCGCGTCGCGCTCGCGCGCCTGCATCTGGCCACCGCGACCCCGCTATGGGTGCTCGACGAGCCCTTCGCGGCGCTCGACGCCACTGCGGTGGCCGAGGTCGAGGCGCTGATCGCGGGACACGTCGCGCGCGGCGGCATCGCGATCTACACGACGCACCAGGAGGCGCATATCGGCGCCGCGGTCGCGCACACGATCAACCTCGACGAGGGGGCGCGGGCATGCTAGAGGCGCTGCTCTGCGTGATCGGGCGCGACCTCCGGCTCGCGATGCGGCGGCGCTCGGACGTCGCCACCGCGCTGCTCTTCTTCGTGATCGTGGTGACGCTCTTTCCGCTCGCCCTGGGGCCGGAGCCGAACCTCCTGCGCGCGATCGCACCGGGCGTGATCTGGGTCGCTGCGCTGCTCGCCTCGATGCTCTCGGCCGCTCGCCTCTTCGCCGCCGACTACGCCGACGGGACCCTCGAGCAGATGGCCCTCTCGGCAACGCCCCTCGGGGCGATCGTCGCGGCGAAGGTGGCCGCGCACTGGCTGGTGTCGGGGCTGCCGCTCGTTGCGATCGCGCCGGTGCTGGCGTTGCAGTTTGATCTGGATCAATCGCTGCTCGGCGCGCTCGTCCTATCGTTGCTCCTCGGAACCCCGGTGCTGAGCTTCATCGGCGCGATCGGGGCGGCGCTCACGCTCGGGGTGCGCGGCAGCGGCGTGCTCACCGCGCTCTTGGTGCTGCCGCTCTACGTGCCGGTGCTGGTGATCGGCGCAGGCGCGCTCGACGTCGCGGCCGCAGGGCAGAGCTCCGAGCCCCATTTCCTGCTGCTCGCCGCGCTGCTGGTGCTCGCGGGCGCCTTCACCCCCTGGGCGATCGCGGCGGCGCTGCGCATCTCGCTCGAATGAGGGCGCGGCTCGATGAACTTTTTTTGCGATAATAGCTCTTTGACGGCAAGGCCTCTTTTGGGAGCGTCATCCGTGAGCCAGCCGAGCCTCGTCATCGGCAACATCAACTGGTTCAAGTACGCCTCGCCCCAGACCTTCTTCCCGCTCGCCGGCGCGATGATCCCCTGGTTCGGGTGGGCGGCTGCGGCGCTCGCCGCCGCGGGGCTCTACGTCGGCTTCTTCGTCGCGCCGACCGATCACCAGCAGGGCGAAGCCTACCGCATCATCTTCATCCACGTGCCGGCGGCCTGGATGTCCATGTTCATCTACCTCGTGATGGCGTTCTGGGCCGGGGTGGGGCTCGCGTTCAACACGCGACTGTCGCACATGATGGCGCAGGCGCTCGCACCCACCGGGGCGCTGATGACCTTTCTTGCGCTGTGGACCGGCGCGCTGTGGGGCAAGCCCACGTGGGGCACGTGGTGGGTGTGGGATGCGCGCCTCACCTCCGAGCTGATCCTGCTCTTCCTCTATCTCGGTTTTATGGCGCTCCAGGCGGCGATCGACGAGCCGCGCCGCGCCGACCGCGCGGGCGCGCTGCTCGCGCTGGTGGGCTCGGTCAACGTCCCGATCATCTACTTCTCGGTGCAGTGGTGGAACACGCTGCACCAGGGTGCCTCCGTCAGCCTCACCGCCGCCCCGCGCATGGCGGCGACGATGCTCGCCGGCATGCTGCTGATGGCGTTCGCCTTCTGGTTCTACTCGATCGCCGCCTCGCTCCACCGAGTGCGCACGATCATCCTCGAGCGCGAGCGCGGCGCCGACTGGGTGAAGGAATACGCGAGGGGGCTGCGATGAGCTGGGGAAGCCTGGGCGAATTCCTCGCCATGGGGGGCTACGCGCTCTATGTGTGGGGATCGTACGCCGTCGCCGCCGGTCTCATCGTCGTGGAGATCGCCATGCTGGTCGCGAGGAGGCGCCGGGCGCTGGAGGGACTCGGCGCCGGGCGCGCCGGGGCGGGAAGCGCGCCGTGAAGCCGCGGCACAAGCGCATCGCGATGATCGCCGGCGGGCTCGCGGCGCTCGGCCTCGCGGCGGCGCTGGTGCTCGCCGCGTTCCGGCAGAACCTGGTGTTCTTCTTCACGCCCTCGCAGGTCGCGGCGAACGAGGCGCCGCAGGGGCGGATCTTCCGCATCGGCGGCCTGGTCGAGGTGGGCAGCATCCGGCGCCAGGCCGACGGCGTGACGGTGCGCTTTGTCGTGACCGACACCGCGAAGAGCATTCCCGTGATCTACCGCGGCGCGCTGCCCGACCTCTTCCGCGAGGGCAAGGGGGTGGTGGCGCAGGGGCGCATCGGCCCGGACGGCGTGTTCCACGCGAACGAGGTGCTGGCGAAGCACGACGAGAACTACATGCCGCCGGAGGCCGCCGATGCAGTGCGGCGCGCGCACGAGCAGGCGAAAAAGGCGCAGCACACCGTCAAGACGAATTGAAACCGCCGATGAACGCCGCTGCAAGCAGACGGAAACCGAAAATCGGGCCGAGGGCGCAGATGCGAAAGAGAAAACACCGTAAACCCTGTATTCGGGTTCTCTCCATGATCACGGCGGCGCCCGGGGTCGAGAAAACGGTCCTGAGCAATTCTCGCCACAGAACACGGAACGCCCCGGCACGAATCGTGTCTTTGCCCTTCTCCGCGCTCTCCGTGGCTGAAAGGCGGCCTACGACATGATTCCCGAGATCGGCCAGCTCGCGCTGGTGCTCGCGCTGCTGCTCGCCGCGGCGCAGGGCGTGCTCGCGCTCGCCGGCGCCGCGCGCGGCGACGCCGCGTGGATGAGCGTCGCGCGCCCCGCGGCGCACGGCCAGTTCGTGTTCGTCGCGATCGCCTTCGGCTGCCTCACCTACGCCTTCGTCGCCAACGATTTCTCGGTGCAGTACGTCGCCTCCAACTCCAACAGCGCGCTGCCACTCGCCTACCGCATCGCCGGCGTGTGGGGCGGGCACGAGGGCTCGCTGCTGCTGTGGGTGCTGATCCTCACCGCGTGGACGGTCGCGGTCAGCGTCTTCAGCCGCGGCCTGCCCGCGGATTTCGTCGCGCGCGTACTCGGCGTGATGGGGCTCGTCTCGGTCGGTTTTCTCTCCTTCATGCTGTTCACCTCCAATCCCTTCGACCGGCTGCTGCCCGCCCCCGCCGACGGGCGCGACCTCAACCCTCTGCTCCAGGATCCGGGCATGGTGTTGCACCCGCCGATGCTTTACATGGGCTATGTCGGTTTCTCGGTCGCGTTCGCTTTCGCGATCGCGGCGCTGCTCTCGGGGCGGCTCGACGCGGCCTGGGCGCGCTGGTCGCGCCCGTGGACGACCGTCGCGTGGCTCTTCCTCACGCTCGGCATCGCGCTCGGCAGCATCTGGGCCTACTACGAGCTCGGCTGGGGCGGGTGGTGGTTCTGGGACCCGGTGGAGAACGCCTCTTTCATGCCGTGGCTCGTGGGCACCGCGCTCATCCACTCGCTCGCGGTGACCGACAAGCGCGGCGGCTTTCGCGCCTGGACCGTGCTGCTCGCGATACTCGCCTTCTCGCTGTCGCTCCTCGGTACCTTCCTCGTGCGCTCCGGCGTGCTCACCTCGGTGCACGCCTTCGCCGTGGACCCCAGGCGCGGCCTCTACATCCTCGTGCTGCTCACGCTGGTGATCGGCTCCTCGCTCGCGCTCTTCGCATGGCGCACCGCGCGCATCGGCGCGGGCGGCCGCTTCGAGCTCGTTTCGCGCGAGGCGATGCTGCTCACCAACAACGTGCTGCTCGTCGTCGCGATGGGCACGGTGATGCTCGGCACGCTCTATCCCCTCGCGCTCGACGCGCTCGGGCTCGGCAAGATCTCGGTCGGCCCGCCCTACTTCGAAGCGGTGTTCGTGCCGCTCGTCGCGCCCGCGGTGTTCCTGATGGGCGTGGGACCGATCGCGCGCTGGAAGCAGGCGAGCCTGCCCGAGCTCGCGGTGCGGCTGCGCTGGGCGCTCGCGGTGAGCCTCGCGACCGCCGCGCTGCTCCCGCTCGCCTTCGGACGCTGGAGCGCGCTGGTGGGGTTCGGCCTGTTCCTCGCGCTGTGGGTCCTCGCCGCGAGCGCGGTGAGCCTGCGGGAGCGGGTGCGGCACGCGGCCGGCGGCGCCGGCGTGTGGTCGCGCCTCGCCACGACCCCGCGCGCGTTCTACGGCATGCTGCTCGCGCACGCGGGCGTCGCGGTGTTCATCGTCGGCGTGACCCTGGTCAAGGGCTACGAGTCGGAGAAGGACGTGCGCATGGAGGCGGGCGACGTCGTGGAGCTCGCCGGATACGTTTTCCGCCTGCGCGAGGTTCGGGAAGTCGCGGGCCCGAACTACGTCGCGATGCGCGCCACGATGGAAGTCAGCCGCAACGGCCGCACGGTCGCGACGCTGCGCCCCGAGAAGCGGCGCTACCTGGTGCAGGACAACACGATGACCGAAGCGGCAATTGACCCGGGCGCGACGCGCGACCTCTACGTCTCGCTCGGCGAGCAGCTCGACGAGAAGGCCTGGCTCGTGCGCGTACAGCACAAACCGTTCGTCTCCTGGATCTGGGGCGGCTGCTTGCTGATGGCGCTCGGC
>DATLZE010000005.1:0-8908 GCA_035574195.1 Burkholderiales bacterium | reverse complement strand
GCGCTCCAGCCGCGCCCGCTCCGGCGCGGGCGGCTCGACCGGCGCGCGCCAGTCGCGCCAGGCGCGGATCGCGTCGGCGCACGCCTCCGGGGTGCGGAAGGCGGCGATGCCGGCTTCGAGCAGCAGCTTGAGCGAGGCGTCGGCCTGGGGCGCACAGAACACGGCGAGGGGCTTGCCGCCGGTGTCGGCCTGCACGATCGGATCCACCGCGAGGTGCGGCTGGAACTGCGAGGAGCTGCCGACCACCGCGAGCACGAGATCGCAGTGGGGCGAGGCAGCGAGCGCGTCGAGCACGCCCCCGTAGATCTCCTTGCGGGTGCCGGCGAGCGTAAGGTCGGTGACCCGCGCTTTGCGGATGTGAATGTTGCGCCGCGCGAGCTCGGCGATGAGCGCCTCTGGAGGTGGCACCACCTCCACCCCGAGCACGCCCAGACGGTCCACGACGGTGGCGGCGCCGCCGCCGGTGGTGGTGAGCACCGCGATGCGGTGGCGCGCGGCGGGCCGGCGCCCGGCCACCAGCGCCGGCAGCTCGAACAGCGTCTCGAGCAGCTCCACGCGCAGCATGCCGTGCGCGCGGAAGAACGCCTGCGCCGTCTCGTCGGAGCCGGTCATCGCGCCGGTGTGCGAGGTGGCGAGCTCCACGCCCACCTGCGAGCGGCCGAGCTTGTAGACGACGACCGGCTTGCCCGCGGCATACGCGAGCCGCGCCGCGCGCGCGAGGCGCTCGGCGTCGCGGATCGTCTCCATGAAGAGCAGGATCACACCGGTGGCGGGATCCTGCGCCAGCAGCTCGACGAATTCGCCTACCGACAGGTCGGATTCGTTGCCGACCGAGACGAGCTTGGAGAAGCCGAGCCCCCGGCCGTGGCCGCGCGACATGAGGCTGCCCATCATGCTGCCGCTCTGCGAGACGATCGCGACGGGTCCGGGCGCAAGCTGCGCCTCCTCGAGCACGGCGTTCACCGAGAGCGCGAGCCGGTCGTGAGTGCTCACGAGCCCGATGCAGTTGGGGCCGAGCAGCCGCACCCCGGCCGAGCGCGCGAGCGCGACGAGCGCCTCCTGGCGGCGCCGTCCTTCCGCGCCGGTCTCGGCGAAGCCATCGCTGAAGATGGTGACGACCGGCACTTTTTTCTCGCAGCACTGCCGGAGCGCCTCCGCAACCGCCGCCGCCGGCACCATGATGAAGGCGTGGTCCACGGGGCCCGGCACCGAGGCGAGGTCGGGATAGGCCTTCTCGCCGAAGATCTCCTCACGCCCGGGGTTGACCGGGATGACGCGCCCGGTGTATCCGTGCTGGCGCAGGAAGCGCTGCGGGCGCGAGGTGTTCTTTCCCGCGTCGCCGGAGGCGCCGATCAGCGCCACCGAACGCGGCGCGAACAGCGCCTGCGCGAGGGAAGCAAGCGATTGTTCGCTCATGCGGTGGGCGAGCGGCGAGGAGACGGGGTGAGCAGATGACGTGCCCGCACGATCCGCGCTCCGCCGCCTCCCGTCACCGCGTCACTTTTCCGCCTTCGGCGGTCGCTGGCTGAAGGTCCGCCCGAAAACGGATTCGGCGATGCGGTTCTTCAGGATCTCGATCGAGCCGCCGGCGATCATCCAGCCGCGGCACTTGCGGAAGCACCACTCGACGAGGGTGTCCTCGGTGTAGCCCATCGCCCCCATGATCTGCATCGCCTCGGAGGCGACCTCGAAGCCCGCCTGGTTGCAGAACACCTTGGCGATCGCGGTCTCCTCCGCCGAGGGGAAGCCGCGGTCGGCGTTGGCGGCCGCGCGGTAGAGGAGGAGCTGCCCCGCGTCGAGCTTCACCTTCATGTCGGCGAATTTCCACTGCAGGCCCTGGAACTCGGCGAGCGGGCGCCCGAACTGCCGGCGCTCCATCGCCCAGCGGCGCGCTTGCTCGAAGCAGTAGCGGCCGAGCGCGAGCGAGCGCGCGCTGTTGCCGAGGCGCTCGACGTTGAAACCCGCGATCTGCTTCTTGAACCCGCCCTCCCTGAGCACCACGTTCTCGGGCGGCACGTAGACGTTGTCGAGCCAGGTGGTGACCCACTCCTCGCCATTCATGAAGCGCGAGGGCTTGCCCTGCTTCACGCCCGGGGCCTTGAGATCGATCAGCACCGAGCCAATGCCCTCCACCCCCGGCCCGAAGCGCACGTAGGCGAGCATCACGTCGGCGTAGGGCGCGTGAGTGGTGAACACCTTCTCGCCGCTCACGCGGTAGCCCGCGCCATCGGGCACCGCTGCGGTCTTGAGGTCGGTCACGGCGGAGCCCGCCTCGGGCTCGGTCATGCCGACGCAGATGACGCTCTCGCCCGCGAGCAGCCGCCCGAGGTAGCGCCGTTTCTGCTCCTCGGTGCCGTACTCGGCGAGCACGCGGATCGCGCCGAAATTGCCCGCCTGCACGACGTCGGCGCTTCTGGGGCAGACCTCGGCCACGGCCTCGATCGCGATCACCGCGTCCATCAGCGTGCCGCCCTGGCCGCCGTCCTTCTCGGCGATGGTGATGCCGAGCAACCCCTGTTTCGCCATCAGCCGGGCGACGTCCCAGGGATGCTCGGGGTTGTGCGCGCGCGCGAGCGCGCCCGCGCGCAGATGCCGCTCGGCGAAGCCGCGCACCGCCTCGCGGAACCGCTTCTGTTCTTCGGTCAGCTCGAAATTCATCGCCCTCGAAGCTCCAAGCCCAATGCCCCGGGCTCGAAGTTTAGCGCCGGCAGGTTTTTCATGCAGGCCAGTCCGTCCGATGCCGAACCCGGAACCTCGAACCCCCAAGGTGCGCGCTTTACGCGCGCAGCAGCGGCCGCAGCTTTCTCGCGTCGCCGAGCCGCTCGAGCTTCCACACCGCGTCGCACAGCGCGCGCGCGCGCGCCTTGCCGGTGACCGGGGCGATCAGGTGGAAGCACTTCTCCTCCACTTCCGAGCGCGTCATCGGGTTCTCCGCCGTGCCGCGTACCGCGCGGGTGTGGTGCCGCAGCACGCGCCCGTCCTTGAGCGTGATCTCGACGATGCCTTGGCGCGAGGGCATCGCGCGCGTGAGCGCCGCGTCGCCCACGAGCCGGATGCGGCGCCGCAGCTCGAGCACGCGGGGATCCTTCATGCGGCGCTCGTCGTGCGCCGAGTCGAAGGTGACGATGCCGTCGAGCAGCATCACCGCGCACAGATGCTGCATGCAGATGTCGGGCATCGCGCGGTTGTCGGTGGTGTTGGCGCCCTGCTGCGCGACCCGCACGGTGAGCGACTCGACGTCGGTGGCGCGGATACCGTGGGCGCGGATGAGCTCGAGCAGCGAATCGAGCGGCGCCTGGATCGGGCTGCCCACCGACCAGCGCTTGATGTTGGTGTTCATGATCTCGTAGGTCGAGCCGAGTCCCCGGATCAGGCGCTCGGGCTCGGGTGCGCGCCCGATGCGGCGCGACTCGTCGTAGGCGACGAAGAAGTTGCGCTCGCCGGAGAACACGTCCTCCACCCCGGTGAAGCCCGCGGCCACCATCGCCGCCGCGGCCACCCCGTTGCGCGCCGGCATGCCCCCGAAGTCGAAGGCCTTCTCGATGTGCTCCTCGTCGCGCATCCAGCACGAGACCCCCGAGCACTGCTGCGCGGCGTAGGAGAGCAGCCAGCGCGCCTGATCGGCGGTGAGGCCCGCGAGCGCGCCGGCGGCGGCGGCGGCGCCGAAGGTCGGGCCGAAGCTGTGGGTGGAGTGCCCCGCCTCGCGGAATTCGTAGGGATGCAGCGCCATCGTGAGCCGGCAGCCCACGTCGTAGCCGAGCGCCACCGCGCGCAGCAGCGCCGTGCCCCCGCGCGCCTTCTTCTCGGCCATGGCGAGCGCCGCGGGCACGATGCCGCAGCCGGGGTGGGTGAGCGAGGGCGCGTGCGAATCGTCGGTCTCGTCGGCGTGGGCGAGCATCCCGTTCGCGAGCGCGGCGTGCTCGGCGCCGGTCACGAGCCGGGTTCCCGCGACGCACGCCTCTTTTTTCCCGCCGAGCGCTCTCGCGTAGGCGATCGCTTTGCGGCCCGGCGGCAGGCGCGAGCCCGAGATCATCGCCGCGAGCGTGTCGAGCACGTGGTGCTTGGTCTTCTCGACGACCTCCGCGGGCAGCGGCCGCTCGAGCGCACCAGCGATATAGGCCGAGAGCTCCCGCATCACCGGGGAGACCCCGGATCGAGGCTTCGCCGTCATCCGCAATTTCCCAAAAGGAGAACCGAAGCCATTTTTGCTTCAGCGACTCGCAGGCTGCAGCCAGCGAGCTGCTAGGGCATCCAGCCTCCGCCGTTGATATGAATGGACTGGCCGGTGATGTAGCGCCCGTTCGGCCCGCACAGCAGCCGCACCATCGCGGCGATCTCCTCGGGGGTGCCGCGGCGTCCCACCGGAGGCAGCGTGCGGCGGTACTCCGGGCGCTCGGGCGCGCTCGCGGTCCCGCGCTCGGTCTCCACGGTGCCGGGCACCACGCAGTTGACGGTGATGCGGTGCGGCGCGAGCTCGAGCGCGAGCCCCTTGGTCATGGCGGCGAGCCCCCCCTTGCCGGTCACCACGTGCAGCCTGCGCTCCGCGCCCTTGTGGCCGGTGAGCCCCCCGATGTTCACGATCGCGCCTGCCCCGGCGCGCACGAGATGAGGCAGCGCCGCCTGCGCGCAGAGAAAGGCGGCGTCGAGCATGGTGGCGAGCACGCCGCGCCATTCCTCGAGCGTCATCTCGGCGAACGCGGTCTCGCGGCGCACCGCGGCGTTGTTGACCAAGATGTCGAGCCGGCCGAAGCGCGCGACGGTCGCCTCGACCAGCGCGCGCACGGCGCCGGGATCGGTGACATCCGCCATGTGGACCGCCGCCCTCCCGCCCGCCTGCTCGATCAGCGCCGCGGTCTCGCGCGCCGCCTCGTGCGAAGTCCTGGCGTTCACCATCACCGCGGCGCCTCCCGCGGCGAGCGATCGCGCGATGGCACGTCCGATGTTGCGCGCCGCCCCGGTGACGAGCGCGACACGGCCGGCGAGCTCCCCGCCCGTTCTGGTGCCCACTTCGTTCACTCCGGGAATCCTCGCTTTGCGGCAGACGCCGTGGCGGCCGATTCTAACAGCCGCAGCATGTCCCCTCAACGCGGCGCGTGCCGTGCAGTACAATGCGAACTTTCAGGGAGCGCAGCGGCGTGAGAAAGCCTCTGGTCGGCGTGGTCATGGGCAGCGACAGCGATTGGCGCGTGATGCGGCACGCGGTGGCGCAATTGCGGGCATTCGGCGTGCCGCACGAGGCGCGGGTGGTCTCAGCGCATCGCACGCCCGATCTGCTCTATCGCTACGCCGAGCAGGCCCGGCCGCGGGGGCTCGCGTGCATCATCGCCGGCGCCGGGGGCTCTGCGCACCTGCCGGGGATGCTGGCCGCCAAGACCATCGTGCCAGTGCTCGGGGTGCCGGTCACCACGCGCGCGCTGCGCGGGCTGGACTCGCTGCTCTCCATCGTGCAGATGCCCAAGGGGGTGCCGGTGGCGACCTTCGCGGTGGGCGAGGCAGGCGCGGCCAACGCCGGGCTGTTCGCGGTGGCGTTGCTCGCGCGCGGCGATGCGCGGCTCGCACGGCGCCTGCTGGAGCACCGGCGCGCGCAGGCGCGCACAGTGCGTGCGATGAAGCTGCCGCCAGCGCGCCGATGATCTTCCCCGGCGCAACCCTCGGCATGCTGGGCGGGGGGCAGCTCGGCCGCATGTTCACGCTCGCCGCGCACAGCATGGGCTACCGCGTGGCGGTGCTCGACCCCGATCCGCTGAGCCCGGCGGGCGCTGTCTCCGACCTGCACCTCAAGGCTGCCTACCAGGACCGCGAGGCGCTCGACGAGCTCGCGGGCGCGTGCGCGGCCGTGACCACCGAATTCGAGAACGTGCCCGCCGAGAGCCTGCGCTGGCTCGCGGCACATTGCCTGGTTCGCCCCGCAGGCGACGCGGTGGCGATCGCGCAGGATCGCATTCGCGAGAAGCGCTTTCTGGAGAGCTGCGGCATCGCGGTGGGGCCCTATGCTGCGATCGAGCGCGAAGCCGATTTCGATCGCCTCGAGGAGGCGCTGCTGCCGGGCGTGCTCAAGCGGGCGCGCTTCGGCTACGACGGCAAGGGACAGGCGCGCGTGGCGACGAGGCTCGATGCACGGCGCGCCTACGCGGCGCTCGGCGCCGAGCCCTGCGTGCTCGAGCGTCTGCTCGAGCTGCGGTGCGAAATCTCGGTCGTGGCGGCGCGCGGCGCCGACGGCGAGGCGCGCGCGTTTCCGGTGGCGGAGAACCGCCACCGCGACGGCATCCTCGACGTCACCGTGGTGCCGGCGCGCGTGCCGCAGGCGCTCGCCCGCGAGGCCGAGCGCGCGGCCTTCACTGTGGCCGAGCGCCTCGACTATTGCGGCGTGCTGGCGGTGGAGTTCTTCGTCACCCGTGACGGGCGGCTGCTCGCCAACGAGATCGCGCCGCGCCCGCACAACAGCGGCCATTACACGATCGACGCGTGCGTCACCTCGCAGTTCGAGCAGCAGGTCAGGGCGCTGTGTGGTTTGCCGCTCGGCGACACCCGGCTGCTTTCCCCGGTGGCGATGGTCAACGTGCTCGGCGATGCCTGGCGGCATGGGGAGCCCGCTTGGAGCGAGATTCTCCGGCTTCCGGATGCGAAGTTACACCTCTATGGCAAGCACGAGCCGCGCCCGGGGCGCAAGATGGGCCATTTCACGGTGCTCGGCGCGAGCCCCGACGAAGCGCTCGAGCGCGCGCTCGCGGTGCGCGCAGCGCTGCTGCCGGAGTGGGCGCACGACTACGCATGAGCGGCGGGATGGCGGCAGACGAAGCGGCGCTCTACGAATCGAACCTGAGAAGCCTGCCGCTCGTGCACCGCGGCAAGGTGCGCGATCTCTACGGGCTCGGGCAGGACCGGCTGCTGCTGGTGCAGACCGACCGCATTTCCGCCTTCGACGTCGTCCTCGCCGATCCGATTCCCGGCAAGGGACGGGTGCTCACGGCGCTCGCGTCGTTCTGGTTTCGCAAGCTCGCGCACATCGTGCCCAATCACCTCCTCGAGGTCGCGCCCGAATCGGTGGTGGCGCCGGGCGAGCGCGACCAGGTCGCGGGCCGCGCCATGGTGGTCCGAAGGCTGGAGCCGCTCAAGATCGAGGCGGTGGTGCGCGGCTACCTCATCGGCTCGGGCTGGAAGGAGTATTCGGAGACGGGCGCGGTGTGCGGGATCCGGCTGCCGGCAGGGTTGAGGCAGGCCGAGAGGCTCCCGCAGCCGATCTTCACGCCCGCGACCAAGGCTCCGGTCGGAGCACACGACGAGAACATTTCCTTCGAACGGGCGGCGCAGATCGTCGGCGGCCGCGCCCTCGCCGAGCGGGTGCGCGAGACTGCGCTGCGGCTCTATACCGAGGCGGCCGAATACGCCGCCGCCCGCGGCATCATCATCGCCGACACCAAGTTCGAGTTCGGAACCGACCTGGCCGGCAACCTGGTGCTGATCGACGAAATCCTCACCCCTGACTCCTCGCGTTTCTGGCCCGCTTCGGAATACCGCGTCGGGACCAGCCCCCCCTCCTTCGACAAGCAGTTCGTGCGCGACTGGCTGCAACTGCAGCCCTGGGACAAGCAGCCGCCCGCGCCGAGACTTCCCGCCGAGGTGATCGCGAAGACCGCGGAAAAGTACCGCGAGGCGCTGCGGCGGCTCGCGCAATAGCGCGGGGGCGAGGCCGGGCGGCAGCCGCAAGGAGCCGGTATGAAAGACTCAGGGCCATCCTTCCCGGGTAACCGCTGGGCGCGGTCGCTTCAGCAATTCGTCCAGCCCGAATCCGCGGGCGGGATCGTCCTGTTGGCGGCCTGGCGGCCGCGTTGCTCGCGATGATCGTCGCCAATTCGCCCCTGCGCGGCGCCCATGAGGAGCTGCGCTGGCTTGCGCTCGAAATCCGCCCCGGAGAGGCTGGTATCGGCGAGCTAGTCGGGGTGCTGGCTGCGAGCGCCCTTGCGCTCTGGGCGGGGCTCGCCTGCGCTGGGCAAAGGAGTCCGCTGGCCGCACGTCGCGGGTGTCGCGCTGCCCTGCGGGGTGGGTTTCACGATGAGCCTGTCCACCGCCCCGCTGGCGTTCGATGAGGGCGGCGTTTCCTTCCAGGGACTGGACCGCCCCGGCATTCTCAGCGGTTCGTTCGTGGCGGGGCTTGCGGGCGATGCGCTGCTTCGCGCCACTTTGGGCGAAGGCGCCGGGAGCGGATGACTGGAAAGGAGGCCGGGCCATGAGATACGTTTGCATCGCGCTGATCGTGCTGTTCACGGCGATGGTGCTGCTGTTCAAGTTCCAGAACCTGGAGGCCGTCACGGTTTCGTTCCTGAGCATGAGCGCCTCGCTTCCCGTGCCCTTGCTGGTGACCGGCGTCTATGTCCTCGGCATGCTCACGGGCGGTTTCGTGCCGGCGTCCGTGCGCGACCTGGCGCAAGGCGCCACTCGGCCGCGGGAGTGAGCGGGGCGCGGCGGCTCGCCCGCCGTGCCGAGCGGGGCACGAGAATGATTGCTGACCGGGAGATCGAGCGCGCGGTCGCGGTGCTGCGCGCGGGGGGGCTGGTCGCCTTTCCGACCGAGACGGTCTACGGGCTCGGGGCGGACGCTTGCAACCCGCAGGCGGTGCGCAAAATCTTCGAGGTGAAGGGGCGTCCCGCGACGCATCCGCTGATCGTGCACCTTGCGGAAGCGGTGCAGGTCGCGGTGTGGGCGCGCGAGGTTCCGGAGGCGGCGCACCGGCTCGCGCGGCGCTTCTGGCCCGGGCCGCTGACGCTGATCCTGCGGCGCGCGCGCATCGTCTCCGACGTCGTGACCGGTGGCGAGGACACGGTCGCGCTGCGGGTGCCGTCTCATCCGGTGGCGCGGCGCCTGCTCGCGCGCTTCGGCGGCGGCGTCGCCGCGCCATCCGCCAACCGCC
>DATLZE010000004.1:0-11312 GCA_035574195.1 Burkholderiales bacterium | reverse complement strand
GCGGCGGGCCCGCACTCCTGGCGCTGCTCGGTCACGCGCTCGATGATCGGCGTCGCGGAGACGACCTGCGCGGTGTCGGTGAAATCCGGAGCCGCGACGCTGGCGCTGCCAAGCGCCATCAGCGTTCCTATTGAAATCGTCCTCTTCATGATCCTGTCTCCCTCGTGTCCAAGTCCGCGGGAGCGGGCGGCACGCCCGCGTGCGCTCGATCCCGCGCAGTTGAAGCGGCGGCCCTGACTGCCCGCTTTGACGCTGATTAGAACGCAAAACTCGCCTCGGCGTTGCAAGCTTTACACCTGGTTACAAACGGGCGGCCGGGACGGCGCCGGTCCGGCGAAACAACTCCTTGATTCGATTCGGTTCCCCGCGTTGCATGTACAATCGCTCCATGATCCTGCACCAAGGCGCGATGCCGGCCGAGCTCGCCGCGGCGAGGGCTGCGCGCGGGCGCAACGAATGGCGCGCCGCGGCGCTGCTCGCGCCCTATCTGTGGGAATTCCGCTGGCGCGTGGCCGCCGCGCTCGCCTGCCTCGTCACCGCCAAGCTCGCCAACGTCGGCGTGCCGCTGGTGCTCAAGGAAATCGTTGACGCGCTCGACGCGACGCGCGCGGCGCTCGTCGCGCCCTTCGCGCTGCTCGCGGCCTACGGGCTGCTGCGTTTCTCGGCGACGCTGTTCGCGGAGCTGCGCGACCTCGTGTTCGTGCGCGTGACGCAGCGCGCGATCCGGCGCGTGGCGCTCGCCGTGTTCCGGCACCTGCACTCGCTGTCGCTGCGCTTTCACCTCGAGCGCCAGACCGGGGGGGTGGCGCGCGACATCGAGCGCGGCTCGCGCGGCATTTCCACGCTGCTCTCCTACATGCTGTTCTCGATCATTCCCGTGCTGCTCGAGTTCGGGCTGGTCGCCTGGATCCTGCTCGCGCGCTTCGACTGGCGCTTCGCGGCGATCACTTTCGTCGCGATCGCGCTCTACATCGCGTTCACGGTGGCGATCACCGAGTGGCGCATGGAGATCCGCCGCCACGCGAACGAGCTCGACTCGCGCGCGAATACCCGCGCGATCGACAGCTTGCTCAACTACGAGACCGTCAAGTACTTCGGCAACGAGGAGTACGAGGCGCGGCGCTACGACGAGAACCTGAGGAGCTACGAGTCAGCCGCGGTCCGCACCGAGGCCTCGCTCGGCATCCTCAACATCGGCCAGAGCCTGATCATCGCCGCCGCGGTGACCGCGCTCATGGTGTTCGCCGCCCAGGGCGTGGTGGCGCGCGAGCTCACCGTGGGCGATCTCGTGCTGGTGAACGGCCTGCTGATCCAGCTCTACATCCCTCTCAACATCCTCGGCATGGTTTACCGCGAGATCAAACAGGCGCTCGTGGACATGGATCGCATGTTCCGGCTTCTCGCCGAGAACCGCGAGGTCGAGGACCGCCCGGACGCACGCGAGCTGCCCGCGGGCCCCGCGACGGTGCGCTTCGAGCGGGTGAGCTTCAGCTACGAGCCGAAGCGCCAGATCCTGCACGAAGTGAGCTTCGAGATCCCGGCCGGGGCCAAGGTCGCGGTGGTGGGGCCGAGCGGCTCTGGCAAGTCCACGCTCGCGCGGCTGCTCTATCGCTTCTACGACGTCACCGGTGGCCGCATCACGGTGAACGGCCTGGACCTCCGCGACCTCAGGCAGTCGTCGCTGCGCGCCGCGATCGGCATCGTGCCGCAGGACACGGTGCTGTTCAACGACACCATCTACTACAACATCCAGTACGGCCGTCCCGACGCCTCGCGCGAGGAGGTGATCGAGGCGGCCCGGGCAGCGCACATCCACGACTTCGTCGAGAGCCTGCCCGAGAAATACGAGACCCGGGTCGGCGAGCGAGGGCTCAAGCTCTCGGGAGGCGAGAAGCAGCGCGTGGCGATCGCGCGCGCGATCCTCAAGAACCCGCGCATCCTGATCTTCGACGAGGCGACCTCGGCGCTCGATTCCGCGACCGAGCAGGCGATCCAGGACGAGCTCGCGCGCATCGCGCGCGGGCGCACCACGCTCGTCATCGCGCACCGCCTCTCCACCGTGATGGACGCGGACGAGATCCTGGTGCTGGAGGGCGGGCGCATCGTCGAGCGCGGCACTCACCGCGCTCTGCTCGAGGCGGGCGGAGCCTACGCCCGGATGTGGGCGCTGCAGCAGGAGGAGGCGGAGCACGAGCAGGCTGCGGCCCAGGCGCGGCTCGCCGCGGGCTAGCCCTGCGGCGAGCCGGAGACCGCGCGCGGGAAGGCGACGCGCACCAGGGTGCCGGTGCCGCCCGCGCCGGCCGCGAGGCCCACCTGGGCGCTGTGCGAGAGCGCGATCTCGCGCACGATCGAGAGCCCCAGACCGCAGCCCTCGGCGCCGCTGCCGAGCACGCGGTGAAAGCGCTCGAACACGCGGTCGCGCTCGGCCTCCGGTATCCCCGGCCCGTTGTCTTCGACCTCCAGCGTCACGCGCTGCGCTTCCCTCGCGACGCGCACCGTGACCTGCCCACCCGGCTGGGTGTAGCGCACGGCATTGTCGAGCAGATTGTTGAGCATCTCCTTGAGCAGGAAGGCGTCGCCGGTGACCGGCGCCGCGGGAGCCCCCTCGTAGCCGAGATCGATGTTGCGCGCGAGCGCGCGCGGCACCCACTCGGTGGTGGTCTCCCGCGCGAGCCGGGACAGATCGAGCCGCTCGAAGGCGACGCCATTGGCGGCGCCCGGCTCGGCGCGCGCGAGCGCGAGCAATTGGTTCACCAGGCGGGTGGCCTGCTCGGTGGCGGCTTGCAGCTGCGCGAGCGCCGCCTGCGCCTCGCTGCTCTGCGCCTGGCGCAGCGCGAGCTCGGTCTGGGTCTTGAGCCCGGCGAGCGGTGTGCGCAGCTGGTGCGCCGCATCGGCGACGAAGCGGCTCTGGGCGTCGAGCGCCTGCGAGAGCCGGGCGAGAAGGTCATTCATGGCGCGGATCAGCGGCTGCACTTCCTGCGGTGCCCGCTGCTCCGGCAGCGCGGAGAGGTCCCGGTGCGAGCGGCGCGCGATCTCGCGGCGCAGATCGGCGAGCGGCGCGAGCCCGCGTCCGACGCCGTACCACACCAGCACCGCGGCGAGCAGGATCAGCAGGCCCTGCGGCAGCATCATGCGGATCATGATCTGGCGCGCGAAGTCGATGCGCGCGGCAGTGCTCTCCGCCACCTGTACCAGCACCGGGCCGTGGTCGCCCTCGAGCGGCAACCGGAGCGCGGCGACGCGCACCGGCTGGCCCAAGTACTCGGCGTCGTAGTAGACCACCGCCTCGGAATCGGCCTCGGGCGGGGCGGGCAGGCCCCGGTGGCCGGCGATGTGCTCGCCGCGCGGGCCGCTCACCTGATAGAAGAGCTTGCCGGGCTCGCCGGTGAGCAGGATTTCGAGCACCACCTCCGGGAGGTCGGCGCGCACGCGGCCGTTCTCGACCTTGACTTGCTTGCCGATATCGATCGCGGTGTCGAGCAGCGAGCGGTCGTAGGCGTTGGTGACGAACTGGTTGGCGATATCGTAGTCCACGTAGGTGCTGATGGACCACAGCGCGAGCAGCGGCAGCACGAGCCAGATGATGAGCTGGCGCCGCAGCGTGCGCGGCCTCATGCGTCCTTCTCGAGGAGATAGCCCAGGCCGCGAATGGTGCGGATCACGACCCCCGCGGGCTCGAGCTTCCTGCGCAGGCGGTGGACATAGACCTCGATCGCGTTGGGGCCGACCTCCTCGTCCCAGCCGTAGAGCCGCTCGGCGAGCTGCTCCTTGTTCACCACTCGCCCGCTCCTCAGCATCAGCACCTCCAGCACCCCGAGCTCGCGCGCCGAGAGCTCGAGCGGCTCGCCGTTCAGCGTCGCGCGGCGCCCCGCAGTGTCGAGCGTGAGCGCCCCGTGCGTGAGGAGCGAGCCGCCGCCCGATTGCCCGCGCCGGATCAGCGCCCGCACGCGAGCTTCGAGTTCAGGCAGGTCGAACGGCTTGGTGAGGTAGTCGTCGGCACCGAGGTCGAGCCCCTTGACGCGGTCGTCGAGCGCGTCGCGCGCGGTGAGCACCAGCACCGGCACGCGCGAGCCGCGGTGGCGCAATCGCTTGAGCACCTCGAACCCGTCGAGCCGTGGCAACCCCAGGTCGAGGATCACGAGGTCGTAGCCCTGCGCGGCGAGCACGTGATCGGCCGCGGCCCCGTCGCCGGTGCAGTCCACCGCGTAGTCCGCCGCGCGCAGCGTGCGGGTGAGGCCGTCGGCGAGCACCGGGTCGTCTTCGACGATCAGGATGCGCATCGCGCAAATAGTGTATCTCAGCGCTCGCGCGGCCCCGCAGCCGGCGCTCGTGTCCAGATTCTGGACTCTGGAGAAACGGGTGCGTCAATTTTCCACACGATCCGGCCCTGCGCAGCAAGGCGCTGTAAGTTTGGTGTAAGCCGCGGGGACTATCGTGCATCGCATGCGGGAAGCTCAGCGGGACCCGCACAGACTGCGCGCTTGCTCAGTCTTTCCTCCTCGGAGGCCTAGCAGTTGCGATCGCCCGTGCTGAGCGGGCGATTGCATGGCCTCTTTATCTCCGCCGGGACGATTTGTCCCGTGCGGAGTTTTTTTTGGCCCGTTCCCCACGCCTCGGGACGGAGCTTGCCTGCCGGTTCGAAAGCGGGTTGAAAAAGCCCTCTCGACCCTGTATTTTGTCACCTGAATCAACAAGCTGGCGCGGCCGGGGCCGTGCCGGTGCCGAGGGAGGATGGCGTGAAGCGATTCGGTTTCGCCATGGCGCTGGCGCTTGCGCTCGCGCCCGGCGCGCACGCTCAAGGCCAGGCGCGTGACCGGCTGCTCGCCGCCAATGCCGCTGGCCTGAACCTCAAATCGGCCAACGCGCTGGTGATCGAGCAGGAGGGCGGGCGCGTGCTCTATGCCAAGAACGAGGCGGAAGTGGTGCCGATCGCCTCTATCACCAAGCTGATGACCGGGCTCGTGGTGCTGGAGAGCGGGCTGCCGCTCGCCGAGCCGGTGACTATCAGCGAGGCGGACGTGGACGACGTCAAGCGCACCCGCTCGCGGTTGCGAGTCGGCGTCACGATCACACGCGGCGATCTGCTCAAGCTCGCGCTGATGGCCTCCGAGAACCGCGCCGCGGCAGCGCTGACGCGCGCCTACCCGGGCGGCACGCGCGCCTTCGTCGCGGCCATGAACCAGAAAGCGGTCGAGCTCGGCATGTGGCGCACCCGTTTCGTGGACGGCACCGGGCTCTCGAGCGAGAACGTCTCCACGGCGCAAGACCTCGCGCGCCTGGTGGCGGCCGCCTACCGGGAGCCGCTGATTCGCGAGTACAGCACCGAGCCCTCCCACGCTGTGCGGCTCGCCGACGGGAGCCTGCTGCACTATCGCAACTCCAACGGGCTGGTGCGCAATCCGAAGTGGGAGATCGGACTGTCCAAGACCGGTTACATCAGCGAGGCGGGGCGCTGTCTGGTGATGCAGGCGCGGATCGCGGCCACACCGGTGATCATCGTCCTGCTCGATTCCTGGGGCAGGCTCACCCGCATCGGCGACGCGAACCGCATCAAGCACTGGATCGAGAGCACCGTCTCCCGCCAGCCGGCGGGGTGAGGCCGGCGCAGGAGCGTGAAACGCAAAGCGTGAAGCGTGAGGTGCGGCGCCCCAGGGCGGCCGCTCGCTGCTCGGTGCCTCGTTGCTCGCATTCGACCACCGCCCCCACCGGCCGCTTCTCGTTATCCGGACGGCTCATGCCGTTGCAGCGCGAAATTTTTTCGTTTCACGACTTGCGACCCGCGGCCGGCCGCTTCCGCGCGGAGGTGCTCGCCGGGCTCTCGCGCCCGCGCAAGGCGTTGCCTCCCAAGTACTTCTACGACGAGCGCGGTTGCGCCCTGTTCGAGGCGATCTGCCGGCTGCCCGAGTACTATCCGACGCGCACCGAGACGGCGATCATGCGCGCGCACGCGCGCGAGATGGCGCGCCGCCTCGGGCGGGGCTGCATGCTGATCGAATACGGCAGCGGCAACAGCCGCAAGACTCGCATCCTCATCGCAGCGGCCGCGCCCGCGGTCTATGTGCCGATCGATATCGCCGCGCAACAGCTCAGGGCCTCGTGTCGCGCGCTCGCGCGCCTCTTCCCCCGGCTCGCGATCATCGCCGTGTGCGCGGACTACACGCGCCCGCTTGCGCTGCCGCCGGAGATTCTCGCCCTGCGGGCGCGCCGCGTGATCTATTTCCCGGGCTCGACCATCGGCAATTTCACTGTCGGCGAGGCGCGGCGGTTCCTCGCGAACGCCCGTGCGCTCGCGGGTCCGGGCGGAGGGCTGCTGATCGGAGTGGACCTCAAGAAAGACCGGGCGCGGCTCGAGGCGGCCTACGACGACGCGCGCGGGGTGACGGCCGCCTTCAACCTCAATCTTCTCGCGCGCGTGAATCGCGAACTCGGCGCCGACTTCGACCTGTCCGCGTTCCGCCATCGCGCGTTCTACAACGCGGCGCGCGGGCGCGTCGAGATGCATCTCGTGAGCGCGCGCGAACAGCGCGTGCGGCTCGCCGGGCGCGTGATCCGCTTGCGCGCCGGGGAGACCATCCACACCGAGAATTCGTACAAGTACTCGGTGCGCGAGTTTCAGGCGCTCGCGCGCTCCGCGGGGCTCGCGCCGGCGGCGTGCTGGACGGACGCCGGGCGCCTGTTCGCCGTGCACTACTTGGTGGTCCCGCCGCGGGCGGCGAGAAGCATCTGAGGCGGTTGTGATAGGCATGCTCCCTGGCACACAATGAGCCCGAGCGCGGGGACCACTGCGCGAGGAGATGACGTTATGAGAAAGACCGTGACATTGATGCTGTCCGCGCTTGCGTTGTGGCAGGTGCACACGGCATGGGCGCAGCCCTATCCGGCGCGCCCGATCCGCCTCATCATCGCGGTGCCTCCCGGAGGCGCGGCGGACTTCACCGCGCGCATCGTCGCGCAGAAGCTCGCCGAGGCCTTGGGCCAGAACGTGGTGGGCGAGAACCGCGGGGGGGCCGGCGGGACCATCGCCTCCGATATCACGGCGAAGGCGACGCCCGATGGGCACACCCTGCTCTGGTCCTCCTCGACCACCCACGGCGTCGGTCCGGTGCTCTACACGAAGCTGCCGTACGACGCGCTGCGGGACTTCACCCACGTCGGGCTCGCGACCAGCCTGCCGATGTACGTGGCGGCGAACGCGGCGCTGCCGGTGAAGTCGGTGAAGGAGCTGATCGCGCTCGCCCGCGCGAAACCGAACACGCTGCACTTCTATTCCTCGGGCAGCGGCGGCATGCCGCACCTCGTCGGCGAGATGTTCAAGACCGCCACCGGCTCGCCCATTGTGCACGTGCCGTACAAGGGCAGCGGGCCGGGTGTGGTGGATCTTGCGGCGGGCAATGTGCAGCTCGGCTTCGACTCGCTGCCCTCGATCTATCCTCACGTCCAGGCCGGGCGCATTCGGCTGCTCGCCACGGTGGGCGGGCAGCGCTCCTCGAAGTATCCGGAGCTGCCGACGCTCGCCGAGCTGGGCTATCCGCAGGTGGACGGCAAGGTGTGGTACGGGATTTCAGGGCCTGCCGGCATCCCGAAACCGATCGTCTCGCGCCTGAGCGAGGAGCTCGGGAAGATCCTCGCCTTGCCCGAGGTGAAGGAGCGCTTCGGGCAGCAAGGCGCGGACGCGACCTATCTTCCCCCGGCGCAGTTCGTCGCCTTCATGAAGGCCGAGTGGGCGAAGTGGGGCCCGGTGGTGAAGGCGACCGGCGCCCGGGCCGATTGAGGCGCGCGGCGCCCTGCCGCGCGCTTGCCATTTTATGGACTCGCGGCTCGGTCGCGAGCGGCAACGCTTGCGGGCAGCGCGCCGTTCCCGAGAGCGGAATCGCTTTCCAGGGGTCGCCGCTGCTTGACCACTATATGGAATTTCGAGCCCGAAAAGCGCGCCGGGCGTTATACAATAACGCGCCTCGAGCTTGCCGCGCGGCGCCTCTCGTTGCGACCTCCAATGGCGATCTATCTCGTCACCCTGATTTGCCTGCTCAACCACACCGGGTTCGGCGGCAGCCGCGTGGTGATGTCGCTGCACGCGCTGAGCCTCGGCGCCGACCCCTTCGCGGTGGGGGTGCTGATGGCGCTCTATGCGCTGCTTCCCGTGCTGCTCGCGGTCTACGCTGGCAGGCTCGCGGACCGGGCGGGGCCGCTCGTCCCGATGCTGGGCGGCACGCTGGGGGTGCTCGTCGGTCTGCTGCTGCCCGCTTTTTTCCCGGGGCTCGCGACGCTCTATCTCGCCGCGCTCGTGCTCGGCACCTCCTCCCAGTTCTTCTTCGTCGCGGTGCAGGGCAGCGCGGGGGCGATCGGCGCGCCGCAAGAGCGCGTGCGCAATTACGCGCTGCTCTCCATCGGGTTCTCGCTCGCGATCTTCTTCGGACCGCTGATCGCGGGATTCTCCATTGACTATCTCGGCGGGCACCGTGCGGCCTACCTCGCGCTCGCCGCAAGTCTCGTGCCCTCGGCGGTCCTGCTGTGGGTGAAGCGCGAGATGCTGCCGAAGGCGGCCCGGGCCGGGGCGGGGGCCGAGTCCGGCGCGAGCGCCTTCGATCTGCTGCGCATCCCGCAGCTTCGCAACACCATCATCGCGAGCGGGCTGCTCTCCGCCGCGTGGGACCTCTACCAGTTCTATTTCCCGATCTACGGGCACGCCGCGGGGCTCTCGGCGAGCGCGATCGGCATGGTGATGGCGATGTTCGCTGCCGCGGTGTTCGCCGTGCGCACCGTGATTTCGCGGCTCGCGGCCGCGTGGGGCGAGTTCGAGGTGCTGGTCTACGCGATCGTGCTCGCCGGGTTCTCGTTCCTGCTCTTCCCCCTGTTCACCCATGCCTTGCCGCTCGCGGCGGCTTCGTTCCTGCTGGGGCTCGGCGTGGGCTGCGGGCAGCCGGTGTCGGGGGCGCTCATCTACCATCTCGCTCCCCACGGGCGGGCGGCCGAGGGCGCCGGCTTGCGCGTGATGTTCAACAACGGCACCCACGTCACGGTGCCGCTGCTATTCGGCGGTCTGGGCGCGGCGCTCGGCTTCGCGCCGGTGTTCATCTCGTGCTCGGCGCTGTTGCTGGCGGGTGGCTACTACAGTTTCCGCAGCAACGCGCGGCACCGGATGGTCTAGCTGCGCCTCGACGCGCGGCCGAGGAAATCGAGGAGCGCGTCGTTGAAGATCTTCGCCTGTTCGACGTTGGAGAGGTGCGCCGCCGAGGGGATGATCCGCAACTCCGAGCCTGGCAGGTTTTGATGAATCGCGCGCGCGGCCTCGGGCGGAGTGCCGTGATCGTGCTCGCCGACCATGACCAGCACCGGGATCTTGATCTCCTTCAGCCGCTCGAGGTAGTCAACCCGCGAGATGGCATGGCAGCAGCCGATGAAGCCGGCGACCGGTGTCGAGCGAATGTAGCCGGCGATGCGCTGCATCACGTCCTTGTGCGAGTTGCGGTACGGCTCGGTGAACCAGCGCCCGAGCGTGGATTCGACCAGCGCCTCCATGCCCTTCTCGCGAGCGGTGGCGATGCGCTCGCCCCACATCTTCGCGGCGTCCGGCGGGCGGCGGCTGGTGGTGTCGGCGAGCACCATGCTCTGCAAGACGCCGGGATACTTGAGCGCGAACGCCTGGCCGATCATGCCGCCCATCGAAAGCCCCACCCAGTGGGTGTGCCGGATGCCGAGCGCGTCGAGCAGCCCCTTCGCGTCGTCGGCGAGCTGTTCGAGCGTGTATTCGCCCTCGGGCGCGCTCGACTGCCCGTGGCCGCGCGTGTCGTAGCGCAGCACCCTGTAGTTTCGGGCGAGCACTTCCATTTGCTCGTCCCACATGTGCAGGTTGCAGGCGAGCGAATGGCTGAGCGTGACCCAAGGGCCGCTGCCTTCGATCTCGTAGTGAATCTCGATACCGTTTACCTTGGCCTTCATCGTCTTCCCCCTTTTTTCGATGGCGTTGCGGTGAGGCGCCAGTATAGCGTCATAACGGGCGCCAGAAACTTTCCCCGGACTGCCCCGCACCAATGAGTACGCGCGCCGTCAAGTGCGAACAGCGAGGCGCGCCCAGGGAAAGGAGGAATCCATGAAGAACCGAATCTGGTTGGCGGTATTGCTCGGAGCGGTTGCGCTTGCCGCGGCCGCCGACGACCGGGAGACCTACAACCGGCGGCGGGCCGAGGCCGACTGGGCGGCGTTCAAGGCGCTCGATCTCGACCGCGACGGCCGGCTCACCCGCGAGGAGGTGCGCGGCGACCTCGATTTCGGCCCGCGCTTCAACGACATCGACATCAATCGCGACGGCTTCATCACTCCCGAGGAGCTGCGCCGCTACATCGAGCAGAGCTACGGCATCCGGCCAGCGACGTAAGCAAGGCGAAGGGCTGAAGGTGTGAGGCAGGGCAAGACCCTGTCCGTGAAGGAATAAATCCGCCTGTCGAACGGCCCCCGCCCGAACGGGCGGGGAGGCGTGCGGGCGGTTGCGCTGGCGGTCCGGATTCGACGGGGCTTGAAAATTCGCTTTCGGCCCCCATAAAAACGGCAGTTAGCGGCCCTCGCTAACACAAAAAACAGTTTTCATTCAATGAGTTAAGTAGCAGGAGGCACTCGCTATGAAGATTCGTCCATTGCACGACCGCGTGATCGTCAAGCGGCTGGAGGAGGAGCGCAAGACCGCCTCCGGTATCGTGATTCCCGACACCGCGGCCGAGAAGCCCGACCAGGGCGAGGTGGTGGCGGTGGGCAAGGGCAAGATCCTGGAGGACGGCAAGGTCCGCCCGCTCGACATCAAGGTCGGTGACAAGGTGCTGTTCGGGAAGTATTCCGGGCAGACGGTGAAGGTCCAGGGCGAAGAGCTGCTCGTGATGCGCGAAGAGGACATCATGGGCGTGATCGAAGCCAAGTGAGTCAGGAGGTCAGCAGTCATGGCAGCGAAGGAAGTCAAGTTTCATGAATCGGCGCGGCACCGCATCGTCGCCGGGGTCAACATCCTGGCCGATGCGGTGAAGGTGACGCTCGGTCCGAAGGGGCGCAATGTGGTGCTCGAGCGCTCGTTCGGGGCGCCGACGGTGACCAAGGACGGGGTGTCGGTGGCGAAGGAGATCGAGCTCAAGGACAAGTTCGAGAACATGGGGGCGCAGATGCTGAAGGAGGTCGCCTCCAAGACTTCGGACGTGGCGGGCGACGGCACCACCACGGCCACCGTGCTCGCGCAGGCGATCGTGGCCGAGGGCATGAAGTATGTGGCCGCCGGCATGAACCCGATGGATCTGAAGCGCGGCATTGACAAGGCGGTGGACGAGGTGGTC
>DATLZE010000003.1:0-27062 GCA_035574195.1 Burkholderiales bacterium | reverse complement strand
CCGCCGTTCAAGGTGACCACCGTGCTGCTTTGGGTCGGCCCCGGCCTGCTGATGATCGCCGGGCTCGCGGCGCTCTACTGGCGGCTCGCGCGCCGGCGCCGCGAGGCGCGCGAGCCGCTGCTCTCGGAGGAGGAACGCGCGCGGGCCGAGGCGCTGCTCGCGGGCGGCGAACCGGAACAAACCCCGAATCGCAAATCGCCAATCGCTCCATGACGGCATTCTGGATCATCGCGGTGCTGCTCGCGGCGGGCGCGCTCGCGTTCCTGCTGCCGCCGCTGCTCGCGCGCCGCGGCGCAGCCGGGGCCGGCACGCGCGCGGCGGCGAACGTGGCGGTCTACCGCGACCAGCTGCGGGAACTGGAGGCCGATCTCGCCGCGGGAACCCTGAGCCGCGCCCAGTACGACGAGGCGCGGCGCGAGATCGAGAGCAGGCTCCTCGAGGATCTCGCCGCGGAGCAGCAGCCGGCGCCCGCGCCCCGGGCGGGACGCGAGGCGGCGATCGCGCTCGGGGTGGCGGTGCCGCTCGTCGCGGCGCTGCTCTATCTCGCGGTCGGCAATCCGCGGGCGCTCTCGCCCCAGGCCGAGGGAGGCGGGGCGCACGCCATCACCGCCCAGCAGATCGAGGAGCTGGTCGGAAAGCTCGCCGCGCGCCTGCGGGCCAATCCCGAGGACGCCACCGGCTGGATGGTGCTCGGCCGCTCCTATACCGTGCTCGGCCGCTTCGCCGAGGCCGCCGATGCCTACGCCAACGCGGTGAGGCGGCTGCCGCCCGACGCGCAGCTGCTCGCCGACTACGCCGACGCGCTCGCGATGGCGCAGGGCCGCAGCCTCGCGGGCGAGCCCGAGCGGGTGATCGCGCAGGCGCTGGCAGTGGATCCGAACAACGTGAAGGCGCTCGCGCTGGCGGGAACGGCCGCGTTCCAGAAGCGGGACTACGGCGCCGCAGCGGCGCACTGGGAAAAGATCCTCAATCTCGTTCCAGCGGATTCCGAGTTCGCGGCTGCGGTGCGCGCGAGCCTCTCCGAGGCGCGGTCGGCCGGCGGCGCAACGGCGCCCTCCGCTCCCGCCACCCGTCCCGCAGTGAGCGGCACGGTCCGGCTCGCCCCGGAGCTCGCCGCGAAGGTCTCGCCTGACGACACGGTGTTCGTGTTTGCGCGCGCCGCCGAGGGGTCGCGCCTGCCGCTCGCGGTCACGCGCAAGCGCGTGCGCGATCTGCCCGCCGCCTTCAGCCTCGACGACTCGATGGGGATGGCGGCGGGAGCGAAGCTCTCGGATCACGCGCGGGTGATCGTCGGCGCTCGCGTCTCGAAGAGCGGCGATCCCGCGCCCCGGCCGGGCGACCTCGAGGGGCTGAGCGCTCCGGTGCGCGTGGGAGAGGGCGGCGTGACCGTCGTCATCGACAGCGAAATTCGTTGAGGCGCGCCACGCGCGGCGAGCTCGCGCAGAATGCGCGAAGAATGCTCGCGAGCGAGGTCGAGTCGCGAGGCGATGTGCCTTTTTTCACCGGGAGCGCGACCGCCGCGCGCCCGGCGGCGTTTTGCGTGAGCTCCCGGAGCGGATAGCCGGCCACGCGCTGCGTGCCGGAGCGCAGCGTGCAGCCTTCGGGAGCCTCGATCAGCCGGTGCCGGGCCGGGAGAGTGCGGCGGCGAGGCCGCGCGTGCAGCCGGGCTCGCGCCCGAATTCCTCCAGCGCCGAGGATCCCGCGAGGCGCACGAGCCTGGCATCGGCGCGCGCTCCAGCGGTCGACACGCACGGCTGGTCGAGGAAAACCGCGATTTCACCGAAGCTCGCGCCCGCGCCGGCCAGGCCGATCGCCCGCTCGCCGCCCTGCGCCGCCCGCACCGCGAGCTTCACCGCGGCGAAACACCACCGCGCACGCGTTCATGAATCGCGATGAACATTCCGGGGCGCATTGCGGTGCGAGTTGCGCGCGCAGCGCCTGATATGGATCAGACCGGCACCCCCCGCCGCGCACCCGATATCTGCGATCGCGCGCCGCCGGGCCGTTCGCGCGACTTTTCGTTCGCTTGATGTAGATCAAAGAAACGGCCGCTGCGCTGCAGTATCGTGCCCGGGCGAAATGGAAACGCGAACAAAAACAACCGCCCGCACGTGCGCACCGCGATGCGCCTCGCGGAGCAGGCCGTTTGCTCCCCCGGCGGCCGACGGCCGCTCCCATTGCCTGTTACCGACCGCAAGAGGCTCTGCATGACCCCTCGCCCCTTTCTCCCGCTCCTTTGCCTGATCCCGCTCGCGGGAAGCATCCCCGCTGCGGCGCAAAGCGTGGACTCCGGCGCCGCCGAGGCGCTGATGAAGAAGAGCGGCTGCTTCAAATGCCACTCGGTCACAGCCAAGAAGGAAGCTCCCGCCTACCGGGAAATCGCCGCCAAGTACAAGGGCAAGGCCGACGCCGAGCAGGCGCTGGTGAAGCACCTCACCACCAACCCCAAGGTCAAGGTGGAAGGCAAGGAAGAGGAACACGACAACCTCAAGACCAAGAACGAGGCCGACATCCGCAACGTCGTGCGCTGGATCCTCTCGCGCTGATCCCGGGCAAGGCCTGATAGGAGGAAAACGTGCTCGGGCGGTGGTGGGAGGACCTCAAGCAGCGCTGCGCGACCTGCTCGCGGGTGACGCTCGCCACCGGTGCGACGCTCGCCGCGCTGCTGCTCGGCGGCGTGCTGCTCGCGGCCGGGGCCGCGGGCCTCGCCTGGACCAATACCGAGAGCTTCTGCATCTCGTGCCACGAGATGCGCGACAACGTCTACGCCGAGTTCAAGGGCACGATCCACGACACCAACCGCTCCGGGGTGCGCGCGATCTGCGCCGACTGCCACGTGCCGCGCGAGCCTGTCCCGATGCTGGTCCGCAAAGTCGAGGCGACCTTCGAGCTCTACGGCAAGCTCGTCGGCACCATCTCGACCAAGGAGAAGTTCGAGGCGAAGCGCTACGAGCTGGCGAAGCGGGTGTGGAAGCGCATGAAGGAGACCGACTCGCTGGAGTGCCGCAACTGCCACACCGAATCGGCGATGAACGCCGAGTTGCAGTCGCAGCGCGCCAAGACCCGGCACGCGAAGATGAAGACCGAGGGCCTCACCTGCATAGACTGCCATTTCGGCATCGCGCACAAGGAGCCGGAAGGCCCCGGGCCGCGGGAAATGAAGATCGGGAGAGCGGGGCGTTGATCTGCAGGCGCGGGATCGGCGCAGCCCCCTTCACGAGGCAAGGAGAAGACCGGATGGAACACGCGAATCATCCACTCGGGAGCGTCATCCGAGGTATCGCCATGGCGCTCGGCCTCGCCTTGCTCGCGCAGGGCGCAACAGCGCAGGAGGCGAAGCCCGCGCGCAAGGACATGGTGCTGAAGGGCGACGCCGTGTGCACGCGCTGCCACGCCGAAGAGGAGGAATATCCGGTCCTTTCGATCGGCAAGACCCGGCACGGCACGACCGCCGACACCCGCACGCCGAGCTGCACCAGCTGCCACGGGGCGAGCGAAACCCACGTCACCCGCCCCGCGGGCGCCAAGGAGCGCCCCAAGCCCGAGCGCGTGTTCGGGCGCAAGTCTGCGACACCGCCGGAAACACAGAACCAGGCCTGTCTCGCCTGCCACCAGGGAGGCAAGCGCATCCACTGGGCGGGCAGCGCGCACGCCACGCGCGACACCACCTGCGTCTCCTGCCACCAGGTGCACACCGCGCAAGACAGGGTGCGCGCGAAGGCGACGCAGGCCGAAGTCTGCCTCGCCTGCCACAAGGAGCAGCGCGCGCAGATGAACCGCCCCTCGCGCCACCCGATCCCCGAGGGGAAGGTCGTCTGCTCCGACTGCCACAACCCGCACGGATCGGTGGCGCCCAAGCAGCTCGCGCGCGACAGCGTGAATGACACCTGCTACACCTGCCACATGGAAAAGCGCGGACCGTTCGTCCGCACCCACCAGCCGGTGCAGGAGGACTGCTCGATCTGCCACAACCCGCACGGCACCACGACGCCGAACCTGCTCAAGGCGCGGGCACCGTTCCTGTGCCAGCAATGCCACGAGCCGACCAGTCATCGCGGCACGATTCCGGGAAACGTCACCGGCACCGGCACCGCGCTCAACCGCGCCGTCGTGCTCGCGCGCGGCTGCTTGAACTGCCACACCAACATCCACGGCACCAACAACCCGATAGATGCCGCGGGTGAACGCACCTTCAGGCGTTGATCGGAAAGGGGCTCATCATGAAAGCGAACACGCGCAGCGCCCTCTCCCTGACGGCGCTCTGCGCCGCGCTCGCCGCCACCTGCGGGCCGGCGCGCTCGGAGCAAGACGTGGACATCGTCGAGCTGACCAGGCCCGGCTCCTCGGCGAGCTTCGGCCTCGGCTACGCAACCAACGACGGGCCGCGCTTCGGCCAGTACAGCGGGCTCGAGGAGCGCGGCGCCTACGGACTGCTCGACCTCGACCTCGTGCGGCGCGAGGAGGCGAGCGGCACCTGGCTCAAGCTCACCGGCCGCAACCTGGGGCTCGACAGCCGGGAGCTGCGCTTCGAGCACAACCGCCAGGGCGACTGGGGCTATTTCATCGAGCTCAACCAGATCCCCCGTCTCGATCCCTACACCGTGAGCACGCAGCTCGCGGGCATCGGCACCGGTACCCAGACCATCTCCGGTCTCGCTGCCGCGGCGCCCGTGCGGCTCGATACCCGGCGCGACCGCGTCACGCTCGGCTTCGACAAGCTCCTGAGCCGCGGCCTCGACCTCCAGGTGCGCTTCCGCAACGAGAACAAGGAAGGCGCGCGCCTGTTCGGGCAGGGGACCAGCCCGGGCGCGCCCAACGTGAGGTTCTTGACCGACCCGATCGACTACACGACGCGGCTGCTCGAGGTGACGCTCGGCTACACGGGCGAGCGACTGCAACTCTCGGGTGGCTACTACGGGACCGACTTCCAGAACGACATCCCCGCGCTCAACGTGGTGGGAGGCATCGCCGGCCAGAGCCCGATCGCGCTGCCCCCCGGCAATCAATCGCATCAGATCCATCTCGCCGGCGGCTACAACTTCACGCAGTCAACGCGCGGCACCTTCAAGGTGGCCTATACGCACCAGAGGCAGAACGAGCCCTTCGTGACCGCTTCCGCCACCGGGCGCACGGATCTGGGCGGCAAGGTCAGCACCACGCTGCTGCAACTGGGGCTCACCGCGCGCCCGCTGCCGAAGCTCTCGCTTCTGGCCAACCTGCGCTACGAGGACCGCGACGACAAGACGCCGATCGCTCAGTACATCGCCTCGGGCGCCGCCGGCTCGACCTTCGACGGGCGCAACGAGCCGCGCTCCATCGAATCCACCACCGGAAAGCTCGAGGCGAGCTATGCGCTGCCGATGGGCTTCAGGCTGACCGGCGGGCTCGACTACGAGCTGAAGAAGCGCAACACCTACCTCATCCGCTCGGTCAGCCATCGCGACGAGACCGAGGAGGTCTCCGCCCGCGCCGAGCTGCGCCGCTCTGTATCCGAGACCGTCACCGGCGCCCTGTCCTACGTTCGCAGCGAGCGCGGCGGCTCTCCCTTCCTCACCAATATCGTGATCGGGGGCGCGACCGGGAGCAACCTCGTCCACCCGCTCCATCTCGCCGACCGCGACCGCGACAAGGTGCGCCTGACCGTGAACTGGCAGCCATCCCTGCCGCTCTCGATCCAGTTCTTCGCGGACTACGCGCAGGACAAGTACGGCGGGCGCGCGCTCGGCCTGAGGGAGGGCACGGCGCAGACCTATTCGCTCGACCTTTCCTACGCCTTCACGGACAAGTGGCAGGGAACGGCCTGGATCTCGCGCAACGACACCCGCGCCGAACAGCAGACACAGTCCGGCACGACGATCTGGGCCGCCGACCTGCGCAACATCGGCGACGCCGTAGGGGTGGGCCTGCGCGGCAAGCCGTATTCCTGGCTGGAAATCGAGGCCGACCTCACGCATTCGCGCGACAAGAGCGAGTACGGCCTGGCGCGCGTCTCCGGCGCCGCTGCGGTCGCACCGCTGCCCGACGCTTTCTTCGACGTGACCGGGCTCAAGCTCTCCGCGAAGTACGCGGTGCGCAAGAACACGAGCCTGCGTCTGAGCTACGTCTACGAGCGCTGGAGCACCGACGACTGGACCTGGACCACCTGGACCTACACCGACGGCACGCGGGTGCTCCAGGACCCGGTGCAGAAGGTGCATTTCATCGGGATCGCGCTGCAGCACCGCTGGCAGTAGCGGCGGGGAAGGCCGGGGGCGCGCGTTGCGCCCGCATGGCTCGTCACAGCACGCGCTCGAGCGGCAACTGAAAGAGGCGGATCCGGTCGTCGGCTCGGCGGGTCGCTTCGTTCTCCGCGGCGATCGTCCGCGCGAGCGCCTCGAGCGGCGCGTCCTCCTCGAAGGCGATCATCACCACGGAATTGGTAGCACCATAGCCGCCGCGCCCGAGGTGCGGCTCGGTGCCGCGCCCCTTGCCGAGCGCGCCGTCCCAGCGCGTGTAGTAATCGATGCCAGCGGCGGCGAGAAGCTGCATCAGCCGCGGGGCGAGGTACTCGTTGCACACGATGAAGGCGAGTCGCACGGATGAATCCCTTTCCCCGAGCCGCCGCCATGATGGGCAGGACCCGCTCCCTCCGGTTTGACCCAGATCAATCCCGCGCGCCCGCCAGTTGATGTAAATCAACCTCTCCGCACTGGGGAGCGCTATCGTCGCTCGACACCGGGCGAGATCGAGCAGTGCGCGCCGCATCCGAGGAGGATCTCGAGCGGGCGCTCGAGCGCGTGCCGGAGGCCGAGCAGCAGGCAAGCGAGGGCGCCACGGCTGCCGAGCGCCGCCTTGGCGGCGCACCAGGACGAATCGCGGCGGCTCACGGCGCGGCTCGAGCGCACGGAACAGGAGGAAGCGCTGTGGTCGAGACGCAGCCGCCGAGATGAAACCGGCCGAGCCGACGCCCGCCGCGCTGCCGAGCCCGCTCGGGCGCTACTTTTTCGCGACCCGCCCGGCGTTCCTCTCCGTGACGCTCTTCGCCTGCGCGATCGGGCTCGCCGCCGCCCATTACGCCGGCGTCGAGATCCGCCCCGCCGCCGCGGCGGCGACCGTGCTCCTCGCTCTCGTCGCGCACGCGGGCGCGAACGTGCTGAACGACTACTACGACGCGCTGAACGGCACCGACGCGATCAATACCGAGCGCCTCTTCCCCTATACCGGCGGCAGCCGCTTCATCCAGAACGGAGTGCTCACGGCGCGCGAGACGGCGGTCTTCGGCGCGGCGCTCTTCGCGGTGGTGATCGTCGCGGGGCTCGCGCTCGCGCGGGTCTCGGGCCCATGGCTGCTCGCGATCGGAGCGGCGGGGCTCTTCATCGGCTGGGCCTATTCGGCGCCGCCGCTCGCGCTGAACAGCCGGGGGCTCGGCGAGCCTTGCGTCGCGGCAGGCTTCGCGCTCATCGCGGTCGGCACCGACTACGTGCAGCGCGGCGCGCTCGCGCTCTTCCCGCTGATCGCGGTCGTGCCGTATGCGCTGCTCGTCGCGAACCTCCTCTACATCAACCAGTTCCCCGATGCGACGGCCGACGCGGCGGCAGGCAAGCGCCACTGGGTGGTGCGGCTGGGGCGGGGGCGCGCGCGCTGGGGCTATATCGCGATCGCGCTCCTCGCCTACGGATGGCTCGCCGGCGCCGTCGCGGCCGATCATCTTCCGCCCGCCGCGCTCGCCGGGTTGCTGTCCGCGGCGCTTTCAGCCCGCGCGTCGGCCGGCCTCTGGCGGCACGCCGGAGCGCCCGCGCGCCTCGAGCCTGCGATCCGCGCGACGATCGGCGCGGCATGCGCGCACGGGCTACTGCTCTCGGCGGCGCTGGCGCTGGCCGCGTGATGCCGGAAGCGTCCCGTAACCGCCGATGAAAAAAAACGGAAACCCGGCCAAGGAGAACACGGGGAGCCCAGGACGCGGGAAAGCGATTGACGGCCGCGGCGGTTCTATGAGACCGTGAATCGTGAAGCGTGTCCCTGCGGTTCGAGGCAAATGAATCTTTTCAGGCTTCTCAAGGAGCGCGAGGCCGCCGGCAGGCCGTTGCGCGTCGCCCTCATCGGTGCCGGCAAGTTCGGCTCGATGTATCTCGCCCAGGCGCGCCGCACGCCAGGCATCCACGTGGTGGCGGTCGCCGATCTCGACATCCGCCGCGCCAGGGAGAGCCTTTCCCGTAGCGGTTGGGATGAGGCGCGCTGCCGCGCCCGGTCTTTCGACCAGGCGCTTCGAAGCTCAGGCACGTGCGTAACAGATGACGCCCTGAGCGCGATTTCGTCGAGCGCGATCGAGATCGTGATCGAGGCGACCGGAGACCCGGCGGCGGGCATTCGGCACGCGCTGGCCTGTTTTCGCCACGGCAAGCACGTCGTGATGGTGAACGTGGAAGCCGACGCGCTCGCGGGCCCCCTGCTCGGGCGGCGCGCGCGCGAAGCGGGCGTCGTCTATTCCCTCGCCTACGGCGACCAGCCCGCGCTCGTCTGCGAACTGGTGGACCGGGTGCGCGCCGCGGGCTTCGAGGTGATCGCCGCGGGCAAGGGCACGAAGTACCTCCCCGCCTACCATGATTGCACCCCGGACACGGTCTGGGAGCACTACGGGTTCACGCCCGATCAGGTCGCGCGCGGCGACTTCAACGCGCGAATGTTCAATTCGTTCCTCGACGGCACGAAGTCCGCGATCGAGATGGCGGCGGTCGCGAACGCGACGGGCCTTCTGCCAGCGCCCGGAGGGCTCGCGTTTCCGCCCTGCGGTGCGGACGATCTCGCGCGCGTGCTCAGGCCCCGCGCCGAAGGCGGATGCCTCCACCACCGCGGGCAGGTCGAGGTGGTCTCGAGCCTCGAGCGCGACGGCCGCCCCGTCGCGCGCGACCTGCGCTGGGGCGTCTTCGCCACCTTCGCCGCAGACCACGATTACGTGCGCCGCTGCTTCGGCGAGTACGGGCTCGCGACCGACGAGACCGGCAATTACGCCGCGATGTACAGGCCCTGGCACTTGATCGGGCTCGAGCTGGGCGTCTCGGTCGCCTCCGTGGGGCTGCGCGGCGAGCCGACCGGCAGCCCGGTGGGATTTCACGGAGACGTCGCGGCGGTCGCCAAACGCGATCTCGCCGAGGGCGAGACGCTCGACGGCGAGGGCGGCTATACCGTGTGGGGGCGGCTCATGCCCGCGCGCGATTCGCTCGCCCGCGGGGCGCTGCCCATCGGGCTCGCGCACGGGGCGCGCCTCGTGCACCGGATTCCGAAGGGAAATATCGTCACCTGGCGCGACGTGGCGATACAGGAGTCGGAGGCGGCGCGCGCGCGGCGCGAGATGGAGGCCCTTTTCGCCCCCGCCCCGGCCATTCGAGGCGCGACGTCGAGGCCCGACCCGGAACCTCGAACCCTCCCGGGACGCGGAGCTTGAAACCTTGGATCCCAAACTTTAAACTGGCGCGAACCGTGGAGCGACGCGAATTCATCAAGCTGTGCGCCGCGACCTGCGCGCTGGGGGCGCAGGAGGCGCTGGCGGCGCGCGAGCTCAAGCCCCGCTTCTATTCGCGCGCGCAGCTCGTTGAAGAGAGCGGGCGGCCGCTGCGTGCGGCGAGCCTCGTCGCCGGCCGCAACTACATCTTCCACTACCCCTACGAGGGCACGCCCTGCTTTCTGCTCAACCTCGGGCGGCCCACGGTGCGCAACGTGCAGCTCAAGACCGAGGACGGCTCGACCTATCTCTGGCCGGGCGGCGTCGGCCCGCAGAACGCGATCGTCGGCTTCTCGGCGATCTGCGCCCACCGCATGAGCTATCCCACGCCGCAGATCAGCTTCATCAGCTACCGCGAGCGCTCCACCGCGGGCAGCCTGATGCGCGCGAACGTAATCCATTGCTGCTCCGAGCACAGCGAATACGATCCGGCGGCAGGAGCGCGCGTGGTGGGTGGGCCCGCGCCGCAGCCGCTCTCCGCGATCCTGCTCGAGCACGACGCGAGGAGCGATGCGCTCTACGCGGTCGGCACGCTCGGAGGCGAAATGTTCGACGCCTTCTTCGCCAAATTCGACTTCAAGCTCGCGCTCGACTACGGCGCCGAGCGGGCGAGGCGGCGGGTATCCGGCACCACCGTGGTGCAGGATCTGGCGCAGTTCTGCAAGCAACAGGTCCGCTGCTAGCGCGGCGGGCCGTTCCGTTCACAACAGGAGGGGACTCATGAAAAAAACTCTGCTCGCGCTGTCGGGCGCGGTGCTCATCGCCGGGTGCGCCGCAGTGGAGGAAAAACAGCCGGTCGCGGTCGCCAAGCTCGAGCCGCGCAGCGGCACCAACGTCCGCGGCACCGTCACCTTCACCCAGATCGGAGATGTCGTGCGCGTGACGGGCGAGATCACCGGCCACTCGCCCGGTCCGAAGGGCTTCCACATCCACGAGAAAGGCGACTGCAGCGCGCCCGACGCGATGAGCGCGGGAGGACACTTCAACCCCCACAAGTCGAAACACGGCGGCCCCTACGATCCGGTGAAGCACGCTGGCGATCTCGGCAACATCGTGTTCGACAAACAGGGGGTGGCGAAGGTCAACTTCACGGTGGGCGACATCTCGGTCTCGCGCGACCGCGCCGACGGCATCATCGGCCGCGCGCTCGTCGTGCACGTGCAGCCCGACGATCTGAAGACCGATCCCACCGGCAACGCCGGCGGCCGCGCCGCCTGCGGCGTGATCCAGGCCGGCTGACGGGCTTTCGGTCCTGCGCGCCGCCCGCCTCAAATCACCCGCGAGTAGCGCCGCACTTCGCGATCGTGCCGCAGGTAGCGGTCGAACACCATGCAGATCGCGCGGATCAGGAAGCGGCCTTTCGGGGTGACCGAGATCCAGTTCTCCTCGAGGCCGACGAGGCCGTGGCGCTCGAGCTCGGCGAGCTCGGCCAGCTCGACTGCGAAATAGCGGTCGAAATCGAGGAGATAGGCGATCTCGATCGCTTCCTTCGACAGCGTGAAATGGCACATCAGCGCCTGGATCACCGCGCGGCGCGCGAGATCGTCGGCGGTCAGCTCGAGGCCGCGCATGATCGGCAGCTCCCCGCGGTCGAGCCGGTCGTAGTAGTCCTGCAGCGCGCGGTGGTTCTGGCTATAGGTGGGTCCGATCGCTCCGATTGCCGAGACTCCGAGCCCGACGAGGTCGCAGTCGCCACCTGCGGAATAGCCCTGGAAATCGCGGCGCAGCCGCCCCTGGCGCTGCGCGACCGCGAGGTCGTCGCCGGGCAGCGCAAAGTGGTCCATGCCGATGTAGACGTATCCCTCCGCGGTGAAGCGGCTGACTGCCCCTCCGAAGAGCTTCAGCTTGGTCTCCGGCGCGGGCAGCTCCGCCTCCTGGATGCGGCGCTGGGGCTTGAATAGCTGCGGCAGGTGCGCGTAGTTGTAGAGCGCGATGCGGTCTGGGCGCGCGGCGAGCACCTGTGTGAGCGTCGCGTCGAAGCTCGCCGGCGTCTGGCGCGGCAGGCCGTAGATCAGGTCCACGCTGACCGAATCGAATCCCGCGCGCCGCGCCTCTGCGATCAACTCCAGCGTCCGCTCCGGGCTCTGCACCCGGTGCACCGCGGCCTGGACCCGCGGATCGAAATCCTGCACGCCGAAGCTCGCGCGGTTGAAGCCTATCGCGCGCAGCTCGTGCACCGCCTCCGCGTCCACGGTACGTGGATCGATCTCGATCGAGTATTCGCCGCGGGGCGCGAGCTCGAAGCGCCCTGCGATCCGCTCGTAGAGCGCGCGCAGCTCCCGCGCGCCGTAGTAGGTCGGCGTGCCGCCGCCCCAGTGCATGCGCGCGACGCGCGCGTCGTCCCGCAGCAGCTCCGCCTGCAGCGCGATCTCGCGGTCGAGGTACTCGAGGTAGCGCGCCGCCTTGGCGCGGTCGCGCGTCACGATCTTGTTGCACGCGCAGTAGAAGCAGACGTCGCGGCAGAACGGCAGATGCACGTAGAGCGAGAGCGGACGCTGCACGCCGCCGATGTTGCGGCGCGCCGCCCAGGTGCGGTAGGCTTCCGGCCCGAACGCCTCGACGAAGCGGTCGGCGGTGGGGTACGAGGTGTAGCGCGGACCGGGGCGGTCGAAACGGCGCACGAGCTCGGCGTCAAACTCGGTCGGCGCGGTCATGGGGCGGCATCGGTCGCGGACCCAGGTCTGCTGCATCGGATCAGTATTGCACCTCGGGAAGGGCCCGCCTTGATATAGGTCAAACCCGGGGCCGGGGCGGGCGACATACTGCCGCCCATGAACCGCAAGTCCGCGCCGGATTTGATCAACGTCAATCATCTGCGGGTCGCCTGCTCCTCGTGCAGCCTGCGGGAGCTGTGCCTGCCGGCAGGGCTCGACCTGCGGGAGATGGAGCGGGTGGACCGGCTCGTCAACCGCCGCCGCAAGCTCGCGCACGGCGAGCACCTCTACCGCTCCGGCACGCCGCTCGCCGCGCTCTACGCCATCCGCAGCGGCTTCATGAAGAGCTGCGTGCTGCACGACGACGGCCGCGAGCAGGTGGCCGGCTTTCACATGCCCGGAGACCTGCTCGGGCTCGACGCGATCAGCACCGGGCGCCACATCTCGGACACGGTCGCGCTGGAGGATACCGAGGTGTGCGAGATCCCCTTCCCCCACCTCGAGCGGCTCGCCCGCGAGCTGCCCTCGCTGCACCAGCAACTGAACCGCGTGCTCTCGCGCGAGATCGCGCGCGACTACGGGGTGATGCTGCTGCTCGGCAGCATGAAGGCGGAGGAGCGCCTCGCCGCCTTCCTGCTCAACCTCTCGCAGCGCTTCGCCGCGCGCGGCTACTCCGCGCTCGAGTTCCGGCTGCGCATGACGCGCGAGGAGATCGGCAGCTACCTCGGGCTCAAGCTCGAGACCATCTCGCGCGTGCTCTCGCGGCTCGCCCAGGAGGGCCTGATCGAGGTGCGGCACAAGAACGTGAAGATCCTCGACGCCGAGGCGCTGCGGCGGATGCTGAGCCAGCGCTAGCCGGCCCGCGCCGGGCGTCCCCCGAGCTCACCTGCCGTAGGCGTACGGGCTCCAGCCCGCGGGCAGGCGCGGGGTCTCGGCCCAGTTTCCGGGAGGCGGGGGCGAGGCGGTCGTCCACTCGAGCGAGCGCGAGCCCCACGGATTGGCGGGGGCCTTCTCGCCCTTCCACAGCCCGTGGATCCAGCTCCACAGCACGACGAGCGCTCCGGCGAGGATCACCGCGGATCCGAGCGACATGAAGAACTGCAGGCCGGCCACCTCCGGGAACTGCTCGAAGTCGAAATAGCGCCGCGGCATGCCGTAGAGCCCTGCGATCATCATCGGGAAGAACACGAGGTTGATGCCGGCGAAGGTCAGAAGGAACCCGATCCAGCCGAGCACCTCGCTGTACATGCGCCCGGTCATCTTGGGGAACAGGTAGTAGATGCCGCCGAAGATCGCGAAGGTGCCGGAGACCGCCATCACGTAGTGGAAATGCCCCGGCACGAAATAGGTGTCGGAGAGGTTGGCGGTGAGCGCGGTCATCGCGAGCGGTATGCCGGTGAGCCCCCCGATGAGGAAGGTGAAATTGACCGCGAGCGCGTAGAGCATGGGCGTGCGGAAGCTGATCGAGCCGCGATAGAGGGTGCCGAGCAGGCTGATCATCAGCAACCCCACCGGCACCGAGATGAGCAGCGTCGAGACCATTTGCCCGAGCCGCAGCCAGTCGGGAATGCCCGCGACGTAGAGGTGGTGCGCCCACACCTCGCCCGAGAGCAGCAGCACGCCGCCGACGCCGCCGTAGACCGCGGCCTTGTAGTTGAAGATGCGGTTGCGCGCGAAGGTGGCGATGATGTCGAAGGTGATGCCGAGGAAGGGCAGCAGGATCACGTAGACCGCAGGATGCGAGTAGAACCAGAAGAGGTTCTGGTAGATCAGCACGTCGCCGCCGTTCTCGGGATTGAAGAAGTGGGTGCCGAGATACTTGTCGAAGGCGAGCATCGTGACCGCGGTGCCCAGCACGGGCACGAACACGAGCTGGATCACGAAGGCCGCAGCCACCGTCCACACGAACATGTTGAGCTGGTTCCAGCCGATGCCCGGGGCGCGCAGGTAGGCGATGGTGGTGAGGAAGTTGACGCCCCCGAGGATCGAGGAGAACCCGAGCAGCAGCACGGTGAAGGTGTAGAGCGCGGTGTTGCCCGCGGTCTTCACCGAATAGGGCGGGTAGCCCGTCCACATGATATCGGGCGGATCGGGCACGAAGAAGGTGGCGAGGGCGAGCACGATGCCGCCGTAGAACAGCCACACGCTGAGGGCGTTGAGCCGCGGGAAGGCGACGTCGCGCGCCCCGATCATGAGCGGCACGCAGTAATTGGCGAGGAAGCCGAGCAGCGCGGGAATCTGGAAGCCGAGGATCATCGCCGCCCCGTGGAAATACAGCCAGACGTTGTAGTCGTTGGGGTTGGCGGTCAGATCGGGGCCCGGGCTGTGCAGCTCGATGCGCATCAGGATCGCCATGATGCCCGCCGCGGCGAAGGCGGCGAGCGCTCCGACGAGATACAGCACGCCGACCCGCTTGTGGTCGGTGGTGAAAATCCATTCTTTCCAGGAAAACGCCATCTCAGCCTCCCGAGCCGGTCCTCTGCTGCGCGAGCTTGCGTTCCTCCTCCTCGTACCACGCGGCGAACGCCTCGGGCGGCATGACGATCACCTTGCCGGTCATCTTGGAATGCATCATTCCGCAGAACTCGGCGCAGGTCGAGACGTACTCGCCGGGCTCGCGCGGCAGGAACCATAGATAGGTCACGCGCCCGGGCATGGAATCCTCCTTCACCCGGAACTCCGGAATGTAGAAGGAGTGCACCACGTCGAGCGAGGTCATGCGCAGCAGCACGGGCTTGCCGGCGGGCACTCGCAGCTCGTTCACGCTTTTGACGCCGTTCGGATAGGTGAAGTCCCAGCGCCACATCGCCGAGTCGAGCTTCACTTCGAGCCGCTCCGCCGGCACGTCGCGATACACGTTCCAGAGCTGCCAGGTGCGCGCGGCGAGCGAGAAATCTATCGCCATGAAGACGAAGGCCGGGATGAGCGCCCAGCCGAGCGCCGCCGAGCCGCTGAGCTCGGGGGCGCTGCCCTGCTCCTCGGAGGAACGCCGCCGGTAGCGCAGCATGAACACCAGCCCGATCAGCGCGAACACCGCGAAGATGATCGCGGACTCCGTGAGATAGGCGCGCCACAGCTCGTCCCAGCCGCGCGCGGGGTCGTTGACCGGCGCCGCGGCGGCGAGCGCGGGCGCCGCAGCGAGCGCCGCGATGCGAACCAGGCCGCCGGTGAATGCCGATGAGCGCCGCTGAATCCGGGCCGCAATGTCCTCGAAGAGAGTCCTAGGCACCGCCCTGCTCCTTTTTCCTGAACCTGCCGAACACCGAAAACGAGAGGATTAGCAGCGCGGCGCCGAGCGTGAGCGAGCCCGCCGCCGCGAACAGCGGCAGATTGAGCACGTAGCGGCCGTCCTTGTAGCTGTAGCTGAAACAGGCGCCCGCCAGCAGATCGAGCACCCGTCCCGAGGAGGTCACGCGGTTCCAGTCGGCCTCGATCAGCGCGAGCTCCACATCGCGCGCCCCGATGCTCGCCGCCGGCAGATAGCGCGCCACCCTGCCCGCGGGCGAAATCACCACCAGCACCGCGGGATGCACGAAGACGCGCTCCTCGACCGACCAGAAGTAGCGGAAGCCAACGGTCTGCGTCACGCGCTCGATCGCGGAGCGCTCCGCGGCGAGCGCGAAGTGCCAGCCGCGCCGCGCCGCGCGCGGGATCCCGAGCGAGCCGGCGAAGCTCCGCAGCGCGGCGAGATCGTCCTTGGCGTCGAAGGAGAGCGTGAGCACGCGGAAATCCTCCCCCGCGCGGAAGCGGCGCACGCCGCCGATCGCCTCCGCGAGCGCGCGGTTCGCGACCGGGCAGGCACCCTCGCAGCCGTAGTAGGAGAGCATGAGCAGCAGCGGCTTGCCGTAGAGCTCGCCGAGGGCGAAGCGCCGGCCGTCTTCCGCGATCAGCGGAATGTCGGGCGCGAGAGGAGCGCCGAGATGCCTCGATTCCTCGATCGCGATGCGCGCCGGGTCGAGCTGCGAGGGGGGGGTGCGCCCGTGGCCGCTGCTATAGGCCAGGGCCCCGTTCGCCGCGCACGCCATGCTCACCAGAAATAGACCTGCGAGACGACGAACAGCCATACGATGTCCACGAAATGCCAGTAGAGCCCCCCCGCCCGCACCAGGGTCGGGTTGACGCGGCCGCCCGCTGCGGCGCCGAGCATCGCCGCGAAGATGCCCAGGCCGACGATGACGTGCGCGGCGTGAAAGCCAGTGAGCGAGTAGAACGCAGTGCCGAAGACGTTGGTGTGCACGAAGAAGCCCGCGGCCATCAGCTCGCGCCACTCGTAGGCCGAGAGCGCGACGAACGCCGTCCCCAGCCCCGCGGTCAGCGCGAGCCAACCGATGAATTTCCCGCGCGCGCCACGCCCGAGCGCGGCCTCGGCCGCATGGCAGGTCAGGCTCGAGGAGACGAGCAGCAGCGTCATCACCGCGGGCACGAGCTTCGGCATCGGCACCGAGCCCGCCGGCGGCCACTGGTGCGCCGAGAGCCGCACGTACCAGTAGGCGGCGAAGAAGCTCACGAAGATGAGCGCCTCGGCGAGGATGAACCAGCCCATCGCGGGCGCCGCGAGCTCAGCGCCGTGCCCCGCGAGCGCCTCGTTGACCCAGCCGACGATGCTCGCCACCACGAGCGGCACCCCGATCCCCAGGGCGAGCGCGGCGGCGAGCGTCTGGTGGTAGACGAAATGCAGCGTGAAGGCGGCGGGCAGCGCGAGCAGGATGCCCGCGCTCAGCACCAGCGGCCAGGGACTCGTCTCCCAATGTGCGGCGATCTCGCCGGCGCCGGCCGCGGCGCGGGCGGAAACGACGCTGTTGCGGGGCATGCGCGCTCCTTGCTCGGAAACAGCGCGAACATAGGGGATGCCCTGCCACGAGAATTTGACTTAGGTCAAACCCCTCCGAGCGCGCGCGCCGCCGAGTTGACGCGCGTCAACCCGGGCGCGCGCCGAGATCGCGGGCGATCGCCCGCAGCCGCCCGAGGTCGAGCAGCCGGACGTAGCGGCGGCGCGTGGCGAGCACGCCCTCCTCCTGGAAGCGGGCGAGCACGCGGCACACCGTCTCCTCCGCGATGCCGAGGTAGCTCCCGATGTCGCCGCGCGACATGCTGAGGTTGAATTCGGTGGCCGAGTAGCGGCGCTCGGCGAGGCGCCGCGACAGCGAGAGCAGGTAGGCGGCGAGCCGCTCCTCCGCGTTGCGCTTGCCGAGCAGCAGCAGCAGCTCCTGATGGCGCCGGATGTCGGCGCTCATGATCTTGATGACCTCGCGCTGGATGGCAGGCTCGCGCCGGGCGAGTTGCTCGAAGCGCTCGATCGAGAGCGCGCACACCGAGGTCGTTTCGAGCGCCTGCGCCTCGCTCGGGTGCCGGTGGCCGTCGATCGCGTTGAGCCCCAGCACCTCGCCCGCGAAGTGAAAGCCGGTCACCTGGACGCGGCCGTTGCCGGCCGGCAGATAGGTCTTCACCGATCCGCCGCGGATGGCGAACAGGTACTCGAGCGGCGCGCCTGCGCGGTAGAGCAGCTCGCCGCGCCGGTAGATGAGCTTGCGCCGCAGCACGGTATCGAGAAGGGAAAAATCCCCGCGCTCCAGCCCGAGCGGCGCGCACAGGCGGTACATGCCGCAGTCGTGGCAGGCGACCTGCGCGCACGCGCGCAGCGGCGCGCGGCGGTGGATCGTGGCGCCCGGCCCCGTCATGCACCGATGCTACGCAAGCGCCGGCGCCAGCCGTTTGATCCAAATCAAATTCCGGCGCGCGCTGCGGGCCTACAGTACCGGATCGCCGACGCCGTAAACCGCGATGGCAACCATCACCGAGCGCATAGACAATACCACCCGCATCCCGCCGGAGTACCGCAAGCCCGTGCTGCCGGCGCCGAAGAGCGTCAAGATCGAGATCTCTCCGCGCTGCAACTACCGCTGCGGCTTCTGCGCGCTGCGCACCCGCGAGGTGCAGCCGAAATGGGACATGGACTTCGCGCTCTTCAAGCGCATCACGCGCGAGATGCGCGAGGCGGGAGTGGAGGAGATCGGGGTCTTCTATCTCGGCGAATCATTCATGAACCCCCGGCTGCTGGTGGACTGCATCGCCTACCTCAAGCGCGAGGTCGGCATGCCCTACGTGTTCCTCACCTCCAACGCCTCGATGTCGTTTCCCGAGGCGGTGGAGGAATGCATGAAGGCGGGCCTCGACTCGCTCAAGTGGTCGGTGAATGCCGCCGACGAGGCCCAGTTCGAGAAGATCATGGGGGTGTCGGGCAGGCTCTTCCACCGCGCGCTCGACAACATCAAGGCGGCGTGGGCGGTGCGCCAGGCGAAAGGCTACCCGACCGGCCTCTACGCCTCCTCGATCCAGTACGATGGCGAGCAGCAGGCGAGGATGGAGCGGCTGCTCGCCGAGCACGTGCGGCCCTACGTGGACCAGCACTACTGGCTGCCGCTCTATTCGATGGGCTCGTTCGCCACCCAGCGCGAGCGCGAGCTCGGCTACCGGCCGACCGCCGGCAACCAGGGCCGGATCGGCGCGCTGCGCGAGCCTCTCCCCTGCTGGTCGGCGTTCACCGAAGGGCACGTCACGGCCGATGGCAAGCTCTCCGCCTGCTGCTTCGACGCGACCGCCCACTGGACGATGGGCGATCTCACGAAGCAGTCGTTCATGGAGGCGTGGAATTCGCCCGCCTTCGTGAGGCTGCGCGAGGCGCATCTCGCCAAGGACGTCACCGGCACCGTGTGCGAGAAGTGCATCGCCTACGAGTGACTCAGTCCGCCGCAGGCGGCCGCCGGCGGCCGCCGGCGGCCGCGCGAATAGATCACCCAGTAGACCAGCGCCACCAGGGCGCTCCCGCCGACGAGGTTGCCGGCGAGGACGGGCACCGGATTGCCCGCCATGCCGGCGACGGTGGTCGCCTCGCCCCGGGCGGCAGCGGCAGCCCGCTCCACTTGAGTAGCAGCGCCATCTGGAAAAAATACATGTTAGCGATCGAGTGCTCGAGGCCGGTTGCGACGAACGCCGGGATCGGGGGCACGATCGCGAAGAACCTGTCCGCGACGCTTCTGCCCGCCATCACCATCCACACTGCCATGCATCTCGGTCATGGATCGCTCGCGGCGGGGCCGCGGCCCGCTACGTCCCGGAGGCGCGCCGCACGAAAAAATGGACGAGGATGCCGAGGATGTCCTGGAGCACGGTCGCGGGCGGGCCGCTGCCGCAGGCCGGACCGAGGCCCCGGCAGGCGAGCAGCCACGGAGCCCTTTGCCGATCGCCGCGGCGACGTGCGGCAGCGCTCACGGCGCAAGCTCCACGCTGCGGCCTGGCGCGGGCACCTCGGCGCTCCAGCCGCGCGCGCGCAGCGCCTCGCGCAGCGCGAGTGCCGCGTGCGGCTCGCCGTGCACCACCCAAGTCGCGCGCGGGGCGCGCCGGAACCGGCCGAGCCAGCCGAGCAGCGCCGTGCGGTCGGCATGCGCGGAGAGCCCTCCGATCGTGAAGACGCGCGCGCGCACCGGATGATTTTCCCCGAACAGGCGCACGGTTTTCGCGCCGTCCACGATGCGCCGCCCGAGCGTTCCGGCGGCCTGGAAGCCGACGAACACGATCGCGCATTCGGGCCGCGCGATATTGTGGCGCAGATGGTGCCGGACGCGCCCGCCCTCGCACATGCCGCTCGCCGCGATGATCACCGCCCCCGAGCGCACGGCGTTGATGCGCATCGAGTCCTCCAGGCTCTCCGTGAAGCGCGCCTCGGGGAGCCCCGGCAGCTCCGCGTATTTGAGCGTGATGCGGGTCGCGGCGGCGGCCATCGGCGAATCCACGTAGATCGCCATCGGCGGCAGGCGGCCCTCGCGCCGCAGCTCGCCGATGAAGTAGAGCAGATCCTGGGTGCGGCCGACCGAGAAGGCGGGGATCACCACGTTGCCGCGGCGGCTCGCGAGCGTGTCGGTGAGCGCGTAGGCGAACTCGTCGAGCGTCTGCGCGAGATTCTTGTGATCGCGGTCCCCGTAGGTTGACTCGACGAGCAGCACGTCCGCCGACTCGACGGGCTCGGGCTCGCGCACGAGCGGGTGCCCGGGCTGGCCGAGATCGCCGGAGAACACGAGCCGCGTGCGGCCCACGCGCAGGTCGAGGATCGCGGAGCCGAGGATGTGCCCGGCGTCGCGGAAGGTGCAGCGCACCGCGCGCTGCGGCAGCAGCTCGCGCCCGTACTCGACCGGTTCGAGGCGCGCGAGCGCGCGGCGCGCCTCCTCGGCCGTGTAGAGCGGCTGCTGTCCCTCGCGCTCGGCCTCGCGCTCTTGGAGGTAGCCGCTGTCGGGCAGCATCACGCCGAGAAGATCGCAGGTCGGGCGGGTCGCGTACACCGGTCCGGAGAAGCCCGCCGCGACGAGCCGCGGGATCAGCCCCGAGTGGTCGATGTGCGCGTGCGACAGCAGCACGAAGGCGATCGAGCGCGGATCGAAGCCGAAGCGGCGGTTCCTGCGCCCGGCGGCGCGCCCGCCCTGGAACATGCCGCACTCGAGGAGAAACCGGATCTCTCCGGTGTCGACGAGATAGCAGGAGCCGGTCACTTCTCCCGCGGCGCCGAGAAAGGCGAGCCTCACGGCGCGCGGGTACCGCTCACGGCCGCCCGCGCCGCCCGGCCCGCTTGCCGATCGCGGCGCCGATCTCGGTGGCCGCCCGGCGCAGGCCGGATTCGCGGCAGCGTCCCGGCTCCACCGCACGGAACCGCGCCGCGCGGAAATAGGCGCAGCACTCGGTCAGGCGCCGGCGCTCGCGGCCCGGCGCGCCGGGCCGCGCTCTTCGCCGCCATTCGGCGCCTCAGCTCACCGTGAGCTTCTTGCTCGTGGACTTGGCCTTCACCGGAAGCGTGAGCCGCAACACGCCATCGGCGTATTTCGCGCTCGCCTTCGCCTCGTCCACCTCGTGCGGCAGGGTGAAGCTGCGCGAGATCTTGCCGTAGTAGCGCTCGCTGCGGATCACCTCCTCGCCCTTCTTCTCCTCGCTCTCCTTGCGCACCTCGCCGCTCACCGTCACCTCGTTGCCGTCGATCGTGATCTCGATGTCCTCCTTCTTCATGCCGGGCATCTCGGCGCGGACGGTGTAGGCGTTGTCGGAGCGGGTGATGTCCACCCGTATGCGCATCGGCTGCGTGCCCTCGAGCTCGAAGCGCATCGGGCGCACGAAGAACCCCTTGAAGAATTCGTCAATGTCGCTGAACGGATCGTAACGCGTGATGTCTGCCATGAGTTGCTCCTCGACTGTTCGACGCCAAGCCGCTTGCTCGCGGCCGGATGTGGCGCCGGCGCCATGACCGCCGCCACATTTCCCGTTCATGGTAGCCGGAGCGCCCCGCGCTTTCTTGATCCAGGTCAAGGGAGGGATTTCTCGCGGCGCGCCCGCCGCCCGCTTGATCTGGATCAACACGCCGCAGCCCGCGCCCGCGTAACGTGACCGCGATCCGCGTCGGAGAGCGCGGCGCGGGGCGGTCCACCCGGTGACCACTGGAGGCGCAGATGAAGAAACTGGTCCTGGCCGCGGCAGTCGCGGCCGCCATGATGGCGATGACGGCGACGATGTTCGCCGCGGAGCAGCCCGCCCGCGGGAGCGAGCCGATCTACGGCTCCACCTCCTGATGTCCGAGCAGGAGCGCGAGGACTGCCGCGAGCGCATGCGCAACGCGAAAGGCGCCGAGGAACGCCAGGCGGCCCGCGACCAGCACCGCAGGCTCGTGCAGGCGCGCGCGAAAGAACGCGGGGACACTGCCCGAGCCACGCGGGCCGCGCGGCGGCGGCCCGGGGATGGGCCCGGGAGCCGGCAAGGAGCTGGCCGCCGGTACGGGTCCCGGAATGGGTTCGGGGCGGGGTTACGGAGCCGGGCCGCGTCCGGACTGCCCCGCCGGGCAGGAATGCCCGGGGCCGGGACCGCGCCGGCGAGCGCGTCGCGGACCGTGATTCACGATTGACCGAGAACGGACGATGTTCCGGAACATCCTCGTGCCGACCGATGGCTCGGCGCCCGCGCGCAAGGCGCTCAAGCGGGCGCTCGCGCTCGCCCGGCAACAGAAAGCCCGGATCACCGCGTTCTACGTCGCTCCGCGCTGGCAGCTGCCTCCCTACAGCGAGTACGTGCCCGAGAGGATCGTGTCCCCGAAGCAGCACGAGGCCGCCGTGCGCAAGACGGCAGCGCGGCTGCTCGACGCCGTCAGGAAAGCGGCCGCCGTGGCGCGCGTGCGCTGCCGGTGCGAATACGTGCTGGGCGATTATCCGCACGCGGAGATCGTCAAGGCGGCGCGCCGCCGCCGCTGCGACCTCATCGTGATCGCATCGCACGGCCGACGCGGCATCTCGCGGCTGCTGCTCGGCAGCGTCACGAGCAAGGTGCTCGCCGAAAGCCCGGTTCCGGTGCTCGTCGTGCGCTGAAAAAAAAGCGCCGGCGGTTTCCCGTCCGGCGCGCCACCCCGTCAGTGGAGGAGGAGGACAAACGGGGTGAAAAGAAAGTTCCCGTTGCGGGCTCCGGATTACCAGTGCCCGACCATCTCCCGCAGCGCGGCCGCGTCGCGCAGCTCGATTTCGCGCTGGCGCACGGCGATCCACCCCTCGCGCTGGAAGCGCGAAAGCAGCCGGCTCACCGTCTCGAGCGTGATGCCGAGATAGTTGCCGATCTCCTCGCGCGTCATTCGCAGCACGAAGCGGTTCGGAGAGAAGCCGAGCCGCCCGTGGCGCCGCGACAGCGAGAGCAAGAAGGCGGCGAGGCGCTGCTCCGCGCTCATGCTGCCCGCGAGCAGCATCAGTCCCTGGTCGCGCGAGATGTCGCCGGAGACGAGCCGCAGCAGCTGGTGCTGGAGCGCGGGCACCGTCCGGGCCATCTTCTCCACGGCCGCGAAGGGCAGGACGCACACCTCGCTGTCCTCCAGCGCGATCGCGCTCGCGCCATGGTGGCCGTTGCTGATGGCGTCGAGCCCGAGAAGCTCCCCGGGCAGGTAGAAGCCCGTCACCTTTTCCTCGCCCTGGCGCGATACGCATACCGTCTTGAAGGACCCGCTGCGCACCGCGTAAAGCGATTCGAAGCGGTCGCCGCCGTGATAGAGGGGAGCGCCGCGCGCCACGCGCCGCCTGGCGGCGGCGACCTCGTCGAAGCGCTGGAGCTCGGAGCCACCGAGCTCGCACGGCAGGCATACGTCCTTCAGGCAGCAGGACGAGCACGCCACGATGTTCCTCGCCTGCGGCGCGATGCGCACGACGTTGGAGCGTTCGACCGCGCGCGTGGCCGGGGTCGGCTGGAACACAACGTTCTGCAACATGGTCGCCTCCTGTAACAGCTCGGTCTAGGGATGAAGCGAGCCGGTTTCGCCCTTCATGCGCTCCAGGATCTCCGGGATGCGCTCGAAGTCCACCGACTTGTCGAGAAAGTACTCGGCGCCGGCGTCGGCGCTCGCCTTCACGTGCTGGGGCGTGGCGTAATTACTGATGACGATCGCCCGCAGCGCGGGCAGTGTCCGGCGCACCTCGTTCAGCACGTCAATTCCGCTGCCCGTCTCGTCCGCGAGCTTGATGTCGAGGACCGCGACGTCCGGCCGGGTGTGGAGGATGCCGGCGACCGCCGTCCGGAAGTCTTTCGCCTCCCCCACCACCTCGACGTCCAGGATGCCGCGAATCATCTCGACGAGACGCTCGCGCACGGCGGCGGAGTCCTCCACCACGAAGACTTTCATGTCACGCCCCGCCAGGTAGTCGTAATCCATGGCCGGCAGTATGCGCAGGCCGGCGGCGGCGCGCTATCGGAGCGGGTCTGAAATTGCGGGTAGGAAAAACGGAAGCGGTGGTGTAGGAATCGTCCGACGGCGCAGGCTCGGCGCAAGAGGCGGCAAGCGGGAGGAGGATGGAAAAACGGGCGGGCGGAACCGCCCGACCTTCCGCCCGCCGCCTCTCGAATCAGGCGCCCGGGCCGCCCGATTCGTCAAGGAGCTTGTGCTCGAGGGCGTAGCGGATCAGCTCGGCTTGGTTGGCGAGCCCCATCTTCTCCAGGATCCGGCTCTTGTGGGTGCTCACGGTCTTGACCGAAAGCGAAAGCTCGCGCGCGATCTCGGTGACCGAGGCACCGCGCGCGATCATGCACAGCACCTGGAATTCGCGGTCCGAGAGCCGCGAGTGCGGCGCAGCCCCGGACGGCGCGCCCGCCTCGAGCGCGAGCCGCTCCGCGGTCTCGGGAGTGACGTAGGCGCCGCCCGCGGCGATGCGGCGGATCGCCGCGACGAGCTGATCGGCAGCGCTCTCCTTGGTGAGGTAGCCCGAGGCGCCCGCCTTGAGCGCCCGCACCGCGTACTGGTCCTCGCCGTGCATCGTGAGCACCAGCACGCGCAGGCCGGGCCTCTCGCTTTTCACCTGGCGGATCAGCTCGATGCCGCTTCTGCCCGGCATCGAGAGGTCGAGCACCGCCACGTCGAACTCGCGCGTGCGCACCTGCGCGATGACCTCCTGGCCGTTCGCCGCCTCGCCGGCGACCGCGATGTCGCCGGTCTCGGCGAGGATCTCCTTCAGGCCGGCCCGCACGATGGCGTGGTCGTCAGCCAGCAACACCCGTATCATGCTAACCCCTCCTTGCGCGGTAGCGCGCCGCCGGGATCACGATCTCGACCAGCGTTCCGCCCTCCTCGAGCCGCGCGATGCGGGCATCGCCCCCCAGCGTGCGGGCGCGCTCGCGGATCCCGAGCAAGCCATACGACTTCCTGCGCGCCGCGACCTGCGGATCGTACCCCCGGCCGTTGTCGCGCACGCGCACCACGAGGTTCTCGCCCTCGCGCCTCATCAAAACCCGGACTTCCGTCGCGGCGGCGTGGCGCGCGACGTTGGTGAGCGCCTCCTGCACCATGCGATAGACCGAGGTCGCGAACGGCTCGCCGAAGTCGAAACCGTCCGGGTCCGCGTCGAGCGCCACCAGCAGCCCGGTGCGCTGGGACAGCTCGTGCAGCAGGTGCTCCACCGCGGGAACGAGCCCCAAATCGTCGAGCATCACCGGGCGCAGATCGGCCGCGATGCGGCGCACCGCCATCACGGTGGAGTCCACCAGCGCCTTCATCTTCTCGGTCTTCTCGAGGAGCGGCGCCTCGCTCTTGGGCAGCCGCGACGCGAGCCACGAGACGTCCATCTTGAGCGCGGTCAGCCACTGCGCCAGCTCGTCGTGCAGCTCGCGCGCGATGCGCATGCGCTCCGCCTCCCGCACCTCGTTCATCGCCGCCGACAGCTCGCGCAGCTCCTCGTAGGAGCGCTCGAGCGCCTGCTCCGCGCGCCTGCGCTCGGTGATGTCGCGCAGGATCACCGTGTAGAATTTCCGGCCCCCGGTGGTGATCTGGGAAATCGAGGCGTCGATCGGAAATTCCTCCCCGTCGGCGCGCAGCCCGTAGAGCGCGAGCCGCGCGCCCATCGTGCGCGTCGTCTGCCCCGTCTCGCCGAAGCGCCGGACGTGTTCGCGGTGCGCGGCGCGGAAGCGCTCCGGGATGAAGCGATCGAGCGGGCATCCGACCGCCTCCGCAGCCCGGCAGCGGAAGATCTTCTCGGCGGCCTCGTTGAACAGCACGATGTTCTGGTCCTCGTCCACCGTGATGATGGCGTCCATCGCCGAGGCGATGATGCCGCGCAGCCGCTCCCCCGTCTCCTGCAGCTCGTGCGCGAGCGCGGCGCTCGTCCGCAGCGAGCGCAGCAGGAGCAGCATGGCGAGCGCGATCAGGACCCCGACTCCGGCGGCACCGGCGCCGATGTACCAGGCATCGCGCCGCCAGGCGGAGAGCACGAAATCCTCGGTGGAGGAGACCACCACCACTAGGGGGTAGTCCCTCAGGCGTTGGTAGGCGAGCAGGCGGCGCCTGCCGTCGAGCAGCCCCGTGCGCCACTGCGATCCGGCTCCCGCTTGGGCGAGCGCCTGCCTGAACAGCGAATCCTGCGCGAACGAACGACCCAGCGCGCCAGGTTGCTCCGGATGCACCGCGAGCAGGACGCCGTCGGTGCGGAACAGGAACACCCGGCCTTCGGCGCCGAGGTCGAGCGCGCTGTAGGCGTCGTCGAAATACGGCGCAGCCACCCCCACCACGACGACCCCCAGCAGCCCGCCGCCCGCGCTCTCCACCCGGCGGCTGAAAACGTTCAGCCACCCCGGAACCAGCCGGCCGGGAACCGGCTCCCCGACGTGGAGACCCTCGATGCGGCGCTCGAAGTGCGCGCGCACGTGCTCGCGGTCTCCGAAATTGATCTCCGGCCCGGAATGAGGAGGGCTGTGAAGCACCACGGTGCCGCGGGCGTCGAGAAAGGCGAGCACGCGCACGTTCGGCAGCACCGCCATGCGATCCTGCATGCGCTGGAGTAGCTGCGCTCGAAGCCGCCGCTGCTCCACAGTCGGCAGCTCCTCGAGGTCTTTCGCGGTCGCCTGGGCGGCGAGTTCCACGGCGCGCACCGACTGCCGGGTCTGCTCGGCAAGCGCGGCCGCGAGGTTGCCGAGATTTCGCCCGGCGCGCGCGAGTGCCTCCCCGCGCAGCAGCACCAGCACGGCCGCGGTGGAACCGGCCAGGACGAGGATGACGGAAAGGCCCACCGCCCAGATCGCGCGGCGCGAAATCGAGTGCAAGATGTCCCGCGTGGGCACTGGGCGGACGGCGGCGGTGCTTCCGATGGAAACCGCGCCAGTATAGCGTGCATGTTCCGCGAACGGTTAGCGGGCGGCATGGCGGGGTGCCGTAGGGCGGTCACGAATTCGCTGCGTCCGGCGTCTGGGCGCAGCCGCTCTTTCCAACCACCGGCGACCACCGTGAACACACCCGCTGAAAAACTCGTCGGCGACGCGAGAATCCTCGCGGCCGACGTCGAGGAGCCGATCGAGGCCGCCGCAGCGCGCTCCGGCGAGCGAGTCGCCGGGGCGCGGGCGCAGGCGGCGCTCGGGCGCGGCCGCACCGCGGCCATCGAGCACGGCAG
>DATLZE010000002.1:0-51104 GCA_035574195.1 Burkholderiales bacterium | reverse complement strand
CCGCCTGCGGCTGCGGCAGGCTCGCCCACAGCTCGGCCACCACGGTCTGCGCCTCGCGCTTCTGCTGCCAGGTGACGCCGAAGACGAGCAGCGCGAAGAAGGCTACGTGCATCAGGAGCGTGAGCGCTCCCGAGAGCGTCTTCTCGCGGGGGGTGATGAAGGGGTCGGCCGTCATCCGCCGCGGGGCTTGGCGAGCAGCCCTATCTTGCTCACCTGGTTGCTCTGCAGCATGTCCATCACCTCGAGCACCGCCTCGTAGCGCACGTCGCGGTCGGCGGCGATCACCACTGCCTGCGCGGGATTCTGCTTCTGCTTCTGGCGGATCGCGGCGAGCAGCTCGTTGCGCGAGACCCTGCGCTCCTCCATCGAGCGGCTGCGGTCGCGCAGCCACAGCGAGAGGTCGGCGCGGATCGAGACTTCCAGCGGCTGGACCGGGGGGTCGGAAGTCTTGCCGACCTGCGGCAGCTCGATCTGCCCGGGGTTGATGAGCGGCGCGGTGACCATGAAGATCACGAGCAGCACCAGCATCACGTCAATATAGGGCACGACGTTGATCTGGTTCATCAGGCGGCGGCCGCTCCTCCTTTCGATCAGCATCGCATCACCTCATGTCAGCAGCCATCGGTTTCGGGAACCACCCGGCGCCGCCTCAGTGCGCCTGGCGCTGCAGGATGTTCGAGAACTCCTCCATGAAGGAATCGAAGCGCGTGGCGAGGCGGTTCAGATCGCCGGCGAAGCGGTTGTAGGCCACCACCGCCGGGATCGCGGCGAACAGCCCCATGGCGGTGGCGATCAGCGCCTCCGCGATGCCGGGGGCGACCGCCCCGAGCGTCGCCTGCGCGACGTTGGCGAGGTTGCGGAAGGAATTCATGATCCCCCATACCGTGCCGAACAGCCCGATGTAGGGGCTCACCGATCCTACCGAGGCGAGGAACGAGAGGTAGGACTCGAGCCGCTCCATCTCGCGCTGGTAGGTGGCGCGCATCGCGCGCCGCACCCCATCCATCACCACCGCGATGTCCATGCCCGGCTGTTGCCGCAGCTTGACGAACTCGCGGAAGCCCGCCTCGAAGATGCGCTCGAGGCTGCCCGCCGAATGGCGCGCGCTCACCGCGCGCTGGAAGAGCTCGTTGAGATCCGCTCCGCTCCAGAACTCCTTCTCGAACTCGTCGGCGAGCCGCGTCGCGCGCTTGAAGGTGAAGATCTTGACGAAGATGTAGTACCACGAGAACACGGAGGCCGCGAGCAGCACCAGCATCACCAGCTGCACCAGCACGCTCGCGCCGGTGACGAGCCCGAGGATCGAAGTGTCGTGGGTAACGGTGGGGCTCATGTCTCGGCCTTGATGCGGGCGGCGACCGGCGCCGGTATTCTAGCGGGCCGCAGCGTCTCCGTGTTGACGCACGCGACCTCGACCCGCGCCCGCGCGAGCTGCTCCTCCCCGCGCGCGACCCGCTGGGCGAATTCGAGGCGGCTCGCGCCGATCTCCCGCGGCTCGACCGTCACCTCGAGGAGGTCGTCGTAGCGCGCGGGACTCAAGTACTCGATCGAGAGCGAGCGCACCACGAACGCCACGCGGTGCTCCGCGGCGAGCGCCGCCTGGCCGAAGCCGCGCGCGCGCAGCCATTCGGTGCGCGCGCGCTCGAGGAAGCGCAGATAGCTGGCGTAATAGACCACTCCGCCCGCATCCGTGTCCTCGTGATAGACCCGCACCGGCCAGACGAACGCTGCGGGTTCAACGTTGCGGGTTCCGGGCTTGGCGCTCATCCCCTCGCCGCACCCGCACGGAACCTTGTGCTCCGGACCCTGAACACGGGACTCAGCTTTTGTCTTCCCACAGATCAGGGGTGCCCTCGCGCGGAGGCTGCGCGAGCCCGAAGTGGCGGTAGGCGGAAACCGTCGCCATGCGGCCGCGCAGCGTCCTCTGGAGGTAGCCCTGCTGGATGAGGAAGGGCTCGAGCACGTCCTCGATGGTGTCGCGCTCCTCGCCGATCGCCGCGGCGAGGTTGTCCACGCCGACCGGGCCGCCGCCGAACTTCTCGATCACGGCGAGCAGGAGCTTGCGGTCCATCACGTCGAGCCCCACCGGGTCCACGTCGAGCATCTGGAGTGCGGCGCCGGCCACCTCGCGCGTGATGCGGCCCTTGGCCTTCACCTCCGCGTAATCGCGCACGCGCCTGAGCAGCCGGTTGGCGACGCGCGGCGTGCCGCGCGAGCGGCTGGCGATCTCGCGCGCGCCCTCGGGGCTCACCTCGATCTCGAGCAGCTTCGCCGAGCGCTGCACGATGCGCTCGAGCTCCTCGGCGCTGTAGAACTCGAGCCGCGCCACGATGCCGAAGCGGTCGCGCAGCGGATTGGTGAGCATGCCGGCGCGGGTGGTGGCGCCGACCAGGGTGAAGGGCGGGAGATCGAGCTTGACCGAGCGCGCCGCCGGGCCTTCCCCGATCATGATGTCGATCTGGTAGTCCTCGAGCGCCGGATAGAGGATTTCCTCGACCACCGGCGAGAGGCGGTGGATCTCGTCTATGAACAGGACGTCGTTCGGCTCCAGGTTGGTGAGGATCGCGGCGAGATCCCCGGGGCGCTCGAGCACCGGGCCCGAGGTGTGGCGGAGATTGACGCCCATCTCGCGCGCGATGATGTGCGCGAGCGTCGTCTTGCCCAGTCCCGGCGGGCCGAACAGCAGCACGTGGTCGAGCGCCTCGCGCCTGCGGCGCGCGGCCTCGATGAACACCGCGAGCTGGTTGCGGATCTTCTCCTGGCCGATGTACTCGTCGAGCTGGCGCGGGCGCAGCGTGCGCTCGAGCGCCTCCTCCTGGGGCGAGGCCGGGGCGGCCGAGATCAGGCGCTCGCTCTCGATCATGAAATGCGCGAGGCGCGGGCGGTCAAGGGCGAGGCGTCCTTGCAACCTGTACGCATGCCGTCTCTCCCGACGCCTGGCGCCTCGCTCCTCACGATTTCGAGAGCAGCTTGAGCGCTTGGCGGATGCCGTCGGCCACCGCGACGCCCTCCGGTAGCTGCCTCACCGCCCACGCCGCCTCGCGGTCATTATAGCCGAGCGCGAGGAGCGCATTCGTGATGTCCTGCACGCGGCCGTCGCCGCGCGTGCCAGCGGGCGCGGCGGGCGCCGCATCGAGCTTGTCGCGCAGCTCGAGCAGCAGGCGCTCGGCGGTCTTGCGGCCGATGCCGGGAATCCGGGTCAGGCGCTCGCCGTCCTGCGCGGCGACCGCCTCGCGCAAGTCGGCGACCGAGAGCCCGGAGAGCACGGCGAGCGCGGTGCGCGCGCCCACGCCCGTGATTCGCAGGAGCTGGCGGAACGCGTGGCGCTCGGACTCGGTCGCGAAGCCGTAGAGCTGATGCGCATCCTCGCGCACGACGAGGTGGGTGTAGAGCGTCACCTCCGCGCCGGTGGCGGGAAGCTGATAGAACGTGCTCATCGGCACGTCGAGCTCGTAGCCCACGCCGCGCACATCCACGACGATCTGCGGCGGATGCTTTTCGAGGAGCTTGCCCTGTATCCGCCCGATCATCGGCAAACCCGATTGGCCACAGATGGCGCGGAGATCGCAGAGAAGAACACACGAGAAACGGTCTCGTATTTCACCGCGTGTCCCGGTGCTGACCCGTGATCGGATTCCTCAGGTTCGACCCCGGACCCCTCGTTGTTCTCGGCGATCTTCGTGGCCGATGCTCTCAGACGAGTCTTCCGCGCCTCATGCGGAAACCCGCGGTCACGAGCCGCCCGAGCCCCTGTCCGCCGTGCGCGTGGCAGATCGCGCACGCGAGCGCGTCCGCCGCGTCCGGCCCGGGTGCGTCGGCGAGCCCGAGCAGGCGCCGCACCATCTCCTGCACCTGGCGCTTGTCCGCGTGGCCGTTGCCCACCACCGCCTGCTTCACCTGCAGTGCAGTGTACTCCGCCACCGGCAGCCCGTGCATCACCGCGGCGCAGATCGCGGTGCCGCGCGCCTGGCCCAGCGCGAGCGTGCTCTGGGGGTTGGCGTTGACGAAAACCTTCTCGAGCGCGACCTGCTGCGGCCGGTGCCGCTCGATCACCTCGCGCAACCCCTCGAGGATCGCCTTGAGCCGCTCGGCGAGATCGCCCGCCGGCGTGCGGATGCGCCCGCTCGCCACGTAGGCGAGCCTCCCGCCGTTCTTTTCGAGCACGCCGAAGCCCGTGACGCGCAGGCCCGGATCCACGCCGAGGATCCGCGCTCGCGGGGCCGCCGAGGGCGGCAACCCGCGCACCGGGAAGCGAGGCGAGCCGCTTCCCCCCCTCTGCCGAGCGGGGAGGAGGCGGAGCCGGGTGGTCTTGCCTCTCACCCCTCGCCCTTCACGCCGCCTCGAACACGGCCGTAGTGTAGACTTCCTGCACGTCGTCTATCGCCTCGAGCGCCTCGAGCAGCTTCTGCATGCGCGCCGCCTCCTCACCCTTCATCTCGTTCTCCACCGTCGGCTTGAACGTCACCTCGGCGAGCTCGGCCTTGAAGCCGGCGCGCTCGAGCGCTGCGCGCACGGAGGCGAAGTCATGGGGCGCGGTGATCACCTCCAGGCTGCCGTCGTCGTTGGTGAGCACGTCCTCGGCGCCGGCCTCGATCGCCGCCTCCATGAGCTTGCCCTCGTCGGTGCCCGGCGCGAACACCAGCTGCCCGCAGTGCTTGAACAGGAACGCGACCGAGCCCGCGCCGCCGAGGCTTCCGCCGTGCTTGGTGAAGGCGTGCCGCACGTCCGCGACGGTGCGCGTCTTGTTATCGGTCATGCAGTCCACCATGACCGCGGCGCCTCCGACCCCGTAGCCCTCGTAGCGCACCTCCTCGTAGTTCGCGCCCTCGAGCTCTCCGATGCCGCGCTTGATCGCGCGCTCGATGTTGTCCTTGGGCACGTTGTGATCCTGGGCCTTGTCCACCGCGAGCCGCAGTCTCGGGTTGGAGGCCGGGTCGCCGCCGCCCAAGCGCGCCGCGACCGTGATTTCCTTGATCAGCCGGGAGAAAATCCTGCCGCGCTTCTCGTCCTGCCGGTTCTTGCGGTGCTGGATGTTCGCCCATCGGCTGTGACCCGCCATAGCCTGCCTGCGATCTGCATAACTCGTTAAAATATCTGGAATTTTAACACGCGGAGGCGCCATGCCAGAACCGCTGCTCCTCGCCCGGGCGAAGCATTCGCTCCAGCTCCTGCCGCAATACGCCAACCGCCACGGGCTCATCGCCGGCGCCACCGGCACCGGAAAGACGGTGACGCTCGCGCGGCTCGCCGAAGGCTTCTCGCGCATCGGGGTGCCGGTCTTTGTCGCCGACGTGAAGGGCGATCTCGCCGGGCTCTCGCAGCCGGGCGAGGCAACAGGCAAGGTGAAGGAGCGCCTCGAGAGCCTCAAGCTCAAGGACTTCGCGTTCGAGCCCTGTCCCGTGGTGTTCTGGGATGCGTTCGGGGAACTCGGTCATCCGGTGCGCACGACCGTCTCCGAGATGGGGCCGCTGCTGCTGGCGCGCATGCTCGATCTCAACGAGACACAGGCCGGCGTGCTCACCGCGACCTTCAAGATCGCAGACGACCGCGGGCTCGCGCTCCTCGATCTGAAGGACCTGCGGGCGATGCTCGCTCACGTGGGCGAGAACGCGAAACAGTTCACCACCGAATACGGCAACATCACCTCGGCCTCGATCGGCGCGATCCAGCGGGGACTGCTCGCGCTCGAGAGCCAGGGCGGCGACAAATTCTTCGGCGAGCCCGCGCTCCAGATCGCCGACCTCATGCGGACCGACCCGCGCGGGCGCGGGATCGTCAACATTCTCGCCGCCGAGAAGTTGATGAGCGCACCCAAGCTCTACTCGACGCTGCTGCTGTGGCTGCTCTCCGAGCTCTTCGAGGAGCTGCCGGAGGTGGGAGACCCCGAGAAACCGAAGCTCGTGTTCTTCTTCGACGAGGCGCACCTGCTCTTCGCCGACGCGCCGGCCGCGCTGCTCGAGAAGATCGAACAGGTGGTGCGATTGATCCGCTCGAAGGGGGTCGGTGTCTATTTCGTCACGCAGAACCCCCTCGATATCCCCGATACCGTGCTCGCGCAGCTCGGCAACCGGGTGCAACACGCGCTGCGCGCTTTCACCCCGCGCGACCAGAAGGCGGTGAAATCCGCTGCGACCACGCTGCGCGCGAACCCCAAGCTCGACGTCGAGCGAGCGATCACCGAGCTCGCGGTGGGAGAGGCGCTGGTCTCGCTGCTCGACGAGAAGGGGCGCCCGGCGGTCGTCGAGCGCGCGCTGGTCGTGCCCCCCGGCTGCCGCCTCGGTCCGGTGAGCGCCGAGGAGCGCTCGCGCGTGGTGCGCGCCTCGCCCCTTGCCGGCCGCTACGATCAGGCGGTGGACCGCGAATCGGCCTACGAGAAGCTCGCCGCGAAAACGGGCGCGGCGACGGCGGCGCAGGCGCCGGGCGGGCGGGGGTCGCTCGCCGATCTGCTGAGCGGCGTGCTCGGCGCAGGCGCCCCGCAGAAAGGCGGGCGCCGGCGCGAGGGCATCGTGGAGGCGGCGGCGAAGAGCGCAGCGCGCGCAGTGGGCTCGGCGATCGGGCGGCAGATCGTGCGGGGCGTCCTGGGAGGCATCCTGGGCGGCGGCAGGCGGCGCTGAGCTGCTGCTCCAGCCGCGCGCCTTCTGGCCCAGGCCGGGCTATCGGCATCGCCGGCGCAGCGGTCGGGATCCGGTATGCATAAAAACGTGCAGGCGGGGTCGCTGCGCTCGCTGCCGGTCCTGTTATCGTGGCGGCATGTCCGGCGCGCCGCTCGATGAATTGCTCCTGCTCGCCGCGGCCATCATGGCCGGCGGCGTGGTCTCCGGGCTGCTCGCCGGCCTGTTCGGCGTCGGCGGCGGCGTCGTCGTGGTGCCGGTTCTCTACGAAGTGTTTCGCCTCCTCGGCGTGCCGGACGCAGTGCACATGCAGCTCTGTATCGGCACCTCGCTCGCGATCATGACGCCCACCAATATCCGCTCGTATCTCGCCCATCGCGCGAGCGGGGCGGTATTGGCGGATGTCGTGCGGCAATGGACCCCGGGCGTGATCGCCGGCATCGCCATCGGTTCAGGCATCGCCACGGTGGCGCCCTCCCCGGTCTTCAAGATCGCATTCGTCGTCATCGCCACGATCATTGCCGGCAAGCTCCTGTTCGGGCGGCAATCGTGGCGGCTGGGCGACGAGCTGCCGAAGCACCCGCTCGCACGCCTCTACGGCCTCGCGGTCGGGCTGATGGCCTCGCTCACCGGTGTCAGCGGCGGCTCGCTCGCCACCATGGTGCTCACGCTCTATGGCAAGCCGATCCATCAGGCGGTGGCGACTTCCGCCGGCATCGTGGTGCCGATCGCGCTCGCGGGCACCCTCGGCTACCTCCTCGCCGGCCTGCCGCACCAGGCGCAATTGCCGCCGCTGTCGGTCGGTTTCGTGTCGCTGATCGGGTTTGCGCTGATGGCGCCGGTATCGAGCCTCACCGCTTCCTACGGTGCGAGAATCGCCCATGCCCTTTCGCGGCGTGCGCTCGAAATCGCGTTCGGGCTGTTCCTGCTCGCCGCCTCGCTGCGCTTTCTCGCGAGCCTCGTGTGGTGAGGCGCTCCCGCCGCCTCGGTCGATCGCGCGGTGACCGGCGCAGGCGCGCGCCGTCAATCCGCACGTATGCCCGCCTCCTTCACCCACTTCGCCCACGTCCTGACGTCGTTCGCGAGCTGCTTGTTGAGCTCCTGCGGCGTGCTGCCCACGAACTCCGCGCCCATCTCGACGAGCCGCTTCTGCACGTCCGGGCGCTTGAAGACCTCCACCATTTCGGCGTTGAGCCTCGCGACGATCGCCGCCGGGGTTGCGGCGGGCGCGATCACGCCGTACCACTCCCGGATGTCGAGCCCGGGCGGCGGCGGCACGCCGGCCTCGATCATGGTCGGCGTTTCGGGCAGCGCCGGCATGCGCCTCGCGCTCGTCACGGCGAGCGGCCGAATGCGTTTCGCGGCGATGAGGGGCATCGCGGAGGGCATCGAGGTGAAGCCGAAGGTGACTTCACCGCCCGCGAGCGCCGCCATGGCGGGGCCCGCTCCTTTGAACGGGACGTGGATCATGTCCGTGCCGGTCAGGCGCTTGAGCACCTCGCCCGAGAGATGGTGCAGGGACCCCGAGCCCGACGAGGAAAAAGCGACTTGCCCGGGCTTGTCCCTGGCCATGCGGACGAGATCCTGCAGCGTCTTCGCCGGCGAGTTCTGCGGCACGACGATGACGTTGGTCACCCACACGAGCAGCGAGATCCCGGTGAAGTCTCGCACCGCGTCGTAGGGCAGGCTCGTGTAGGTGCTGGCGCTGATCGTGTACGGCCCGCTCGGCACCATCATGATCGTGTAGCCGTCCGCCGCCGCTTTCGCCACCAGCGCCGCCGCGATGGTCCCGCTCGCGCCCCCGCGATTGTCCACTACCACCGGCTGGCCGATTCTCTCGGGCAAGTGCTGCTGCAGGATCCGCGCGAGGATGTCGGTCGCGCCGCCCGGCGGGAATCCGACCACGAGCCGGATGGGGCGTTCTGGATACTTGGGTGATGCCGCGCCCTGCGCGGGCGCGGGCTGCGCCGCCAGCGTGGCTCCGGCGAGCAGGACCGCAATGACCGCTTCCCTTGTCATGACTCGCTCCTTTGCCTGACGATCCATCACGAGCCGAGCACTCGCCTCTTCACCGCCTCCAGCGAGCCCCGGAGATCCATGCCCTCGAGCGACGGCCCGCACCGCCACGGGTCCACGCCGAGCAGCACGCCGAAGGCCTCCGCGAACGCGCGGTGCAGCGGCAGCGCAATCCCCGCCTGCGCGGCGAGCCGCACGCGCGGCACGACGGCGCAGGGCAAGCCGTCCGCGCTGCACGCGCGCCGGATGCCGGGCTGGAAGGGCGGGAATGACCGGCGAACGGCATTTCGCATCGCCTCGTAGAAAGCCACCGCTGCTGGACCCGTAATACCGCTCGATCGCCTTCGCCCTCGGCGTGCGGCGAACGCCGCAGGTCTCGCACACGAGCCTGCGCCCGACTTCGAGCGCCGCGCCGAGCACCCCCGCTGGCGGGCACTGCGCCTTGCTGGTGGAAGCCGAGCTTGCGGCCCTCGAGCTGCGCGCGCTCCATGGCTCCGACGTTCGCCAGTACCATCGCCGGGTGCACGATCGGGTTCAGGTTCTCGAGCCCAGTTTCGAGCACCGAGGAGGCCGCCGTCAAATCCGGAAAATAGCCGCTTCAAGACTGCGAGTGCCTCCTCCGGGCGCGAAGCCGACACCGCGGCGATCCGGATTGCCTTGCGAGCCGCTCGGGCGCGGCCACCGTGCCCTCGAACCGCGCCGCGGCCATGACTCGCGCCGGTCCAGGCTCGCCACGCGCGGGTCATCCTCGCGGCGGCGTGCGTGCCGAGCATCGCCAGCCGCGCCGACCCGGCGTCGTTCGCCGCGTTCGTGGATCCGCTCCTCGAGCGCTTCGGCTGGCAGCGAGCGACACCTCGCTCGCCTGCTCGCTCGGGTTCCAGTGCAGCATGCCCGCCATGCTCGCCAGCGGCCGGTTCGGGAGCGCGCTCTTCGACCACTCGGGCGATCCCACTCCGGCCGTTCTCGCCGCCGCGGTCGGCCTCCTCGCACACCCCCTGGCGGCGCCGGCTGCCCCGCCATCGCCGCAGCGCCGCAGCAGGGGCGAAGGTCGCTGCAGCCGGGCCCGATCGGTAGCGTGTCCACCGGGTGGACGGCAGCCGGCTCCCCTTGCCTGGCAGGCCCGCAGCGGCCGTAGCAAAATCGGAGCCCGAGACCTGCGGCGGCGCGATTGGTCCCTTGTCCCCGAGCGCCTCTGCCGCCGGACCTTCTCCGGCAGATTGACGATATAGCGATGAAGAAGTGAGGCCGTGACGACAAACCCTTCCGATTCCCGACTTTCGACTCCCGCCTTGCGCCGGTGGAGCCTGCCTTGAGCGCTGCCGACAGAAGGCGCGGCTGGTTTGTCGCCGGAATCGCGCTCGCGGTGGGCGGCGTGGTGTTCTTCTCGCTGCGCCCGATCTTCATCAAGCTCGCCTACGCCCACGTCACCGATCCGGTCACGCTGCTCGCGCTGCGGATGGTATTCTCGGCGCCGTTCTTCATCGCGGCGGCGCTCTGGGTGCGGGGCGGCTCGCAGCAGCGGCCGCTCGCGGGCCGCGAGCTCGCGACGGTAATGGGGCTGGGGCTGCTCAGCTACTACGCGGCGAGCTTTCTCGATTTCCTGGGATTGCAGTACATTTCCGCTGGGCTCGGGCGGCTGCTGCAATTCACCTATCCCACGCTCGTCGTCGTGCTCTCGGCCGCGCTCCTCGGAAAACGCGCGACCAAGCGCGAGCTCGCCGCGCTCGCGCTCACCTATGGCGGGCTCCTTCTCGTGTTCGCCCCCTCGCTCGGGGCCGCAGCGCGCGACTTCTGGCTCGGCGCGATCCTGGTCTTCGGGGGCGCCGCCTGCTACGCAGTCTATCTCGTCGCCGGAACCGAAGTGATCGCGCGCGTCGGCTCGGTGCGCTTCACCGCCTATGCGATGAGCGCGGCGAGCGCTGCCTGTATCCTCCAGTTCTTTTTCCTGCGGCCGCTCTCCGCCCTCGAGCTGCCCGCTCCCGTCTACGGCTACGCGATCGCGATGGCGGTGGTGAGCACAGTCATTCCCGTCTTCATGGTATCGGAAGCGCTGCGGCGCGCGGGCGCCAACACGGTCGCGATCGTAGGCGCGCTCGGCCCGGTGACCACCATCGCTTTCGGCTGGCTGGGACTGGAGGAGGTGATGACACCGCTTCAGCTCGCGGGCTCCGCGCTAGTGCTGGTCGGTGTTGTCGTGATCAGCCTGAAGCCGGCCCGGCCTGGAGGCGAAAGGTCCTGAAACAGAACGAAAACCCGCTCGGCGCTCGCCGCGCCACATTTTTCGCCTCGGCTACCGAGTCTCGGATAAATGGCTGACGCGCCCCCTTTTCCGCCGACCATTTGCCCTCTCCGCCCGGCAAGGGTCGGGGAGGAGGGGCGCCGTCAGGCCATTTTCACGGCGCTCGTCAATACGGGGTTCCGTCCTTGTGGAAAAAGCGCCGCCCCTGCGGCGTCGCCCGGCCCACGATGTCGTCGTCGGGATAGGTCACCGTGTCCTCCGGACGGCGGTCGCCGACCTCGAGATAGACGGCGTTGCGATCGGTGCGATTGACGAGGCAATGGCCGTCGGGCCGGCCTGCGGGAAAGCCCGCGCACATGCCGGGGCCGAGCCGCTGTTCCCCCGCATCGGTCACGAGCACGAGCTCGCCCTCGAGCACGTAGATGAACTCGTCTTCGTGCGAGTGCCAGTGGCGCAGCGCCGAGGCCGCTCCCGGTGCAAGGGTGGTGAGATTGACGCCGAAGCTCCTGAGCCCCAGCGCCTCTCCCAGGCGCCGCTTCACGCGTCCGGAGACGCGCGAGCGAAACGGCTCGGGATAGTTCGATCCGGTCACGCCCGCCACCGCCGTCGGATCGAGCGCGGGGGGATTCGTCCTTGTCATGCCCGACCTCCCTGCAAAACAAGGGCGGGCGCACGCTGCGCCCGCCCCGCTTCCCCGCATTCTACCGCGCGCCGGTCAGAACATGTGACTGTCGTGCCAGCGCTTGTAGAACGCCTCGTCGCTGAACATCGCGCCCACCGCGAAGGCGGTGATCAACACGCCCGCCACCACCGTGTGCAGCGCCGTCATCGTGTGCGACGCGAAGCCCAGCACGTAGGGCGAGAAGACGAGCCAGATACCGAGAACGGTATTGATCATCTCCTCCCACGCCTGCGGCATGTAGGCCGCGATCGCCGCGAACACGACGATCGCCGCGCCCACGAGATAGGCGTTCCAGGCGGCGCTCTGCAGTGCGGCGTAATCCAGCGCCCAGGGAGATACGAATAGCCACAGACCGAGCACCAAGTTCACCCAGTCCTGCCATCGTTTGGTTGCCGTCGTTACCATGGAAACCACCTCCTGCAGTCCGGCAACTTTGGTACCGGATTAGACTTCCGCGCGCCCCGGCCCGTTCCACTCCCCCGCCGCCCCGCGCGAGAATCCGGGCACCGGACCCGCTGTCTAAATAAGATTGTTCGTTGCCGGGGAGGCGATGGACGCCCCGCGAGAGCAGGAGCTCGAGCCGCTGATCCGCGAGGTGGGCGGCCGGCTCTACCGCGACGCCGTGCGCGCCCGGCCCGCGCTGTTCGGCGCGCGCGGCGTGCGCGGCGCCCTGCTGCGGCAGGCGCTCGCCGACGAGCAGCTGCGTGCGGCGCTCTTCCGGTTCATAGACGTGCTGCCCCAGCTCGACCGCGCCGAGGCGATCGCCGAGCACTTCCGGGCGTATCTCGACGGCCACCGGCTCGCGGGCCCCTGGGGCCGGCTGCTCGGGCTGGGCAGCCACCCGGCGCTCGCCTGGGCGGTCAGGGCGAGCGTTGTGCGCACCGCGCGGCTGTTCTTGGTCGAGGAATCCCCCTCCGAAGTAAGACGCGTGCTCGCACGGCTCGCGCGGCAGGGTGCCGGCGCGACGCTCGATGCCGTGGGAGAGGCGGTGCTGACCGAGCGTGAAGCGGACGCTTACCTCGCGCGCTATCTCAGGCTCCTCGCCTGGCAGCGGGCCGCGGGCGGCCCGCCCCATCTCTCGCTCAAGCTCTCGGCGCTCACCCCGCGCTTCGATCCCCTCGATCCCGCGGGCTCCGAACGGCGCGTGCTCGCGCGGCTCGGCCCCCTGCTCGCGCAGGTCGCGGCGGCAGGCGGCGCGCTCACCGTGGACATGGAGCACTACGAGATCAAGCCCCTCGTGCTGCGCGTCTTGCGCGCGATCTTGGAGGCGCAGCCGGCCGGCGGCTGGCTGCCTGGCGTCGCGCTGCAGGCCTATCTCCCCGAAACAGCGCGCGATCTCGAGGAGCTCGCGCACTGGGCGCGCGCGGCGCGCCGGCGCGTTGCGGTGCGCCTGGTGAAGGGCGCCTACTGGGACACCGAGGTCGCGACCGCCCGCCAGCGGCGCTGGCCGGTGCCCGTCTACCGGGACAAGGCGCAAACCGACGCCGCCTACGAGCGGCTGACGCGCGTGCTGTTCGAGAACCGCGACGCGCTCTACCCCGCCATCGCCAGCCACAACCTGCGCAGCCTCGCGCACGCGATCGCGCTCGCGCGCGAGCTCGCGCTCGGGCGTGAGGAATGGGAAATCCAGATGCTCTATGGCATGGCGGAGCCGCTCGCGCGGGCGGTGGCGGGCATGGGACTGCAACTTCGCATCTACGTGCCGAGCGGCGATCTCGTGGCTGGCATCGCCTACCTCATCCGGCGCTTGCTGGAGAACACCGCCTCGACCTCGATCCTGCGCCACACCTACGCCGAAGGCGGCGAGCCCGAGCGGCTGCTCGCAGCGCCCCGGCCCGGCATCGAGACCGCGGAGGCGGCCGCGCCCGCCTTCGCCAACACGCCCCCCACCGATTTCAGCCGCGCGTCGGAGCGCAGCCGCTTCGCGCAGGCCCTCGCGCGCGTGCGGGCGGAGCTCGGCCGGCGCTATCCGCTCGCGATTGCGGGCGCGCGCGAGTCTCCCGAGGGGGAACGCCCCGCGCTCAATCCTGCCCGCCCCTCCGAGGTGCTGGGTCTCGTCGCCCAGGCCGGCCGCGGCCACGCCGCGCGCGCAGTCGAGAATGCGCTCGCCGCCTTCCCCGCCTGGCGCGACGCGCCCGCCGCCCGCCGCATCGAGGCGGCGCTCGCCGCCGCGGGTCTGCTGCTCGCCCGCCGCCACGAGCTGGCGGCGTGGCAGGTGCTCGAGCAGGCGAAGAGCTGGCGCGAGGCCGACGCCGACGTGGCGGAGGCGATCGACTACCTGCGCTACTACGCGCAGGAGGCAGCGCGGCTCGACGGCTGGCGCGAGACGGTGAGCTTTCCCGGCGAGACGAACCTCATGCGCTACGAGCCGCGCGGGGTGGCGGTCGTAATCGCGCCGTGGAACTTCCCGCTCGCGATCCTCGCCGGGATGACCGCCGCGGCGCTCGTCACCGGCAACTGCGCGATCATGAAGCCGGCGGCGCCAGCGGCGATCGTGGCGCACAAGTTCCACGAGATCCTGCTCGAGGCGGGATTTCCGCCGCCAGTCTGCCAGCTCGTGCCGGGCCGGGGCGCCGTGGTCGGCGACTTCCTCGTCGCCCACCCGCAGGTCAACCTCGTCGCCTTCACCGGCTCGCGCGAGGTGGGGCTCGCGATCCTCGAGAGCGCGGCGCGGCTCGCGCAGGGGCAATCGCACGTGAAGCGCGTGGTGTGCGAGATGGGCGGCAAAAACGCGGTGATCGTCGACGAGGACGCCGATCTCGACGAGGCGGTGCCGCAGATCCTGCACTCCGCGTTCGGCTACCAGGGCCAGAAATGCTCGGCCTGCTCGCGCCTGATCGCGGTGGGCCGAGTGCACGATCGGCTCCTCGAGCGGCTCGCGCAGGCGCTCGACGCCCACTCCTACGGCCCGCCCGAGGACCCGCAGCACGTGTTCGGCCCGGTGATCACGCGCGAGGCGCAGCAGAAGGCGCTCGGCTGCATCGAGATCGGCCGGCGCGAGGGCACGCTCTATTACCAGGGCAGGGTTCCGGACGAAGGCTACTACGTGCCGCCCAGCATCTTCACCGGCATCGAGCCGCACCACCGCCTGGCGCGCGAGGAAATCTTCGCGCCGGTGCTCAGCGTGCTGCATGCCGCCGACTTCGAGCGGGCGCTCGCGATCGCCCTCGACTCCGACTACGCGCTCACCGGGGGCGTGTTCTCGCGCCTGCCCGCGCACCTCGCCGCCGCGCGCGAGCGGCTGCGCGTGGGCAACCTCTACCTCAACCGCCGCATCACGGGAGCGCTGGTCGCGGCCCAGCCCTTCGGCGGCGTGAAGCTCTCCGGCACCGGGATTGCGGCCGGCGGGCCCGATTATCTCAAGCAGTTCCTGTGGAGCCGCACCGTGAGCGAGAACACGATGCGCCACGGCTTCGTGCCGCAGGGGCTGCGCTGAACGAAACGCCGCACCGCGCTCTCTAAGCTGAAAGGGCTTGCGGCCGCGGCGCGGTTTCGGCGCGCGCCTGGAGGACGGAGAATTGAACGACGCGAGGCCCTTCGCGGGCTATCCCGCCAGGACGCTGCAGATCATCGGGGTCGCGTGCGGACTGGGCGCGCGCGACCGGCGCTGCGAGACCGGGCCCGACGCGCTGCGCGCCGCGCGGCTCACCGCTCGCCTCCAGTCGCGCGGCCTGCGGGTGGCGTGGAGCGACACCGTGCGCCCCGACGCAGCCGAGACCGACGCGCTGAAGGCGGTGGCCGACACCTGCCGGCGCCTCGCGCGGCGCGTGGAAGGCATCGTCCGGCGCGGCGCTCTGCCCGTAATTCTCGGGGGCGACCATTCCTGCGCGATCGGCACCTGGAAAGGCCTCGCCCGGGCGCTCGCGCCCGGCGGCGCGCTGGGCCTGATCTGGGTGGACGCGCACATGGACGCGCACACGCCGCAGACGACGCCGAGCGGGGCGCTTCACGGCATGCCGCTCGCGTGCCTCCTCGGTCACGGGGATCCCCTGCTCACCTCGATCGCCGACGGGGCGCGGCTCGACCCCCGCCATGTGTGCCTGGTGGGGGTGCGCAGCTTCGAGGCGGGCGAGGCGGAGCTGCTCAAGCGGCTCGGCGTGCGCATCCACTTCATGCAGGAGGTCGCCCGCCGCGGGCTCGAGGCGGTGCTGTGCGAGGCGCTCGAGCACGTGAGCCGCGGCACGGCGGGCTTCGGCCTCAGCATTGACCTCGACGCGCTCGATCCGCAGGAGGCGCCGGGCGTGGGCACGCCGGTTCCGGGCGGCATCTCGGTCGGAGAGCTCACCGCGGCGCTCACGCGGCTGGCGCGCCACCGGCTGCTCGCGGGAGTGGAGATCGTGGAATACAACCCGCAACTCGACCGCCACGCGGCCACTGCGGGCCTGGTGGCCGAGCTCCTCGTGGCGATGCTCACAGGCCAGCGCTCGTTGCGTTTCAGCTCCTCGGCCGCGGACCTCGAGCATCAGTACAGCGCGCAACACTACGACCCGCTGCCCGTGGTGCTGGTGCGCGGCGAGGGCGCGTGCCTGTGGGACGAAAACGGCCGGCGCTACATCGACATGATGAGCGCCCATTCGGCGGCGAGCCACGGGCACTGCCACCCGCGCCTTGCCCGGGCGCTCGCCGAGCAGGCGCGCACGCTCGCCCTCACCTCGCGCAATTACTACAACGACCGGCTGCCGCAGTTTCTCGCGCGGTTGTGCGAGCTCACGGGGCAAGACATGGCGCTACCGGCGAATACCGGGGTGGAGGCGGTGGAAGTGGCGCTCAAAGCGGCGCGCAAGTGGGGCTATCAGGTGAAGGGCATCCCGCCGGAGCGGGCGGAAATCATCGCCTGCGAGGGCAATTTCCACGGCCGCTCGATCGCCGCCCTCGCGCTCTCGGGCGAGCCGCAATATCGCGAGGGCTTCGGCCCCTATCCGCCCGGGTTCAAGCGCGTGCCCTACGGCGATGCTGCGGCGCTCGCGCGTGCGATCACGCCGCACACCGCGGCGTTCCTGGTCGAGCCGATCCAGGGCGAAGCCGGCATCATCGTGCCGCCCGCGGGCTATCTCGCCGAGTGCGCGCGCATCTGCAGCCAGCGCGACGTGCTGCTGATCTGCGACGAGATCCAGACCGGGCTCGGGCGCACCGGGCGGCTGCTCGCGTGCGAGCACGAGGGCGTCAGGCCCGACGGGCTCACGCTCGGCAAGGCGCTCGGCGGCGGGCTCTACCCGGTGTCGGCGTTCCTCGCGCGGCGCGACGTGATGGAAGTCTTCGGGCCGGGCGACCACGGCAGCACCTACGCCGGCAATCCGCTGGCGGCAGCGGTCGCGCTCGAAGCGCTGAACCTCGCCGTCGAGGAGGATTTTGCGGGGCGCGCGGCGCGGCTCGGCGAGCGCCTCCTGGCGGAGCTGCGCGCGATCGAAAACCCGCTCGTGCGCGAGGTGCGCGGGCGGGGGCTGATGATCGGCCTGGAGATCGATCCCGCGCTCATGCCGGCGCGGGCGCTGTGCGAGCGGCTGCTCGCCCACGGCGTGCTCACCAAGGAAACCCACGGCTCCGTGCTGCGGCTGACCCCTCCGCTCACGATCACGCAGGAGCAGCTCGAGGAGGCGCTCGCCGCGATCCGCGCGGCGCTGGCGGAGGCCGCGAGCGGGATCCGGGAGCCGTCGCGGAGCGCGGCGCCGAGCCCCATCGCCCGCCGCGGAACGCTCGCCGGTTAGCGCTCGCTGCTCACCGTTTACGGGCGCCTCGCGCCCATGCCATCATCGGGCCCTCGAGCCACCGACTCCGGGAGCGATCCGCGATGATCGTGCGATTTCGCAGCGACGCCGGCAGCCTCATTATGTTCGGCGACATCGCCGTCACCCTGCTCAGGATGATGGGCCAGAGCGGAGTGCTGCCGGGGGCGCTCGCGGCCGAGGACGTGCCCGCGGCGCTCGAGCGGCTGAAGCGGGCGGTGGCCGCGCAGGAGGAAAAGCCGGTTGGGGCACGCCAGGAGGAGGAAGGCACCGCCGGGCCCAGGGTCTCGCTGCGGCAGCGGGCCTTTCCCCTGATCGAGCTGCTCGAGCGCGCTGCGAAAAAAGAATGCGGAGTCGTGTGGGAGGAGGAACGCCCGCTGTTTCAGCGCAAGGCGCCCGCTTGAAGCGGCGCGGGGTCCGTCCGGAGCTTGCCTAGGCGCGATGCGTCAACGGCAGGCCGCCTGGGCGAGCAGCGGGCGTGCGGCCGCGCACTCGCAGGCTGCGGCGCGGCCCGGCGGCAGGTTCTCGGCGCACGCGAGCAGCTGCGCGATCTGCCCGTTGCGACGCTTCTCCGCGAGCTCCCGCGCCGTGTGCCCGCCATGGACCCGGATGCGGGGATCGGCGCCGGCGGCGAGCAGCAGCAGCACCGTGCTGCGGTGGCCCATCATCGCGGCCATCATGAGCGGTGTCGGGATGTAGGCCACGCCGTCCGCCACCTGGCCGTTCACCCGCGCCCCGCGCTCGAGCAGAAAGCGCACGGTGCGGTCGCGCCCCCGGTAGGCGGCGTAGGAGAGCGCCGTGTAGCCGTGGGGCGCTCCCTCCAGGTCCGCTCCCGCCGCGGCGAGCAGCCGCGCCGCCTGCTCGTGCCGCTCGTACGAAGCGCCGCCGAGAAAACTCTCCTCCATGAAGTAGCAGGCGAGCATGAGCGCGGTCTCCGCCACCGGGGTGCGCGCGTTGACGTCGGCGCCGGCGGCGATCAGATAGCGCAGCACGTTGAGCGAGGCGTACTTGGCCGCGAGCGTGATGAGCGGCGTGCCCTCGAGATAGCCCGGAGCGGGAATGCGCTGGTTGACGCTCGCCGCGCCCGAGCGGATCGCCGCGCGCACGGTGTCCGCATCGTCCGTGACGATCGCGTTGTAGAGCCCCGTGCTGTCGGCTGCGCGCTTGCCCGCCGGCAGGGGAGCACAGGCCGGAAGCAGGCACAGGAGAAAGAACCCGAGCGCCAGCGCGGCTACCGGTGCGCCCCCCCGCTGCATCCCTTCCCCCTGGTCCTCGTTATGAGGGCAGTATACCCGCCTCGCGCCGGACGAGCGGCGCCCGGCGCGAAATCCGCTCGGAGGACAGGCGCTCCGCGTCCGTTCGATCAGACGTTGAAGCGAAAATAGATCACATCGCCGTCGCGCACCACGTAGTCGCGGCCCTCCAGGCGCATTTTCCCCGCCTCTTTCGCGCCCTGCTCTCCGCCGCAGGCGACATAATCCTCGTAGGAGATCACCTCGGCGCGAATGAAACCGCGCGCGAAGTCGGAGTGAATCGCGCCCGCGGCCGCGAGCGCGGTGTCGCCCCGGTGCACGGTCCACGCTCTCGCCTCCCTCGGCCCGGCGGTGAAGAAGGTGTGCAGCCCGAGCAGCCGGTAGGCGGCGCGCACCAGGCGGTTCAACCCCGGCTCCTCCAGCCCCAGATCGGCGAGAAACGCCTGCCGGTCCGGCTCCTCCATGGCGGCGATCTCGGCCTCGATCTTGGCGCAGATCGCCACCACCGGCGCGCCCTCCCGCGCGGCGTGCTCCTCCACCTGCGCGAGCAGGGGATTGCCGGCGAAGCCGTGCTCGTCCACGTTGGCGACGTAGATCGCGGGCTTGGCGGTGAGCAGGCACAAGGGCTGCAACAGCGAGCGCTCGTCGGGCTCCAGCGCGAGCGCCCGCAACGGCTTGCCCTGATTCAGTTGCAATCGCGCGCGGGTCAGAACCGCCTGCTGCCTCGCTGCCTCCCGCTCCCCGGAGCGCGCTTTCGGGGCGACACGGTCCAGCGCGCGCTCCACCGTCGCCAGGTCGGCGAGCGCGAGCTCGGTGTGGACGGTCTCGATGTCGGCGACGGGATCCACACCGCCTGCGACATGCGCCACGTTCTCGTCGGTGAAGCAGCGCACGAGGTGCAGGATGCCGTCGGTCTCGCGGATATAGGCGAGGAATTGGTTGCCGAGACCTTCGCCGCGGGAGGCGCCGGCGACCAGCCCTGCAATGTCCACGAACTCCACCGTCGCCGGCGTCACTTTCTCGGGGCGCGCGATCTCGGCGATACGCGCGAGCCGCCGGTCGGGCACCGGCACCACGCCCACGTTGGGCGAGATGGTGCAGAAGGGATAGTTCTCGGCCGGGATCGCGGAGCGCGTCAGCGCGTTGAAGAGCGTGGACTTGCCCACGTTGGGCAGGCCCACGATGCCGCATTTGAGGCTCATTTCCGGCGCGCCGGGCCGCCTTCCGGGAGAAGTTTCTTGAGGAATGCGCCGAGGCCGCGCTTGCCCTCCGGCTTCACCTCCGCCACCGCAGCCGCATGCGCCGCCGGCTCGACGGGGCGCTCCGCCTGCGCGGAGGCCGCAGCGGGCTCCGCGGTCTTCCGATCCGGCCCTGCTTCGCCAGCGGGCGCCGGCTGCGGCCTCGCCGGGGCGGGCTGCGGCGCGCTGTGGAGCTTCAACATCGCGCCCTGCATGTCCCCGGCGAGCACGAGCGGCAGCACCTCGAGCGCGTGCTCGATCGCCGCCTCGATCGCGGCGCGCTCCTCCTGGGAGGGCTTGTGCAGCACGTAGTCGGTGACGGCGTGACGCTCGCCCGGGTGGCCGATGCCGATTCGCAGCCGCCAGTAATCGTGCGAGCCGAGGCGTGCCGAAATGTCCTTCAGCCCGTTGTGACCCGCGACACCGCCGCCGTGCTTGAGCCGCGCCACGCCCGGGGGGAAGTCGAGCTCGTCGTGGACTACCAGGATCTCGGCGGGCGCGATTTTGAAGAAGCTCGCCAGCATCTGCACCGCCCTGCCGCTCGAGTTCATGTAGCTCTGCGGCAGCATGAGCCACACGCCGCTCGCAGCGTGCCGGCCGACGAGCGCCTGGAACTTCGCGTCCTTGCGCAACACCGTGTGCGTTTGCGCGGCGAAGCGCTCGACCAGCCAGAAGCCCGCGTTATGCCGCGTCGCCTGGTATTTGTCCCCCGGATTGCCGAGCCCGACGATCAATTTCATTGCTTGCCCGCGAATCGTCAATCAACGAGTGTCGTGAAAACGCCCGGCGACGCTCGACCCCCCACCCCTTCCCCTTCTGCCGAGTGGAAAGGGCGAATGGTCAGCGGAAAATGCTCGTCAGCCATTCACTCGAGACACAGTGACCCGGCCCGCAGCGACCCCGCTCTCGAGAATCGCCGATCACGACGCGAGAAAAAAAGCCCGCCACTGCGCACCGGTGGCGGGCTGTGCTGCGGGCAGCGCTTATTCTTTCTCCTTCTTGCCCGACTCCTTCTTCTCGGCTGCGGGCTCCTTCTTCTCGCCCTCGGCCGCCCCAGCGGCCTCCTCGCTCTCGGCCGGCGCCTCGCCGATGATCTCGGTCACCGGCGCGGGCGCCTCCTCCTCGATCACGATCTCGCGCGGCAGATGGATCGAGACCACCGGCGGGTTCTCGTGCTTGAGTTTCGCAATCGGCTCCACGCCCCGCGGCAGCGCGAGATCGTTCACGTGCAGTGTCTGATTGAGCTCCACGTTGCTGAGATCCACCTCGATGTATTCGGGCAGGTCGTCCGGCAGGCACTGGATGTCGAGGAGCGTCATCGCGTGCTGCACCACGCCGCCGCTGCCCTTCACGCCCGGGGAGATCTCGGCGTTCACGAAATGCAGTGGCACCCTCATGTGAATCTTGCGGTGCTTGTCCACGCGCTGGAAGTCCACGTGCAGCACCTGGCGCTTCCACGGATGCATCTGGTAGTCGCGCAGCAGCACCTGGGTCCTCTCGCCGTTCACGTGGAGATCGAGGATCGAGGCGTGAAACGCCTCCTGCGCCAGGTGGCGCAGCAGCGCGTTGTGGTCGAGCTCGATCGGCTGCGCCGGCCGACCCGCCCCGTAGACGATTCCCGGCACGCGCCCGGAAGCGCGCAGGCGGCGGCTCGCACCCGACCCTTGTTGCGCGCGCGGAAACGCGGTCACTTCGATTTTCATGCGAATGCTCCTTCCAGGAGCGGGGCGTCCGCGACCAGACTCACTCCCCGCGAATAACAAAATGCCAGCATAATTTCATTCGACGAACAGCGAGCTCACGGAGTCCTCGTTGCTGATGCGGCGCACGGTCTCGGCGAGCAGGCTCGCCACCGTGAGCACCCGGATCTTGCCGCACGCCTGCGCGTTCTCGCGCAGCGGGATGGTGTCGGTCACCACCAGCTCGTCGAGCACCGATCCGGAGATGCGCTCGACCGCGCCCCCCGAGAGCACCGGGTGAGTGCAGTAGGCGAGCACCCGTTCTGCGCCGCTCTGCTTGAGCGCGGCGGCTGCCTCGCACAACGTGTTGGCGGTGTCCACCAAATCGTCCACGATCACGCAGACACGCCCCTGCACCTCGCCGATGATGTTCATCACGGTGGCGACGTTGGGCCGCGGCCGGCGCTTGTCTATGATCGCGAGATCGGCCTCGAGCCGCTTCGCGAGCGCGCGCGCCCGCACCACGCCGCCCACATCGGGCGAGACCACCACCAGATTGCTGAAACCGCGCTTCCACACGTCGCCCAGCATGATCGGCGCCGAGTAGATGTTGTCCACCGGGATGTCGAAGAAGCCCTGAATCTGCTCCGAGTGCAGATCCATGGTGAGCACCCGGTCCACGCCGACGCTCGTCATCATGTTCGCCACCACCTTGGCGCTGATCGGCACCCGCGCCGAGCTCGGGCGCCGGTCCTGCCGCGCGTAGCCCATGTAGGGGATGGCGGCGGTCACGCGCCCGGCGGAGGCGCGCTTGAGCGCGTCCACCATCACCAGCAGTTCCATCAGGTTGTCATTGGTCGGCGCGCACAGCGATTGCAGCACGAACACATCGCGTCCGCGCACGTTCTCGAGGATCTCGACCATCACCTCGCCGTCGCTGAAGCGCCCCACCTTGGCGCGCCCGAGCGCGATGTTGAGGTGTTTGGCGACGTCCTGCGCGAGCCGCGGGTTGGCGTTGCCGGCGAACACCATCAAGCGGTCGGGCGCCACCGCATCGTTCCTGCGCGCTTGCAGCATTTCCGGTCGCATCACTCGCCTCGCGGCGGCTTCCTCCGTCCACGATCCGAAGGGCTGGGGAGGTAGGATTCGAACCCACGCATGCCGGAATCAAAATCCGGTGCCTTAACCAGCTTGGCGACTCCCCAGTGGCCGGACGGCCTGCGCCGTCCGCCCGCAATCCCGCGGAGCCATCTCAGCCCGCCAGCCCGCGCAGCGGATGGCGCGCGAGCCCGGCTGCGACGAACCCCCGCATGCCGGCGGGTCCGGCCGCCTTCCACGCCGCGCGTGCCGCGCGCTCGGTGGAAAAGGCAGCGAACACGCACGCCCCCGCGCCCGTCACCGCTGCTGGCGCCCATTGCCGCAGCCATTCGAGGTGCCGTGCGACCTCGGGGTACTCGCGGCACACCACGGGCTCGAGATCGTTGCCCGCCGGCTCGATCGAAAAGCTTTGTATTGTAATCGGTTTCGAGTCCCGTTTCAATTGAGGATCGGCGAAAATCCGCGCCGTCGGCACCGCCACCGGCGGCACCAGCACCAGGTACCACGCCGGAGGTAGCGCGAGTGCGGTCAGGCGCTCGCCGACGCCCTCGGCGAGCGCGTTCTCCCCGAACACGAACAGCGGAACGTCCGCTCCCAGCTCCAGTGCGAGCTCGAGCAGCCGCGCGCGGGCGAGTCCCGCCTCCCACAGGCGGTTCAACGCGAGGAGCGTGGTGGCGGCGTCCGAGCTGCCGCCTCCCAGCCCTCCGCCCACCGGCAGCCGCTTCTCGAGCCTGATGTCAGCGCCAAGCCGCGTTCCGGCCGCGCGCTGCAGCAGCCGTGCGGCGCGCACTGCGAGGTCCGCCTCTTCCGGCACGCCCGCCACCTCGTTCACGCGCGCGATGACGCCGTCCTCGCGCACGCGAAAAGACAGCGCATCGCCATAAGCGATGAAACGCATCACCGTCTGCAGCTCGTGATAGCCGTCGGCGCGGCGGCCGAGCACGCGCAGCATGAGGTTGAGCTTCCCCGGCGCAGGGAAGGTGCCCGATCCGCGCCGGGCGCGTTCCTCGAATGATCGGATCGGCCTGGGCACGCAACCTCGGCTCACAGCAAGGTCGGCATTCGACGAACTCAAGGCCTGCAGATCCGGTGTCCGGCTCTAAGGATTTTGCCGGGCTCGCCCGGTGGAATCCTCCCGCCAGCTGTCTATCAACAGCCGGATCTCCTGCGCTCCGCTCGAAAGGTCCAGCCGGCGCGGCAGCCCGCCGTGCTCCGCCGAGGAATAATGCGTGAACACGATGCGCCAGCCGTCCTGGATCAGCACCGCGATCCGCTCGCGCTCGTCGCGCTCGACGCTCTGCGGCGCAGCGCCCGGCGCGACCTCGCCCCGCACCCACCAGGCGAGCCGCGCGAGCGGCAGCTCCCAGCCGAGCGCCCGGCGCGTGAGGCTCTCCACATCGCTCGCGCGGTATTCGCTGCGGTCGGCCGCGGTGAGCGTCGCGCCCCCCGTCTCGGCGGCGATGTGCGCGAGGGTCTGTCCCGCCGGCGAGAGCAGCCAGATCTCGTCGCGCCCCGCCTCGTGCCGCCAGCGCACCCCGGAGGAGAACGCCCGCCCGTCGTAGGCGACCGCCACCCGCCCGAGGAGGTCGAAGGGCGCCGCGAGCCGCTCCACGGGAGCGAGCGCGGCGCACGCCGCGAGCGCGGCGCACACTGCGAGCGCTGCAGCGCCCTTGCAAAAAGACGACAGAAGCATCTATATCGTCCCGCCGGTGAGGAATTCGCCGGGCCGCAGCTCGACAAACGCCTAGGGCAGGAAGCGCTTGACGGTCGCCTGCAGCACTTCGTTGTCGGGGTGGTCTTTGAGCGCCTCGGCCCACACCTTCTTCGCCTGGTCGTGATGGCCGAGCACCCACAGCACCTCCCCGAGGTGCGCGGCGATTTCCGGATCCTGCCGCTGCGCGAACGCGCGCTGCAAGTACTCCAGGCCCTCCTTGCCGCGGCCCATGCGGTAGAGCACCCAGCCCATGCTGTCCTGGATGAACGGGTCCTCGGGCGCGAGCTTGAGCGCGGTCTCGATCAGGCGGTAGGCTTCCTCGATCCTCTGGTTGCGGTCGGCGAACGTGTAGCCGAGCGCGTTGTAGGCGTGCGCGTGATCCGGCCGCAGCTCGATCAGCTTGCGCAGGTTCGACTCCAGGATGTCGAGGCGGTCCACTTTCTCCGCAGCCAGCGCGTGGTCGTAGAGCAGATCCGGGGAGTTGGGCATCTTCTCCAGCGCTTCGCCCAGCACCTCGAACGCCGCCTGGTACTGGTTCGCCTCGCGCAGCAGCTGCGCCTCGGCCTGCACGAGCTGCACGCGCTGCTGGCTGTTCTGCGCGGACGCCTCGCGCAGGTGCCTGCGCGCCGCGTCGAGCCGCCCCTGCTTGGCGAGCACGCCGGCGTAGCGCGCCTGGGCGCTCACGTACTGCTCGCCCGGGCCCACGCTCGAGTACCATTTCAGCGCCTCCGCATAGCGCTTGCGCTCCTCGTTGACCTGCCCCAGGTAGAGGCGCGCGAGGTCGGGATCCTTGTAGTCGAGCTCCAGCACGCGCTTGAGCTTCAGTTCCGCGGCGTCGTGGTCTTTCGCCTGCATCGCGAGCAGCGCCACCGCCATGTGCACATCCGGGTTCTGCGGGAACTCGGCGACGAGCGTCTCGAATTGCTTGCGCGCCTCGGCGTACTGCTTGGCGCCGACCAGCAACCGCGCGTAGTTGAGCCGGGCGTCCTTCGCCTTGGGATGCCGCTCGAGAAAGCCGGCGAGGTAGCGCAGTGCTTCTTCGTTCGAGCGGCGCGCGAGCGCCTGCGCGACGAAAAGCGCTGCGAGCTCCCAGTCGGGCCTGAGCGCGAGCGCCGCGCGCGCCTCCTCGAGCGAGAGCGCCTGCTCGTTCGCGTTCCACGCCGCCTGCGCGACCGCGAGCCGCGCCTCCGGCACCTCGGAGTAGTGCCGCGCGAGCGCGCGCATGAGCTTCAGCACCTCGGCCTTGTCCTTGTGGCGCGCGAGCAAGGAGTTCAGCTGCAGGAAATTCTGCCCTGCGTTGTCGCGGTCGGAGGCGAGCCATTTCTCGAGGTGCGGCTGCGCCTCGGCGAGCCGCTCCTGGTTCACCAGCAGCGCCGCGATCACCTGGCGCGCCTGTACCGAGCCGGGATCGGCCTGCAGCCACAGACCGGCGGCCTCCAGCGCCGCGGAGGTGAAGCGCGCGTTCCAGGCGATCTCGGTCGCGCGCTGCGCGATGCGCGGATCGCGTGTTTCGCGCGCGAGCTCGAGGTAGGCCGGCACCGCGACGTGAGGCTGCCCGCGCTGCACCGCGATCTCGGCGAGCATCATCTTGAACATCAGCTGCTCGGTGAGCTCGACGCCGGGCAGCGGCGGCTGGTGCGGCTCGGGCTTCGCCACCACCACGCGCGGGGGCTTGGGCGCGGGCTTCTCGGATGCGCCGGCCCCGCGCTGCGGCGGCTGCGCGCACGCCGCGAGCGCGGCGCAGAGCAGCGAGCAGAGGAATCGGCGCGATGTCATGCGGCGGGGAGGTGGCAGCGGGGTCAATGCCGCGGCGGGCGGACCGGAAGCTTCATAAACCACCCCATATTAGGTATATTTCGCCCACTCCACAAGCAGCGATTCCCGCCGCCGCCGAACGCGCCACGATGCCGGAGCCGCACGCCGCCATTACGCTCCACGCCAGAGGGCTCACCCGCAGTTTCGGCAGCCACGTCGCGGTGAACGGCATCAGCCTCGAGCTCAGGCGCGGCGAGGTGCTGGGGCTGCTCGGGCCGAACGGCGCCGGCAAGACCACCACCATGCAGATGCTGACGGGCAACCTCGCGCCCACGCGCGGGTCGGTCAGCGTCTGCGGCATTGATCTGCTCGAGCAGCCGGTCGCGGCCAAGGCGCGCATCGGCTACCTGCCCGAGACCCCCCCGCTCTACCGCGAGCTCACGGTGGACGAGTACCTCACGTTCGCGGCGAAGCTGCACCGCGTGCCGCGCGCGCGGCGCGCGCAGGCCATCGCGAACGCAAAGCAGCGCTGCGGGCTCGCGCAGGCCGGCACCCGGCTGATCGGCGCGCTGTCGAGGGGCTACCAGCAGCGCGTCGGCATCGCACAGGCGATCGTGCACGAGCCCGATGTGGTGATCCTGGACGAGCCGACCGTCGGGCTCGATCCCAACCAAATGCGGGAGGTCCGCGGGCTGATTCGCAGCCTCGGCGAGGGACACAGCGTGATCCTTTCCACCCACATCCTGCCGGAAGTGGAGGCGGTGTGCGACCGCGTGCAGATCATGCACCATGGGGCGATCGTCTACAGCGACACCATCGGCGCGCTGAAGAGCCTGCACCAGGGCACCACCGTGCTGCTCGGGCTGCGGCGCCCGCCGGCGCCCGCCGAAATCGCGGCTCTGCCGGGCGTGGCGGCGGCCGAGGCTCTCGAGCCGACGGTGATCCGCGTGCGGTTCCGCGCTGGCGAGGACCCGACGGAGGCGCTGGTGCGCGAAGCGGTCGCGCGCGACTGGGGTCTGTATCAGCTCAAGCCAGCGCAGGCGAGCCTGGAGGAGGTGTTCGTCAACCTCACCCGGCGCGAAGAAAATGCCTGAGCTCGCCTGCCCCAGCAGGCATCGGGATCGGGGCAGGAGAATCGTTACCGCTGCATCGTATCCATACTCTGTGTATTCTCCGTAATCTCCGTGGCAAAAGGCCGCTTGTGATTTTCACCATCGCCGGCAAGGAGCTGAGGACGCTGTTCGCCTCGCCGCTCGCGTGGGTGGTGCTCACCCTGGTGCAGGCGATCATCGGCTACGCGTTTCTGCGCCGGCTCGACGATTTTCTCCAGATGCAGCCGCAGCTCGCGCAGATGGCGAGCCCGCCCGGCGCGACCGAGCTCATCGCTGCGCCTACTTTCGGCACGGCGGCGGCGGTGCTGCTGTTCGCGGTACCGGTGCTCGCGATGCGGCTCGTCGCGGAGGAGCGGCGCAACCAGACCATGGCGCTGCTGATCTCGGCGCCGATCTCCATGACCGAGATCGTTCTGGGCAAGTTCCTCGGCATCGTCGCCTTCCTCGCCGCGATCGTCGCGCTCACGGCGCTGATGCCGCTCTCGCTCGCCGGCGCCACCCGGCTCGACTACGGGCTGCTCGCGGGGCTCGCCGCAGGCCTGCTGCTCGTGGCCGCGAGTTTCGCCGCGGTGTGCCTGTTCATCTCCTGCCTCACGGTGCACCCCGTGGCGGCGGCGATCGCCGGCTTCGCCACGCTGCTCGGCATGATGCTCGCCTCGGAGGCGGCAGGCGAGGGCCTGCGCGCGCGCGGCTGGCCGGCCGCTGCCGCGCTCGCCCAGGTGCTCTCGCCGGTCAAGAACTTCGAGCCCTTCGCCAGGGGGCTCGCCGACAGCTACGCGATCGCCTGCTCGCTGCTGCTGATCGCGTTCGCGCTCGCGCTCGCGATCCGCCAGCTCGACGCACAGCGGCTGAGGGGTTGACCGTGGAGATTACCCGCCGGCGGAGGCTCGTGCTGCTGGTGCACCACTGGCTGTTCGTGGTGCTGCTCGCCGCGGCCGTGGCTGCCAGCGCCTGGCTCGCGCACGAGTACCGCTTCGAGCACGACCTCACGCGCGCGCACCGCCACACGCTCTCGGCGGCGACGCTGGAGGTCTTGAGGCGGCTCGAAGGGCCGCTCGCCGTGACCGCCTACGCGCTCGAGCGCGACGCCCGCGGGGAACCCCTGCACCACCGCATCCGGGACTTCCTCGCCCCCTACCGGCGCGCCAAACCCGACCTCTCGGTGGTGTTCGTGGATCCGCGCGAGCAGCCTCGCGCCGCAGCGGCGGCCGGCGTGCGCGCGCCGGTGGAGCTGGTACTGGAATACCGCGGCCGTAGCGTGCACCTCACCGAGTTCAACGAACAGGCGTTCGCGAACGCCTTGATGCGGCTCGCGCGCGGCGCAGAGCGGCTGGTGATGTGGCTCGACGGGCACGGCGAGCGCAGGCTCGACGGAGCGGCCAATCACGATCTCGGCGATTTCGGGCGGCTGCTCGCGCAGAAGGGCTTCCGCATCGGCAGTCTCAACCTCACGCTGGCGCAGGAAGTTCCGGCGAACGCCGCGCTGCTGGTGATCGCCAGCCCGCAGGTGGATCTGTTGCCCGTGGAAGTGGGCAAGATCCGGCGTTACCTCGCGGCCGGGGGCAATCTTCTGTGGCTGATCGATCCCGAGCCGTTGCGCGGGCTCGCGCCGATCGCCGAGATGCTGGGGCTGGTGCTCACGCCGGGCGTGGTCGCCGATCCCGAAGCCGCGCGCTTCGACGCCTCGCCCACGGTCGCGGTCGCCGCGGTCTACGGGCGCCACCCCATCACGGAGGGCTTCCGCCTGATCACGGTGTTCCCGCACGCACGCCAGGTCGGTGTCATCGAGAACGAGGAATGGCGCGTGCGCCCGCTCGTCGAGGTCGCGCCGCGCGGCTGCGTGATGACGGGCAAGATCGAGGCGCGCTGCGATCCCAAGCGCGACATCCCGGGGCCGATCACGATCGCCGCCGCCTTCGAGCGCACGGTCGGCGACCGGCAGCAACGCGTGGTGGTCGTAGGTAACGCGAGCTTCCTGTCCAACACCTTCCTCGGCAACGGCGGCAACCGCGACCTCGGCGTGAACATCGTCAACTGGCTCGCCGGAGACGATGAGCTCATCACGCTACAGCCGCGTCCCGTGGCCGACGCGAGCATCGAGCTCGACGCGATGGCGCTTTATCTGATCGCCTTCAGCTTCCTCTTCGTGCTGCCGTTCGCCTTCCTCACCGCCGGCGTGGTGACCTGGTGGCGCCGGCGCCGCGCATGAGGCGCGTGCTGTGGCTGAACGCGGCGCTCGCCGCAGCGGTGGCGGCGGTCGCGCTCTTCGCCCATTTCAGGCCGCAAGGCGAGCCGCGGGAGCACGCGCTCTCCGCGCTCGCGCCGGCGCAGATCAGGACGATCCGCATCGAGCGTGCGGGAATGGCACCGATCCGGCTCGAGAGGAAGGGCGAGGACTGGTTCGTGAGCGAGCCCTTCGCCGCGCGCGCCGAGGCCATCCCCGTGCGCCGGCTGCTCGAGATCGCGGAGGCGAGGAGCGCGCACCGCCTGGACGCCTCCGATCTTGCGCGCTTCGGGCTCGATCCCCCCGAAGCGCGCCTCGTCCTGGAGGACCGGAGCTTCGACTTCGGTCTGGTCAACCCGGTCTCGCACGAGCAGTACGTGCTCGCCGGGGGCGCCGTCTATACCGTCAGCCCGCGCTACGGCACGGCGCTGCCGGCAAGCGCCGCGGAGCTCGCGAGCCGCCGGCTGCTCGCCCCCGGAGAGACCCCGGTGGGCATCGCGCTGCCCGAGTTCTCCGTCGAGCAGCGCGAGGGCAAATGGGCGCTCGTCCCCGCCTCGGCGGAGCTCGGCCAGGACGATCTCATCCGCTGGGTCGAGCAATGGCGGCTCGCCTACGCGCTGCGGGTCGAGCCTCACGCCAAGGGAACCATCCGGGAGCGGATCAGCATCGCGCTCAGGGAGGGCGGGACGCTTTCCCTTGGCGTGCTCGCGCGCGAGCCGGAGCTGGTGCTGGTGCGCCTCGACGAGAATCTGCAGTACTACTTCATCGCCGAGCAGGCGAAGCGTCTGCTCGCCCCGCCGGGCGCGAAACCGTAGCAGCTTTTTTCCAGTGCAAACCACAGGGTTCGCAGAGGAACGGGCGGGCTTGGCGCTCTGACGAGCGCCGCGAAAATGCATGACAGCGCTCGCTCCCCCTGCTGCCGGGCGGAAAGGAGAAAATGGTCAGCGGAATGGTCAGCGGAAAACGGCTGGTCCGCCCTTTATCCAAGACTCGTAAGATATTTCGTCTTCCCCCCCGTTCTCCGTGATCCCTGTGGGCTGAATTTTGCGCCTTCGCTCATGCCGGAGCTGCCCGAAGTCGAGACCACGCGCCGCGGGCTCGAGCCCTTGCTCGTCGGCCGGCGCATCCTGACCGCCGTGGTGCGCAATCGCGCGCTGCGCCGGCCCGTTCCGCGGGACCTCGCGCGGCGGCTCGCAGGCACGACCGTTCGCTCGCTCGCCCGCCGCGGCAAGTACCTGCTGCTCGACTGCGGCGCCGGCCACCTCATCCTGCACCTCGGCATGTCGGGTCGGCTGTGGGTGGTGCCGGCCGCGACCGCCCCCACCGCGCACGATCACTTCGATCTCGTGCTCGAGAACGGCAGCGTGGTGCGGCTGCGCGATCCGCGCCGCTTCGGCCTGGTGCTGTGGGAGACCGGCGATCCGCTGTCCCATCCGTTGCTCGCCGCTATCGGGCCCGAGCCGTTCGCGCGCGAATTCGACGGCGCGTGGCTGCACCGCGCCACGCGCCACCGCACCGCCGCGATCAAGCACGTGCTCATGGACTCGCGCGTGGTCGCCGGCGTCGGCAATATCTACGCGAACGAGGCGCTGTTTCGCGCCGGAATTCATCCGCGCACGCCCGCGCGCCGGCTCTCCCGAGCGCGCTGCGCGGCGCTGGTCGAAAAACTGCGCGAGACGCTCGAAGCCGCGATCCGCGCCGGCGGCAGCTCCCTGCGCGATTACGTCGCAGCCGACGGGCGCGCGGGCAATTTCCAGAGCGAGTTCCTGGTCTACGATCGCGCCGGCGAGCCGTGCCGCCGCTGCGGCGGGCCGATCGCGGGACTGCGGCAGGGGCAGCGCTCCACCTTCTATTGCCCGCGCTGCCAGCGCTATTGAGGGGATCTCGGGTTCGGAGCCAGGGACGCGCGCCGCGCCTCACGCCTCGCTCGCGGACTTCTGGCCGGTGAGCCGCAGGTACTTTTCGTAGAGCTGCTCGCGGGTCTCCACGAAGTCGGGATTGAGCGGGATGCAGTCCACCGGACAGACCTTCACGCAGCGCGGCTCGGGGTGGTGGCCGACGCACTCGGTGCAGCGGTGCGGGTCAATGACATAAATCTCCTCGCCCTGCGAGATCGCGCCGTTCGGGCACTCCGGCTCGCACACGTCGCAGTTGATGCACTCGTCGGTGATCATCAACGCCATGGTCGGTTCCCCTCGCTTGCGCGTTTCGACGCTCAAGGCTCGCGATCGGGCCGCGGCGATATCGCGCGGTTTCGGCCTGAACCTCGAACCTAGACTCCTCGCCCGCGGCCGCCGAGCTGCTGGATCTTCGCCTCGAGCCGCCGCGCCACCACGGGCGGCACGAATTTCCTCACGTCGCCTCCGAGGATCGCGATCTCGCGCACGATGGTGGCCGAAATGAACATGTACTGCTCGCCCGGGGTGAGGAACAACGTTTCGACATCGGGATAGAGCCCGCGGTTCATCCCGGCGAGCTGGAACTCGTACTCGAAGTCCGACACCGCGCGCAGCCCCCGGATCACCACCCGCGCCCGGTGCTCGCGGACGAAGCCCATCAACAGCCCCGAGAAACCTTTCACTTCCACGTTCTTCAGTCCTTTCAGCACCCGGCGCGCCATGTCCACGCGCTCATCGAGGGTGAAGAACGGCCGTTTCGCGCTGCTGTCGGCCACCGCCACGATCACCCGGTCGAAGAGCCGCGCCGCGCGCCGCACCAAGTCCTCGTGGCCGAGGGTCATCGGATCGAACGTGCCGGGATAGACCGCCTTGTGGTTCATGGTTGAGCCCACCTCAATAACTGATACCAGACCTGCCCGGCATGCCCTTGCCGGTGCACCTGCCACCCGGGCGCGAGTTCGGGAGGCTCCGCGCTTTCGAGATAGACGAGCGCCTCGCGCGCCAGCCGCCCCGGCAGCCGGGGAGCGAGCCGCAGCCAATAACGGGCCCTGAACGGCGGGTCGAGGAAGACGACGTCATAGACGCCGTCGTCGGCGCGCAGGAATTCTAGCGCATCCGCTCTTCTCAATTCCACCGCCGCGGCACCGAGCGCCGCGCGGTTTTCCGCGAGCGCGCGATAGACGGCAGCGTCGCGCTCCACCATCACCACGCGCCGCGCGCCGCGCGAGGCGGCCTCGAACCCCAGCGCGCCGCTGCCGGCGAACAGATCGAGGCAGGTTTTGCCGGTGAGATCCTGCCCGAGCCAGTTGAACAGGGTTTCGCGCACGCGGTCGGGCGTGGGCCGCAGTCCCCGGCGCGCGGGAAATGCGATCAGCCGGCTGCGCCAGGCCCCGCCGATGATGCGCACCCGGTTCGCTCTCACGCCGCGATCGGACCGCGATCGGCCACCGGGGCCCCGCGCTGCCCGGGGCTAGGGCTTCACGCCCTCGCCGGCGACCACCACCGTGACCAGGCGCTCCGGATGCACGCGCCGGCGGAAGGCGTCGCGCACGTCCTCGAGCGTCACGCGCTCGACGTTCTTCACGAAGTCCTCGAGGTAGGTGAGCGGCAGGCGGTAGAAGCCGATCAGGGCGAGATGCTCGTGGATCTTGCGGTTGCTGTCTATGCGCAGCGGGAAGCCGCCGATGATGTTCTTCTTGGCCGCCGCAAGCTCCTCCGCGCTCGGGCCGTTGCGCACGAACTCGCCGAGCGTCGCGCGTACCACCTCGAGCGCCTCGCCTGCCTGGTCGCGCCGGGTCTGCATCCCGATCACGAACGGCCCCTCGCGCCTGAGCGGAGAAAAATAGCTGTAGGCCGAGTAGGCGAGCCCCCGTTTCTGGCGCACTTCTTCGGTGATGCGCGAGACGAAGCCGCCGCCGCCCAGCACGTAATTGCCGACGAACAGCGGGAAGTAATCCGGATCGTCGCGGCGGATACCGGGCGCTCCGAGCAGGATGTGCGCCTGCGAGGCGGGATGCTCGATCACGCGCGTCACGCCGGCGGCGAGCGCCGGCACCGGGGGCAGTTCGGGTTCCGGCGCCTGCGCGCGCGGCAGCCCGCGCGTCACCTGCTCGGCGATCGCCTCCGCCTCGGCCCGCGTCACGTCCCCGATCAGCGCCACCACCGCGTAGGGCGCGGCGTAATGGCGCCGGTAGAACGCGACGAGATCCTCGCGCGAGAGCCGCTCCACCGTCGCAACCTCGCCCGACAGCCGCAGGGCATAGGGATGCTCGCGGTAGACCAGGCGGCTGAAGGCGACACCGGCGATGGTGTCGGGCTTGGTGTCGGCCTCCTTGAGCGCCCCGATCAGGCGCACTTTCTCGCGCTCGAGCACCGGCTGCGGGAAATCGGGCGCGCGCAGCACGCGCGCGAAGATCCCGATTGCCTCGCCGCGCTCGCGAGCGCTCGAGAGCGTGCGCAGCTGGAGCCCCGCCCGGTCGGCGTCGAAGCGCGCCGAGAGTTGCGCGCCGACGCCGGCGATGCGGCGTGCGATCTCGTCCTCGTGCATGCCGTCGGCGCCGGCGCGCAGCATCCGGTTCACCATGGCGGCGGCGCCGGACTTCTCGGGCCGGTCGTAGCTCGCGCCCGCGGGAAACTCGACCGAGAGATCGAGCATCGGCAGATCGTGGTTCTCGACGAAATACACGCGCGCCCCGCTCGAGGTCTGCCAGTGCTGGATCGGCAGGATCGCCCAAGCCGGCGCCGCCGCCAGCAAGAGAGCGAGCGCCGATATGCGCCAGCCCGCGCCGATGAAACCCCGAAATCCAGCCAGCGGGCGCGGCGAGCTCATGGGCAAGGGGGGGACGCGCGCGGTGTCCCGGATCTCGATTTCCCGCGTTCCGCTCGATCTCCGCGGCCGGAGCGCTTCGCAATCGGTCTTGTCCGCGTTCATCTGCGCCGAGCAGCGGTTGCGTCGGTTCTACGGTACATGGCGCAACCCCGCAGGCGGGGGCGGCGCGGGGCGCCGTCCCGCGAGCGGCTGGGGAACGAGGTGCACCACGGTGAGAGCTTCCTCGAGAAAATACTTGCGCGCCACTTCCCGCACCTGTTCGGGCGTGACCTCGCGCAGCTTCCGCAGCTGCAGGTCGATCGTGCGGTGCGAGATGCCCGCGGTCTCGAGCACCGCGATCTGGCGCGCCTGGAAGAACATGGAATCGCGCTGAAAGACATGCGCAGCGAGCGCCTGCGCCTTGATCCGCTCGAGCTCCTCCTCGGTCACGCCCTCCTCGATGATCCTCTGCATCTCGCTCAGCAGCGCCTGCTCCGCCTCGGCGGCGCTTTTGCCCGGAGTCGGCGTTGCGCTCAGGTAGAAAAAGCCGGGGCCGCGCGCGACTCCGTCGTAGCTTGCGCCAGCCGAGCTCGCGACCCGCTGCTCGCGCACCAGCGAGCGCGGCAGTCGCGCCGCCTCGTTGCCGGAGAGCACCGCGGCGAGCATCTCGAGCGCGTACGGCTCCCAGTCGCGCTCCGGGTCGCGCAGCACCGGCACGCGGAACGTCATCAGCACGTAGGGCAGCTCCGCCGGGGCCTTGACTTGGGCGCGCCGCACGCCGCGCTGCGCCGGCTCCTCCTGCGGCTTGCGCGGGGGCAGCGCGCGCGCCGGGATGGGGCCGAAGTGCCGCTCGGCGAGCGCGAACACCCGCTGCGGCTCGACGTCGCCCACCACGATCAATATGGCGTTGTTGGGCGCGTACCAGCGCTCGTAGAATTCGCGCGCGTCCTCGACCCGCAGGTTCTCGAGATCGTTCATCCAGCCGATGATCGGGTTGCGGTAGGGATGGGCGAGCAGCGCGGTGGCCATCAGCTGCTCGTAGGCGAGCGCGTGCGGCCGGTCCTCGGTGCGCAACCGTCGCTCCTCCATCACCACCTTGATCTCCTTGGCGAATTCCTCGGGCGAGAGCACCAGGTTTGTCATGCGGTCGGCCTCGAGTCGCAACGCGAGCTCGAGCTGGGAGGCGTGCAGCAGCGCGAAATAGCCGGTAAAGTCGTTGCTGGTGAACGCGTTGTCGCGCCCGCCCGCTGCCGCGATCAGGCGCGAGTACTCTCCCGCCGGCACCGAGCGCGTGCCCTTGAACATCATGTGCTCGAGCACGTGTGCGACGCCGGTCGTGCCGTTCACCTCGTCCACGCTGCCGACCTTGTAGCACAGCATCACCACCGCGACCGGAGCGCGCCGGTCGGGCTTGACGATGACGCGCAGGCCGTTCGCGAGACTGTGCTCGACGGTATCGGCGCGCGCCGCGCCCGCAGTGGCGAGCAGGAGCAGTGCGCAAACGGCGCGCGCGAGGAAACCGGAGAGCCTCATGGGATAACGGGAGCGTTTGGGCTAGAATTGTAACCTGGCAGGAACGTGCCAGGCTTCGACCCGGGCAAAAAGCCTCGACCAAGATCACTTGCTCATTGCTGCGGAACCGGCGAACACCCTCCAGCTTTCGCAGAATTCGGACAATGGTCCCGCCTGCATCCCTGGGCTCGGCCCGATTGCGCGCCTGGAGCCGTTGCTGCCCGAGAAATCCGGCAGACCCCGTCAGCCGAGTTCCTGGCGCGTGCTGAGCTTCCTCAAGCCCTCCGACAACGGCGGCGGCTGGCTCGAGCGCCTGAAGAGCGGGCTCGCCAAGACGCGCCGCAGCCTCGAGGGACGGCTCGCCGGCCTGTTCGGGGCCACACGCCCGCTCGACGAGGCGTTCTACGAGGAGCTCGAGTCGGCGCTGATCGCAGCCGATGTCGGCGTCACGGCGGCCGCGCATTTGATCGAGGAGCTGCGCGCGCGCGCGCAGCGCGATCGCGTCGCCGACCCCGCCGGCCTGAAGCTGCTGCTGCGGCAGGCGCTCGTCGAGCTGCTCGCGCCGCTTGCGGTGCCGCTCGAGGTGGACGCTCACCGGCCGTTCGTGATCATGGTCGCCGGAGTGAACGGCAGCGGCAAGACCACCTCCATCGGCAAAATCGCCCACTACTACCGCGGCCGCGGCAAGTCGGTGTTGCTCGCCGCGGGCGATACCTTCCGCGCCGCGGCGCGCGAGCAGCTCGCCGCCTGGGCCGAACGCAACGGCATCGCCATGGTGAGCCAGCAGACTGGCGATGCCGCGGCGGTGATCTACGACGCGGTGAACGCGGCGCGCGCGCGCGGCACCGATGTCGTGCTCGCGGACACCGCCGGGCGCCTGCCGACGCAGCTCCACCTGATGGAGGAAATCAAAAAGGTGAAGCGCGTGATCGCGAAGGCGCTGCCCGGCGCGCCGCACGAGGTGCTGCTGGTGCTCGATGCGAACATCGGCCAGAACGCGCTCGCTCAAGTCCGGGCCTTCGACGCCGCGCTCGGCGTGACCGGCCTCGTGCTCGCCAAACTCGACGGCACCGCCCGCGGGGGCGTCATGGCCGCGATCGCGCGCGAGCGGCCGCTGCCCGTGCGCTTCATCGGGGTCGGCGAGGCACTGGACGATCTGCGGCCGTTCGATGCCGAAGAGTTCGTGTCCGCGCTTTTCGACTGATCCAGGGGCCTCGGGGCCCGATGGGGCTCGCGCGGCCTGTGCCTCCCCCTGTAAGTGCTCACTGACTCTCCTCGTCACCGGATAAGTGCATGATTTCCTTCAGCCATGTGACCAAGCGCTATCCGGGAGGACAGGAGGCCCTGAAAGGGGTCACGCTCACCATCGAGGCCGGAGAAATGGTCTTCGTGACGGGCCATTCCGGGGCGGGCAAATCCACGCTGCTCAAGCTCGTGGCCGCGATCGAGCGGCCCACCGGCGGCACGGTGCTGGTGAACGGCCAGAATGTAGGCGCGCTCAGGCCGCGCGCGGTTCCCTTCTTGCGCCGCAACCTCGGCCTCATCTTCCAGGACCAGAAGCTGCTCTTCGACCGCACGGTGTTCGACAACGTGATGCTGCCGCTCTCCATCACCGGATTCGAGCGCCGCGAGGCGGCGCGGCGCGTGCGCGCCGCGCTCGACAAGGTAGGGCTGCTCGCCAAGGAGAAAGCCAATCCGATCACGCTCTCGGGCGGCGAGCAGCAGCGGCTGGCGGTCGCGCGCGCGATCGTGCACCGCCCGGCGATCCTGCTCGCCGACGAGCCGACCGGCAACCTCGATGCCGCCCACGCCGCCGAGATCGGCGAGCTGTTCAAGTCGTTCAACCAGGTCGGCGTCACCGTGGTGGTCGCGACCCATGACGAAGCGTTCGCCGCGCGCCTGAAGCCGCGCCTGGTCGCGCTCAAAGAGGGGCGCGTGGTGAGATGAAGGCCTGGCTCTGGAACCACGCCGACGCGCTCTCCGGAACGCTGGCGCGATTCGCGCGCGCGCCGCTCGCGACGCTGCTCAACGTCCTCGTGATCGGGATCGCGCTCGCGCTGCCCGCCGGCCTCTACGTAGCGCTCGTCAACGTGCAGGGGCTCGCGCGCGGCCTCACCGCCGACCCGCAGCTCACCGTTTTCCTCGCGCTCGAGGCCGGGCGCGCGGATGCGGAGCGCATCGAACAGCGCCTGAAGGCGCACCCGGCGGTGCGCGCCGCGCGTTTCGTCCCGCGCGAGCAGGCGCTGAAGGAGCTCAAGGCGGCGACCGGGCTCGCCGATGTGGTGGACAGCCTGCCCGCCAATCCCCTGCCGGACGCGTTCGTGGTCGAACCGCGCGAGGCGGCGGCACAGGCGCTGGAGCGGTTGCGCGAGGAGCTGAGCCGCTGGCCCCGGGTCGCCCACGTGCAGCTCGACACCGCCTGGGCGCGGCGGCTGGAGGCGGGGCTCAAGCTCGCGCGTCTTGCGGTCGCGCTGCTGGCGACGCTCTTCGGGCTGGCGCTGGTGGCGATCGCCTTCAACACCATCCGGCTGCAGATCCTCACCCGGCGCGAGGAAATCGAGGTCGCCAAGCTGATCGGGGCGAGCGATCCTTTCATTCGCCGGCCGTTCCTGTATTTCGGCACGCTGCAGGGCTTGGTGGGCGGGCTCGCCGCCTGGCTCATCATCTGGGGCGGGGTCGCGCTGCTCAATTCGGCGCTCGCCGACCTGTCCCGGCTCTACGCCGCCCGGCTCGAGCTCGCCTCGCTCGGGCTGGAGGACGGCCTGAGCCTCCTCGGTTTCTCGGCCGCCCTGGGCTGGCTCGGCGCTTGGCTCTCGGTCAATCAGCACCTCTCCCGGATCCAGCCCCGATAGGGCTTCAAGTAGCTGATTTGGGGTCGAATTCTGGATCCCGGCTGGCAGCACAACCCCATGAATCGAAGGAACTTTTCAGGCTACTAGCACTCTCACGCATCGAGTGCTAAACTAAACGCGGCAAAGGGAGGTGTCTTGCTTATGGCCAGCTTCGCATTACCCGTTCCGTCTGCCGCCAGCAGCCTGGAAGCCTACATCCAGGCGGTCAACAGCTTCCCGATCCTCACTCAAGAGCAGGAGACGGAGCTCGCCCGGCGCTTCCGGCGCACCGGCGATCTCGAGGCGGCGCGCCAGCTGGTGCTCTCGCACCTGCGGGTAGTGGTGGCGATCGCGCGCGGCTACATGGGCTACGGTTTGCCCCAGGCCGATCTCATTCAGGAAGGCAACATCGGCCTGATGAAGGCGGTCAAGCGCTTCGACCCCGAGCGCGGCGTGCGGCTGGTATCCTTCGCCGTGCACTGGATCCGCGCCGAGATCCACGAATTCATCCTGCGCAACTGGCGCATCGTCAAGGTCGCCACGACCAAGGCCCAGAGGAAGCTCTTCTTCAACCTGAGAAGCCTCAAGAGCCGCCTGAGGAGCCTCGGCGCGGAGGACGCCCGCGCGGTGGCGAAACGGCTCGGCGTCAAGCCCGATGAAGTGGTCGAGATGGAGACCCGCATGTCCGGGCAGGACGTTGCGCTCGAGCCAGCGGGCGAGAGCGAGGACGAAGCTTACGGCCCGATCGCCTATCTCGCCGCCGAGGACGCCGAGCCCGGCCGCCTTCTCGAGCACGAGGAAACCGCCCGCCTGCGCAGCCGCGGGCTGCAACAGGCGCTCGCGGGGCTCGATGCGCGCAGCCGCCGCATCATCGAGGCGCGCTGGCTCACCGAGAAGCAGCCCGCCACGCTGCACCAGCTCGCTGCGGAATTCGGCGTCTCCGCCGAGCGCATCCGCCAGATCGAGGTCAAGGCCCTCGCCCGGATGAAGAACGTCATCGAGCAGCACCAAGCGGCCTGAGACGCCGCGCCCGCAAAAGTCGAAAGCCCCGGCGCGCCGGGGCTTGTTTTTTGCGCCCGTTTTAAACCGGCTCTACGTCGAGATATGCCCCGAGCGCCGGGTTCGTTCGGCCTTGCCGGGACGGTTCCTGGTCCCTAGCGCCTGGCGGTCGTATCCCACGTGTAAAGGCGAATCGCGGTCCTGTCGAGGGTGCTTTTCGCAACGCGCACTCCACGCGTGCGCTCGGGTGCAAAACCGATGTTCTCGAGGATCGCATGCAGGTCGCCCGCGGCCGCCTGGCCAGCGCCGCGCGTGACCGCAAGGCGCTCCTGCTGCAGAAAGCTGAAGTCGGCCGACGCTGCTCCCGGCTCCGCCTCGGCAACGATGAAGAGCAAACTCTCGCGCCCTACGGTGTCAACGTTGATCTCGACCTTGCCGAGCGTGAGCTGTCCGTTCGGCACCACGCGGTTGCTCTCCCCGCTCCTCGGGAAGATCGACGTGATCCCGTACTGGCTGTCGATGAACAGCACCGTCACGTCCACAGCCTGCGTGTGCCGGTTGCTGACACGGATGGAAAGCTGGTCGCGATCGAACAGCGCCGGTACCTGATTGGGGTTGAAGGGAAACGGCTTGCCGCCGCGCTCCACGGTAATCGTCAGCTCCACCTTCTGCGCCACGGGGCTCGCCGAGGACTGGGAGGCGAGCCTGAGCAGGTTCACCACTTTCGCGATGGATCGCAGGCTGTCGAGCAACTTCTCGCGCAGCTGCTTCGCGTCGTTCTTCACGAGATCGATAGAAAGCGACTTGTGAGGGCCCTCCGCGATCAGCTCGGCCGATGGCGGCAGCAACCACAATTTGTCGTCGCGCACGAGCAACCGGATGTCGCCGCCCTCGCGCGCCGGCAGCCAGCTCACCGCGAGGCCGGCTGGTTTCTCCTTCGCGAGCTGGTCGAGAACGGCCTTCGCTTTCGCATCGTGCGCTGCGGGCTTCGCCACCGAAGGTGGCAACGCTACCCGCAGCACGAGCGAGAGATTGGGATTCACCAGCCGCGCATACGCGTCATCCGGGATAGCCGCAGCGGCCATCTTCGGTTTGCCGCCGTAATCCGTAGGCTCCACGGCCGACTGCAGCACCTCGACCCGCGTCGCGCTCACGTAGCCGAGCGCTTCCTTGTCGGGGGCGGCCGGGCCGCGCATCACCGCGAACACCGCACCCTCCGAGAGCTGGTGCAGCGCCCCGGCGCCTATCCTGAGGGTGCCGGTCCGCTCGTCTTTTTCGATCCGCCACTGCTGGACCTGCGCGCCCGCCGTGGCGCCGAACACCGGCGCATCCAGGCTCGGTCCCTCGAAAAGCGGCGTTGGCTGGCCTTGGTTGCGTCCTCGGTAGCGTTGCAGGATCTGCTGCGCCGCCTGACGATAGGTCATCGAAGGATTCATCGCCAGCGTCTGCGCCAGCGCAAAGGTGAACACCCCGTGGCTTCGGCGGTCGGGATGGCCGGCGGGCAGGCGCTCCTCGGGCGCGCGTTCCCAGGATTGCGCGGCGTAGAAAACGACGAAACCGCCGGCCTCGCCGCCGGCCCGCGCCGCCATCACGCCGGTCATCGGCGCGCCGCCTTCCGCACCGCGGGTGCGGGGCACGAGGGCGGCAGCCTCCTTCGCGGCCCTGGCGAGTTCGGAATCCGGGATGCCGAGCGCCTGCGGCCGGACATCGCGATAACGCACGCTCTCGTCGGGGATACCACGGGTGATGGTGCCGGAATGACAAGTATCGAACACCGCCCAAACGAAGGCGCCGCGGTTGCGGATGGCAGTGATGGCGAGGCCCAGTTCATCGTCGACGATGGCGTTTTGCACCGACCCGACAGCGCCCGACCATTTTCCGATGTCGCGGGGCAAAAAGATCTCGTCAAGCCCGTCCGGTTCCGGGTTCTGAGGGCCGATGTCGCGGGCCGGCTGCTGCGAGCCGTGGCCGGCGAAGAACAGGAACACGAAATCGCCCTTACCGGCCCTGCCCGCCAGGGCTTTGAGCTCGCCCATGATGGCGGCACGGGTAGGCTCGCCGGCGCCCGCGACACCGTCGGCGAGCACGCGAATGTTCTTCGGGGTGAAACCCCTCTGCAGCAGAAGGTTCCGCATCAGCGGAACGTCGTTCGCGGGTCCGTGCAACTGAAGGTTTTCCGGCAGCGAAGGATACGACGATACTCCGACCAGCAGCGCGTGTTGCTGGGTCGCTGCCGCATGATGCGGGGCCGGCAGCGCCATCGCCAGGACGATCGCGAGCCATCGGATCGGGGCGCCGAGAAAAGGATGGCTCATGGTCAAGAAATCGGTCGTGTCGGGCCAGAAAAAGAAAAGGCGCATTGCGCGCCTTTTCGCGGTATCGCATGCGGCAGTCGGTTGCCGCGCGCTGCTGCGCGCGGCAACCGGGCGCGCCCGTCGGCCTGAGGATTTGCTAGTTGGTCATGATGCGATAGCGGTTCCACACCCTGCCCAGGTTCCGCACCTCGACGCGGAACGTGCCGGTCCAGCGCGGTATCCAGCGGCAGATTTCGTCGTCGAACGGCCCCTCGGCGCGGCAGATCAGGTTGCCGTTTTCGTCGTACACGAAAAGATCGAGATCGGTATCGCCATCGCCGCTGATGCCAACGGCCGCCGGCTCACCGCCGCGAAAGGACACGCGGAAGACATCCGTCGCGCGCGCCTCCACGACGTGCGTCGCCGCCCTCGGGCCGCCCACCGCGCCGCGCGCGCCGGCCTTCGCGACGTCATCGGCCAGCGCGATCAGGTCCTTGCGCTCTCCGGCGTATTGTCTGGCGCGGGCGACGAGCCCGTTGACCGAATTGTCGCGGGCCTGCGGCGCGGCGCCCCCTTTGTCGCTCTTGCCCGTGCCGGCGGTGCGCTCGTGCTTCGCCGGCTGGACACCTACCTCGGCCATCAGCTTCGCCGCCACGATGAGCGCCATGGCGTCCTTCTTCTGGTCTCCATAGCTCGCGAGCTGATCCGCCAGAACGGCGAGTTCTACGGCCCGCGTCTGCGGGCTCGCCGCCCTTTTGTCCTTCTCGACGTTGGTGCCCTTCTTGCCGTCCGCGCCTTTCTCGGCGGAGTGCCCCGGCAGGCTCACCGCGAGCGCAATTCCCAGCGGCAGCGCCGCAAGCGTTGCGGCCAACTTCCTCGTTCTGATCATGGCAATTCTCCCTTTGGTGTGTTGAAACGCCGTTCAAAATTTTCGCTCCAGGAATTCATCATCAGCGAACCGACGGGAGCTGCATTGGAGGGCGCTTCGCAATAGCCCGCGAGACGATCGACGACCCCAACGTCTCGTCAGCGTCTCCCCGAAAACCCATGCCGCTATCATACACCACGTTTCACCAGTCCTTGGCGCCGCTCAGTTGACCGCGTATGACCGGTCGCCCTGAGCGAACCCGCTCCGGCCCTCCACGGCACCGGGACCCACCCATGCGATGCCCTCGATCCGCAGCCGGCGTTCGAGGTAGGTGAACACCCGGTCTCCGCCGCTGTAACGCTTGAACGTGAGCGTCACGGCGCCGCCCGCCGCGCCCAGCCGGTCGTGCAGCTCCTCGAGGCTCGCCACCGGTTCGCCGTCGACGGCTTCGAGAAAGTCCCCGCGCCGCAGCTCCTTGGCATCGCCGTCGGAGCCGCGCTCGACGTGATGCACCATCAGGGCACCTACCCGGACCTCGGCCGCGTCGCGCAGCGGCGTCGGAGCGAAGAACACGCCTCCCGCCACGATACCCCGGACGTCGAGCGCCGAAGACTGGGGGCGCGCCGAACCGTGGACGATCACCTCCCGGCCGCCGCGCTCCACCCTGAGGGAGAACGCATCGAGCCGCCCGCGCAACGCGTGGTAGAGTCCGGTCTCGCTCTCGATCGGGTCGGCGACCCCGACTACGCCGCGGATGATGTCGCCGGGCCTGAGCCCGATGGCGCCCGGCCCGCCGTAGTTGCGCGCCACCTTGAGCACGCGTTCGTCGTCATGATCGTTGAAGTACACCACGGGAAGTGCGGGCGGCGACGGGTCGCGGCCCGCGCGCATCAGCTCGATGACGCGGCAGGCGTGGATCATGGCGACCGCAAAGTTGGTGTTCTGGGAGCCGCGGATCTGCGCCGTGTTGATGCCGACGATGCGCCCGGTTTCGAGGCTGATCAGCGGCCCTCCCGAGTTGCCCTGGTTGATCGGGGCGTCGGTCTGGAGCAGCTCGACATGCTGCCGGGTAGTCGTCCCGGAGACGATCCCGCGCGTGCCGGTAAAGCGCATGTTCCACGGATGCCCGAATGCGCCGACCGGGTGACCGACGCGGGGAATCGTGTCGCACTCGAGCGGCGCTGCCTCGCGGCGATCGCCCTGCGGCAGCGCTACCCGAACGACCGCCAGGTCGAGATGCGGGTCCACGTAGATCTTCTCGGCGTCCTGGTAAGGACGGCCCTGGAAGGCCACCTCCACCCGCGACGGCGAGCGCGAAACGACGTGGGCATTGGTCAACACCCAGCCCCGTTGCGTGTCCACCAGGAAACCCGCTCCGCGCAACGTCCCCTTGAAGTCGCCTTCGAGCGGGGTTTCCACGGCCGTGCGGATCTGCACCGTGTAATGGAGCGCTCGACTGAAGATCGTCTCGCTGCCGTCTGCGATCGCGGCCCCGGCGATACTCGCGAGAGCACCGATCGCCACGGCCCGTTTGAACTTCTGCCTCATTTCCGCGTTCTCCTCTCAGGTCGTCGCCGATCCGGTAGACGCGCCGGTCGCCGGAGTGTCAGGCCGATCGCGCCCGGCTTCAGGCCGTTCAGATCTCCACGCAGCCCCGGCATGGCCGCGCAGAAGATGAACTGGCACCGCCGAGCCCGCGGTGCGCGGATCCGCCCGGCGCCGAACGGTCCATGCCGCTGTCCGCCTCGCCCACAATGTTCGGCCCTTGACGCGATGCCTGCGCACGCGCCTCCGGCTCCCTGGGCCCAGACCGGGCCGGCAAGGTTGCCTGCCCCCCGCCGGTCGTCCCTGACTGGCGCAGGTACTGCTCCAGTACGCAAGACAGAGCGGCAGATTCGCCAGCGGAATTACTCGACACGCTGCCCGCGACAACGTTCGGCCCGCTGCGGTCGCCGCCATCATGCGCCCACGCGTTGCCGAGCCACGCGGTACCCAACGCCATCGCCATCGCCAGATTGCGCATCGTATTCATGACCCCTGCCTCCCTCCCTGCCGACGCCCCGCGGAATTGCCGGGCGTCCGGCGGCAAAGACGCCTCGGGCCGCCTCCTGTCAGGGATGGGCGAGAAGCGAGAAATAATTCACGGCAGCGCCCGCGCCAGCTGCTACTCGTCCTCGCGCGCGCGCCGCAGGCGATAGAGCGCGGCGCGGCCGTAGCCCTTGGCCAGCGCCATCTGCCCGAGGTAATCGCATGCGAAATCCCGGTGGCCGCCGGCAGACAACAGCGCCGCGGTCTGCTCGCTCGCATAGACGCTGCCTGGCGCCGTGACCGGCTCGATGCGCGCCGGCCGTTTTCCCGATCGACGGCGGGCACCAGCCGCGCCGGGAACCGCTCCAGCGGCCGTTCGGGACGGTCGAGCATGTGCCCCGCGAAAAAAGCGAACCGCGGCATGCGCAGCACGCAAAGCGCTTCGGCCGCCAGCGGGGCAGGCCGTCGGAGAGCAGCTTGCGCTGACGCCGCACACTGGCGAGGTCGCCGTAGCGCTGCCGGCCATCTCGTACGCCCTGGCATACCACCCAAGGATTCATCGCGTTCGCCGAGCAGAACCGACAACTCGCCCAGCGTGGCGCACAGCCAGTGATCTCCGGTGCGTCGGGGCCGCGCTTGCGGCAACAATCGAGCACTTCCCGCGCCAGCGCGCGTCCCTCCCGCGTGCGGCCCGCCAGCGCGCTCATGGTCGCCGCATCGACGCCAAGGAAGAAATCGTGCGAAAGCGCGTAAGCCCGCAGGTAGCGCTCGTACGACTGCAATGCCGCGCGCTCCCGCGCGCCCGGGTCCTCGATCAAGCCCAGCGGTCCTTCGCCAGACGGCCGGACAGGCTCAGCGCCTCGGAGCGCAGGCTGGGATCGAGGTCGGCCATCGCAAGCAGCCGGTCGAGCAGCGAAGCGGCATGGCCACGCGCCTGTATTTGTGGCTCCTCCTGTGCGCCTTAGTGCTGGCGGCCGGTTTGCGGCTCGGTCTGGGCGCGCTCTCGTTGTTCTCGAAGGAAGGCATCGGCTCCGCGGAGTTCGAGCGATTCGCGGTCGACGCGGCCAACGAATACTGGCCCCCGCTCCTGCTGCCGGTTCTCGGATACTGGATCCCGCGCTGGATGCGCAGCTTCGTGCTGGCGGAAGTGGGCAGGCATGGTCTGCGGCTGCGATGCCGCCTCTCCCGGCGCCGCAATCGCCTCCGGATACCGGGCGAGCCGCGTCAGGGCCCGCCCCAGGAGCCGGCGGGCCTCGTGGCGGTCCACGGGATTGAGTGAACGGGGATCACGCAACAGCTTCTCGAGGGTTGCGGCCGCCCCCGCGTTCTATCCCCCGTTGAAGGCAGCGCGAACGGCGTCAAGCGCCGTGGTGTCCTGCGCTGATACCCGTCCACCACAGCGTCATTATCAACACGACGGCACGGGTCGACGCCATCGATATAGCCCTACGGCCGCCTGCGCACCTCGACGTGGAGCGTCCTGCCCTCGGGCGGGCGGAGGTAGTGGCGTTCCAGCAGCGCGCGGTGCCGCTCGTCGGTCTGCTCCGGCCACGGCGCCTCGACCAGCGTGGCGTCCTCCCGCCGCGTTACCTGCGGTTTGAGTCCCAGCTCCTCGAGATCGCGCACGAGGCCCTCGACCGCCTTGGCGGGGTCGTCAGCGAAGAGCGTCTGCGCGCGCTCGACGCCGCGGAACACTGGCCGCTCCTTCTCCACCGGCTTCGGCATCAGCAATAGCACGCCCGCCGCGAGCACCACCGTCGCAGCCAGCGCGAAGGCTGCATAGCGGCGCGCGGGCCGCGCCTGCCCGCCGTCCAACCGCTCCTGCCGCAGGCGGAAGAGCAGCCGCTGCAGGCCGGCGTCCGCGTCGAAATCCGGCGCGCTTTCGCAGCGGCGCTGCTCCAGCATGGCGCGCCGGAGCGCCTGCGCTTCCCTCGCGGTAGCGGGATCGGCACCGGCGGGGGTCTTCCCGGCCAACGTATCTATCCAGTCCTGGTCGTCTCGATCAGCCATGTAGACGCCTTGACGCCGGAAGGGTCAGTTTCTCAGGTATTCCCGGCACGGTTCCAAGAAGTCCCTCAACTTCTTGCGGCACTGGGAAAGATACTCCCGCGTCGCCGCCGGAGTGCGTTTCAGCACCGCCGCGACGTCCCCGATACCCCAGCCCTCGAAGGCGACCCGCGCGAGGATCTCGGCGCGGTCGGCGTAGCGCTCGGCGAATGCCGCATAGGCTCGGCGCACACAGTCCTCCAGCCCTGCGCCCGCCTCGCGCGGCGGGTTTGCCTGCGCCTCGGCGAGCCGGACAAGGTCGTCCTCGTCGAGCGGGTCCTCGGGCCGCGCGCGCCGGAAGTGGTCAATCAGCGCGTTGCGCGCGATCGCCCACATCCAGGCGTCAATGCGCGTCTCGCCCCGGAACGTATCGGCATGGCGAACGATGCTGACGAACACATCCTGCACCAAGTCCTCGGCGTGCGCCCGCGGCACGCGGTGCTTCAGGAAATAGGCGAGAAAGCGCCGCGCGTAGGCGCGGTAGAGCTGCGCCACGCCCGCCTCCCTCTGCTTTCCGCCGCGCCTGATTTTTTCGAGCGCGCCCTGGTCGTCTGCCATCGGCCGGTCGCCCGGTTCTCGTTGGAGCGCGGGATTCTAACTCATGCGGAGCCCGCCTTCGTTCCATTCCGTGGCCTTGACATCCAGAGGCGACCAGGAACGCCAGCAACTGCCATTGGCTCCATCAAGAGGGCCACACGAAAGAGAGAATGGCGACCGCCGCGATGATCATGAACGGCAGGGCGTACCACACGATTCTCCGGAACGCTCCCGCCTCGGGTGGCGCCGGCCATCCCGGCTCGGTAAAGGCGAAGACCACGCCTTTGCCGGCCCGCCAGTCGAGATTCCAGAGCAGGCCGGCGGCCACGTAGAGCACCGACGAGGCGAAGAGGTTGGGCAGCCAGGTGCCGGGATAGTGGCCGTCGCGCAGCAGCAGATAGAGGTCGTAGGACCAGCTCGCCGAAAAGAGCCAGGCGCAGGCGGCGGCGTACGCCTGAAACGCCGGCAGCCGGCCACGCAGCGACAGATAAATCGCACCCACGGCCCACGGCGCGGTGAGATAGGTCAGCACCGACATGAACGCCGCGTCGAAGTGGTCCCAGGTGGGATCCCCGGTGTAGGGGGCGATCAGCGTGATGCCGAGCGCGGCGATAGCGAACGTGATGACCTTCCAGGGAACGAAGAGGAAGCGCCAGTAGGTTGCGTGGCTGACGGCGAACGCCCGGCGGCGACGCCAGAAGACGGCAATGGCGGCCAGACAGGCGACCATCCATGCCGCCAGATAGATCCAAAGCAAACCGGTCATCGATGAGCCATCCGTCGCATTACGGCAAGTTCTCCATGAGGATGAATGGCGCCGGAAGAATACACCGGATATGCGGGACAGGCAGTCCAGCCGCAACGACCTCCAGCGGGGCGTTTGTCCTGACCCCCGTTGGCGCTTCGCCCCGCCCGCTCCCGGCGCAGCAGCCTAACTACCCCTGCGACGATGAACGCCGCACAGAGCGCAACCAGGGCGGCGAGAATCCGTTCCGCGGTCAGCCACTCCATGGTCGGGTCGTGATGCGGGCTCGCGGCGCGCGCCGCGAACCGGCGCCACGACCGGGACGGCTTGCTCCGATGGATCCATGCCGGCCCCTTATCGGCCAGCCGGCGGCACGCCGGTTGCCGGGCAGGACGCGGCTCCCACCGCTTTATCAGGCCCGAAGAAAGCAGCTCACGCGCCGCCGAGCAACAGCCGGATGTCGTGCAGCAGGGCCTGCGCCCCTGTCCCGTGCGAGGCGAACAGGCGCAGCCGCCCTTCGCGGTCGAGGATATAGGTCGCAGCGGTGTGATCCACGCTGTAGCCACCCTCCTTCAACGGCTGCTTCTGGTAGAACACCTTGAACTCTTTCGCCGCGCGTGCGGTAGCCTGCGCATCGCCGTAGAGGCCGAGGAATGAGGGGTGAAACGCGGTCACGTAGCGGCGCAGCACCTCCGGAGTATCGCGCTCCGGATCCACCGTGACGAACAGCACCTGCACCTTCTCGCCGCCGGGACCGAGCGCCTTCACCACCTGTGCCAATTCCGCGAGTGTCGTGGGGCAGGCGTCCGGGCAGTGCGTGAAGCCGAAGAACACCGCCACCACCTTGCCGCGGAAATCGGCGAGCGTGCGTGCCTGTCCGTGGTGGTCGGTGAGGCTCAACTGCCCGCCGAAGGAGGCGCCGGTGACATCGGTCAGCGCGAATTTCGGCGTGCTTCGCGGCCCCTCGCAGCCGGCGAGCAGCCCCGCCAGGAGCACGCCGAGCGCCGACGAGAAGAGAAAGCGTTTCAAGGCCGGCACCACCGCGGGGCCGCCGCACCTACAGCGGCACGCGGTAATAGTGGTCCACGAGCAACGCCGCGAACAGCGCTGCGAGGTAGGTGATCGAGAAGCGGAAGGCGCGCTGCGCCAAGCGGTCGCTGTAGGCGACGCACAGGCGCGCGGCGTAGCACAGGAACACTGCGTCGAGCGCGAGCGCCGCGGCGAGGTAGATCGCACCGCTCATGCGCGTTGCGAACGGCAGCAGCGTCACCGCGCTGAGGATCACCGTGTAGAGCAGCACCTGCAGGCGCGTGAAGCGCTCGCCGTGGGTGACCGGCAGCATCGGCACCCTGGCGCGGGCGTACTCGTGCCGGCGGTAGAGGGCGAGCGTCCAGAAGTGCGGGGGGGTCCAGGCGAAGATGATGAGGAAGAGCAACAACGCCTGCGGCGCGATCTCTCCGGTGACCGCGGCCCATCCGAGCACCGGGGGCATCGCGCCCGAGGCACCGCCGATCACGATGTTCTGCGGCGTCATCGGCTTGAGCAGCACGGTGTAGACGATGGCGTAGCCGACGAAGGTGGCGAGCGTCAGCCACATGGTGAGCGCGTTCACGAAGTGGTAGAGCACGGCGAGCCCGATCCCGCCGACTACCCCGGCGAAGACGAGCGTCTCGCGCGCGGTCACCAGACCGCGCGGCAGCGGCCGCCGGCTGGTGCGCGCCATCAGCGCGTCAATCCTCTGCTCGACCAGGCAGTTGACGGCGGCGGCGGCCCCGGCGGTGAGCGCGATGCCGAGGGTGCCGGCGAGCAGTGCCTGCAGCGGCACCATGCCGGGGGTGGCGAGGAACATGCCGATCACCGCGGTGAACACGATCAACGAGACCACGCGCGGCTTGGTGAGCTGGTAGAACTGGGCCGCGCGCGAGGCGAGCGGCCGGCCGGCGAGGATCGAGGACATTCGGGGCGAGGGGCTTCGAAAGAAATCGAAGTGTAGCATCGCTGGCGCGGGCGGTGAAAGCGCCGCGGCTCAGCCGACGCGCGAGATCTTGAGCAGCCGCGCGAGGTCCTTCACCATGCGGCCGGGATCGGGGTCGCGGGGAAAGCGCAGCATCAGGTTGCCGAGGGGATCGATTACGTAGATGTGGTCGGCCGCCGCTTCCCGCGCCGGAAACAGCCCGAGCAGCGGGGCGCCGGCAGCGCGGATCGGCCAAGTGCCCGCGTAACGAGCGAGCAGCTCGGCAGCGGGCGCCGTCTCGTCGCTGATCAGCCACGCGCGCTCCACCCGCTCCTGGTCCTTGCCCTGCGTGAGGCGTAGCTGCCGCATGTAGAGCAGCTTCTTCTCGCAGTGCGCATCGCAGCGGCCCGAGTCCACGGTGACCAGCACCCACTTGCCCCTGAGCCGCGAGAGCTCGAACGGCGTGCCGTCGGCGAGCGCGAGCTTCGCTTCGGGCAGCGGGTGCGGTCCGATCAGCTCGCCGTAATTCGCCGTGCGCTCGGAGGGCCGGAAATAGTAGAAATAGTAGGAGGCAGCCACCGGCGCGAGGACGAGCGCGATCATCGCCCACAGCGGCGCCAGGCTTCTGCCGCCGGCTCTCGTGCCAGTGGGCGAGGGCTCGTTTGCGCCACGAATCCCGTCCCCTCCTGCCGGCAGCGGATCTCGAGCGCGGCAGTCGTGCATTTTCGCCCGTTCAGTGGGCGCTTCTCCGGACATGCGTCACCAGGTAGAGCGCGAGGATCGTCGCCGCGATCGCGAGCCATTGGAAAGCGTAGCCGTAGTGCCGCTCGACGCCCAGATCCGGCGGGCTCCACTCGCGCACCAGCCCGTCCTCGAGGTCGCTCTCCTGCTGGATCATCACCGGCTGCACGGGAATCGGCACCGCCTCGCGGTAGCGCTCGATCGTCAGGTTCTGCCACACCGGCCCCTCGATCACGCGGCTCGAAAGCTCCAGGAAGCGCCCGCCGGGCACGAGCGCAAGCCCGGTCAGCTCGACTGGACCCTCCGGGGTGCGCACCTCGGGCAGGCGGCTGCGGTCAGGGCCGGCCGCGACCCAGCCGCGGTTCACCAGCACGTGGAGCGGCCCGCCGCCGATCGCGAGCGGCATCACCACGTGGTAGCCCGCCACGCCGCGCAGCACGCGGTTGTCGAGGAACACCGCGTGGCGGGGCACGAAGCGCCCGCGCACCGTCACCCGCC
>DATLZE010000001.1:0-18122 GCA_035574195.1 Burkholderiales bacterium | reverse complement strand
CGTCTGGCGCCAGGCGAGCCACAGGCGAGCCGCGCACGAGACGGCGAGCGCGGCGAGAAAAATCCCGCTAAAAGCGTTCACTGCGACAGACGTTCTGACAGGAAGGCACAACTATGACACAATTGCCGCCGACAAGCTCCTCCTGCGGGAGGCCCGCGCGGGGGAACGAACAACAGCCATGCCGCAGGACCCCAACAATCTCGTCTGGATAGACATGGAGATGAGCGGGCTCAACCCCGACTCGGATCGCATCCTGGAGGTGGCGCTGGTCGTCACCGATTCGCAGCTCGAGACGGTGGCCGAGGCCCCGGTGCTGGTGGTGCACCAGCCGCAGGAGGTGCTCGACGCCATGGACGAGTGGAACAGGTCCACGCACGCCCGCTCGGGGCTGATCGAGCGGGTCAAGGCCTCGACCCTGACCGAAGCCGAAGTGGAGGAGCGGATGCTCGCCTTCCTCGCCGAGCATGTGCCGCCCGGCACCTCGCCGATGTGCGGCAACTCCGTGCACCAGGACCGGCGCTTTCTGTCGCGCTACATGCCGCGGCTCGAGGCCTATTTCCTCTACCGCAACCTCGATGTCAGCACCCTGAAGGAGCTCGCGCGGCGCTGGAAGCCGGAGATCGTGGCGGGCTTGAACAAGCAGGGCAAGCACCAGGCGCTCGCCGACATCCACGAGTCCATCGCGGAGCTCAAGTACTACCGCGAGCACTTCCTCAGGCTCTGATCGCTCTCGATCGAGCGCTGTAGCCGCTCGATCTCGTCGAGCAGCGAGCCGAAGCGCCGGCCGAACTCGGTCAGCCGGTACTCCACGCGCGGCGGCACCTCGGGATAGACCCGCCGCTCGAGGATCCCGTAGCGCTGGAGCTTGCGCAGCCGCTCGTTCAGCACCTTGGTGGAGAGGCCGTCCACCGCGCGCTGCATCGCGCCCGGCCGGTTGACGCCCTCGCGCACGAGCCGCAGCACCGACAGCGACCACTTGCAGCCCACGATGTCCTCGACCATCGAGTACACCGGCGGAACGGCTGGCCTGCCTTTCGATTTCAGCGCGCCAATTTGCACCATTCGGTTCCTACCTTACCGTTACGTGCCGACTTGTCGAGCGGGCAGCCCGTGATTAATTTTGCCCCGTGTTTTCATTCTACAGGAGAGGGCTATGAGAGCGATGATCGCGGTGCTGGCGCTCGGCACGGGCGCGGCGTGGGCAGCCGATCCTCCGGCCGTGCCGTATCCGGCGGGCTATCGCGACTGGCATCACGTGAAGAGCATGGTGATCGAGCCCGGGCATCCGCTCTACGCGAGCTTCGGCGGGATCCATCACATCTACGCGAACCGGCAGGCGCTCGAGGGCTACCGCAAGGGCAAGTTTCCCGATGGCGCGGTGATCGTCTTCGACTTGCTCGAGGCCAAGGCGGCGGACAACGCGGTCGTGGAAGGCCCGCGCAAGGTCGTGGGCGTCATGCGCAAGGACTCGCAGGCCTACCGCGCCACCGGCGGCTGGGGCTTCGAGGGCTTCAAGGGCGATTCACGGACCGAGCGCGCGGTGGGCGGGCAGGCAGCGAAGGCGTGCTTCGAGTGCCATGCCTCGCAGAAGGACCGGGACTACGTCTTCAGCGCGCTGCGGCCGTAGCACGGAAAGGCGGGAAGGCAACCCCTCGCCGCGCCCTTCCGATCGCACGTGCTTCCTCATTCCAGGCGGATTTCGCCGTCGAACTTGACGTCGAGATCGAGCTTGCCGACCGACAGCGTCATCGCCGCCGGGAACGTCTCGTTGCCCCTGAGCCTTCCCTCGGCGATCGCCTTGGCGACCGCCTTCTCGATCGCGAGCTGGGAGTTGACCCCCACGGTCTTGAGGAACTTGCGGATGCTCATGTTGAAGGTCTCGTCGTTCATCGCTTCCTCCTTCTGGCCGACTGAAGAATCTTGCCACAGAGATCGCGCAGCTCGCAGGGAAAAATCGGCGGACGCCCGCGACCTGTCCCTGCGCTGCCCCGCGATTCGCGTGGCGGATGTTTGTCAACCGGAGCGGCCCCGCAGGTGGCGGATGAGGCCGCGGGTCGAGGCGTCGAGCGCCTGCGCCCGGACGCCGTCGCGCAGCTGCGAGAGAATCCGCCCGCCGAGCGTCTTGCCGAGCTCCACGCCCCACTGGTCGAAGGCGTTGACGTCCCAGATCACCGACTCTACGAATACCTTGTGCTCGTAGAGCGCGATGAGCGCGCCCAGCGTGCGCGGCTCGAGCCGCTCGAGCACGATCGAGGCCGTCGGGCGGTTGCCGGGCAGCACGCGGTGCGCGAGCAGCCTGCGGATTTCAGAGTGCGGCAGGCCCTCGCTGCGCATGGCGGCAGCCGCCTGCCGTTCGTCCATGCCGAAGGCGAGGGCCGCCGTCTGCGCGAGAAAGTTCGCGAGCAGAATGTCGTGGTGCCGGCGCAGCCGGTGATGGGGCACGCGGCAGGCGATGAATTCGGCCGGCACCACCTGCGTTCCCTGATGCAGCCACTGGAACCAGGCGTGCTGGGAGTCGGTGCCGGTGCCGCCCCAGGTCGCCGGCGCGGTGGCGTAGTCCACGGCCGCGCCGGCGCGGGTCACGCGCTTGCCGCAGCTCTCCATCTCGAGCTGCTGGAGGTAGGAGGGCAGCAGCCGCAGCCGCTCGTCATAGGGCAGCACCGCGCGCGAGGCCGCTCCGAGGAAGCTCGCGTTCCACACCCCGATCAGCCCCAGCACGACCGGCATGTTTCCGAGCAGCGGCGCGGAGCGGAAATGCCCGTCCATTTCGCGCGCGCCGGCGAGCATCTGCTCGAAGCGCTCCATGCCCACCGCGAGCGCGATCGGCAACCCGACCGCGGACCACAGCGAATAGCGACCGCCGACCCATTCCCAGAAGGGAAACACGCGCTCGGCGGGCACGCCGAACGCGACGGCGCGCGCGGGCTCCGCGGTGACCGCGCACAGATGGCGCACCGCGATGCCGGCGGGCAGCCGCCGGCGCAGCCACGCCGCCGCCGCTGCGGCATTGGCGAGCGTCTCCTGGGTGGTGAAAGTCTTAGAGGCGATGATGACCAGCGTCGAGCGCGGGTCGAGTGCCGCGAGCGCCGCCGAGATCGCGGCCCCGTCCACGTTGGACACGAAGTGCAGCCGCAGCCGCCCCGCGTAGGGCGCGAGCGCCTCGCACGCGAGCCGCGGCCCGAGGGCCGAGCCGCCGATGCCGAGATGGAGCACGTCGGTGAAGGGCCGTCCGCCTGCGCCGCGCACGCCGCCTTCGCGCACGCCTTGCGCGAAGCTTCGCATTCGGCCGAGGACCTCGCGCGCCTCGCGCGCGAGGTCCCGGCCCTCGACGATGACGGGGCGGCGCGCGCGCAGCGCCGTGTGCAGCGCGGCACGGTTCTCGGTCGTGTTGATGCGCTCGCCCGAGTACAGGCGCTCGATCCACGTCTCGAGGTGGCACTCGCGCGCGAGCGCGGCGAGCAGCCGCAGCGTCGTGGCGGTGACGCGCTGCTTGGAGTAGTCGAGCAACAATCCGCACGCCTCGAGCGAGAAGCGGCGGAAGCGCCGTGGATCGCGCGCAAAAAGCTGGCGCAGATGCGTGCCGCGAAGGGCGCGCCGGTGCTCCTCCAGTTTCTGCCACGACGGGAGGCGTGTGCGGCTCGCGGGCATCCGGGTGCCAGAGGTTGTTTGGTCCTCATTTTAGCCGTTTTCAGCGCGCCTTCCGCCGCCGTTCGATAGAATGTCTCGGCGCGGAATCGAGGATGAGTGCGGTGCTGAGGGCGATGGCTGGCGCGCTGCGCGACCTGCGCGAGCCGCGCATGCTCGCGCTCGCGCTGCTGCCTGCGGCCGCTGCGCTCGCCCTGTGGGCGGCGCTCGCCTGGGCGTTCGCGCCGGACTGGGCGCGGTGGGTCGGGGAGGCGGCCGCGGGCGCCGCCTGGCTCGGGTGGCTCCGCGATCTGGGGCTCTCCTCGATTGCCGCCTGGGCGGCCGCGATCGCCGTGGTGGCGCTGCTGCTGCCGCTGATGCTGATCGCGGCGCTGCTCGTGACCGAAATCGTCGCCATGCCGGTGGTCGTGCCCTGGGTCGCCGCGCGCCATTATCCCGGGCTCGAGCGGCGCCGCGGCGGGACCGCGCTCGGCGCGGCGGCGAACGCGGCGCGGGAGACGCTCGCCTTCGCGGCGCTATGGCTCGTGACGCTTCCGCTGTGGCTGACCGGGGTGGGGGCGCTGCTGCTGCCGCCGCTGCTCGCGGCGCACTACAACCAGCGCATGCTGCGCTACGACGCGCTCGCCGAGCACGCAAGCGCGGAAGAATTCCGCGCCGTCGTGCGCGGAACAGCCGGCCGGCTCTATCTGCTGGGGCTCGCGCTCGCGCTGCTCTACTACGTCCCGCTCGTGAACCTCGCCGTGCCGCTGCTCTCCGCGCTCGCTTTCACGCATTTCTGCCTCGGGGAGCTCGCGCGCCTGCGGCGGATCGCGAGGTGACGCGGTGACGGGCCGGCGATAAAAAACGCCGCGCGGTTCTCGCGCGGCGTTCCGATGGATGAGCTGCGGGCGTCGGTCGGCGTTCGCCGGCGCTCAATCGAGCCTCTCGAACACCGCCGCGATGCCCTGCCCGCCGCCGATGCACATCGTCACCAGCGCGTAGCGGCCGCCGATGCGCGCGAGCTCGTAGAGCGCCTTGACGGTGAGCACCGCGCCGGTCGCGCCGATCGGGTGCCCCAGCCCCACCGCGCCGCCGTTGGGATTCGTCTTTTTGGGGTCGAGCTTGAGGTCGCAGGAGACCGCGAGCGCCTGGACCGCGAACGCTTCGTTCGATTCGACGACGTCCATCTGCTCGACACCGAGCCCCGCTTTTGCGAGCGCCTTCTTCGAAGCGGGCACCGGCCCGATTCCCATGATCTTAGGGTCCACCCCCGCGATGCCGTAGGAGACGAGCCGCGCCATGGGTTTGAGCCCCCGCCGCTCGGCGGCAGCGCGCTCCATCAACACCACCGCCGCCGCCCCGTCGTTGATGCCGGAGGCGTTGCCCGCGGTGACGGTGCCGTCCTTCTTGAACACGGCGCGCAGCTTCGACAGGCTCTCCAGACTGGTGTCGGCGCGCGGGTGCTCGTCACGGTCGAACACGGTGGTGCCCTTGCGGGTCTTTAGCTCGATCGGCAGGATCTGCTCCTTGAAGTAGCCCTTCTCGATCGCGTTCACCGCCCGGCGGTGGCTTTCCACCGAGAACTCGTCTTGCTGCTCGCGCGTGATCTTCCATTTTTCCGCGATGTTCTCCGCGGTGATGCCCATGTGCACGGTGTCGAAGGGATCGGTCAGCGCACCCACCATCATGTCGATCACCGACCCGTCGCTCATGCGCTGGCCCCAGCGCAGGCTGGGAATGAGATAGCCGCCGCGGCTCATGGACTCGGCCCCGCCGGCGACTGCGGCCTCGGCGTCGCCCAGCATGATCATCTGGGAGGCGGACACGATCGCCTGCAGGCCGCTGCCGCACAGGCGGTTGACCGTCAGGGCGGTGGAGTCCTCGGAGAGCCCGCCGCGGATCGCCGCCACGCGCGCGAAGTACATGTCGCGCGCCTCGGTGTGGATCACGTTGCCGATCACGCACGCGCCGACTTCCTTGGCATCCAGCCCCGAGCGCCTGACCGCCTCGCGGACGACCTGCGCGGCGAGCTCGGTCGGCGCCACGTCCTTCAGTGCGCCGCCGTAGTCGCCGATCGCCGTGCGCACTCCGGAGAGCACCACCACTTCGCGCCCGCTGTCCATAGTCCTGCTCCTCGAACCTTTTGATTGGAAAGGAATGAGCGCCCTGGCCGGGATCGATATCAACTGAGGGAAGGCGGCGATTCTACGCCCGATCCGCCGGGCTGTCGAGAAAATGTTGCGGCACGGCAAACTTGCAGCACGACAAACGCGCCCCGGGCGCAGCGCATCCAGGAGCAGGGACCGAGGCGAGATCGGGAGCAGGCGCTTCGATGCTCGCTTTTTTCGGGACTTATCGGTCGCCGCGCCAATAAATCCGGTAGCGCTCGTCCTTGTCTCCGGGACGCGCCCCTTCCCAAATCTTGCGCCATCCCGCGCCCGGCGCCGTTTCCTCCTTGGGCTTGCCCTGCACCAACAGCAGCGAGCACGCGCGGCGCCGCCCGGGCGCCTCCTCGCGGTAGGTGACGATGCCGGCGAAGTAATGCAGCAGCGCGCGCTGGGATTCTCCGAGATCGCGGCTCGCGATGCAGTCGTAGCGCTGCGGCAGCGCGCTCGCGAGCGAGGCGATCATCGAGCGGTAGCTCTTGGCGGTGTCGAGCCAGCCGATGAACAGCGTCGTGGTGAGCGCCCAGATCATGGTCATGCCGGCGGCCCACACCACGACCGGGCGCATCGGGCTCCTGCGGAACGAGGCGAGCACAGTGAACCAGGCGAGCGTGTAGGCGAGCGCGATCGTGAAGGGCAGCCATTTGAACCCGGGCTCGTAGCCGGGCCGCATGCGGTGCAGGTGCTCGTGCAGGCGCGCGGGCACCCCCAGCTCGAGCCCGCTCCAGTAGAACCAGAACACCGCTGCGAAGAAGGTGAAGGCCATGGCGCTGAACCAGTACCACGCCTGGGCCGCGCCGCGCGCGAGCGTCTCGGGCGCGGGCACCGCGGCGAGCGCGAGCGGCAACAGCAGCGGCAATGCATAGAGCTCGCGCGCCTGCGCGGAAGCCGAGAGCACGGCGAGGGTGACGGCGAAGCCGGCGAGCGGCAGCACGAGCGCCGGCTGCGCGAGCGCGCCGGAGCGCGCGCGCACGAGCGTCCAGGCCGCAAGCAGCCAGGCGGGAAACGCGTACCACGGCAGGATCTGCAAATAGTGGAGCGTTCCCGGGGGCGCCGCGAAATAGGGCGCGAGGTTCTCGTCCCACAGCCAGGACTGGAACAGCTCCGGCGAGCGCCGGTAGAGCAACAGCGGCCAGAGGAGGAGCCAGGGGGCCGCGGCGCCGGCGGCGATCAACAGGCCCGCCGCCTGGCGGCGCCCGCGCCATTCGCGCGAGACGGCGGGAAGCACGAGCGCGAGCAACACCAGGATCGCTGCTGCGACAAGGCCGTTCGCGAGAAAGGCGATACCGGTTCCGGTGCCGGCCCACAGCCCGCCCGCGCCAGGGCGGCGCAGCGCGAGCGCGAACCCGTAGTAGGCGATCGCGAAGCCGGCGAGCATCGCGACGTCGGTGATGAGCTGATGGCTGCGCACCACCAGCCCGAAGCAGCCGAGCAGCAGCAGCGCGGAGACGGCGCCGTGGCGCGCTCCGTAGAGCTCGCGTCCGGTCGCCGCGGCGAAGCCCAGTGCGAGCGCCATCCAGAAGCCGGTGGCGAGCCGCGCCGCGTCGTGCAGTGGCAGCAGCGGGGAGAAGAGCAGGGCGCTCGCCGCGGCGGTGAGCGCAAAGAGCGGCGGCTTGTCGAGGAAGGGCTCGCCGGCGAGCATCGGCACCACCCACGAGCCGCCGCGCAGGATCTCGTAGACCACGCCGAAGGTGGAAGCCTCGTCCGGCTTCCACGGGTCGTGGCCGAACAGCCCGGGCAGAATCCAGGCGGCACAGAACACGGCAACGAGCAGGGTGCGCTGCCAGGTCGTCACCGGGGCGCTCGCGCAGTGGCGTGGAGGAGGACCAAGGGATTTCCGGCTGTTCTTGGTTTGTGTGCGATTATCGCACCGGTTCGCGGGTAGCGACTCGTTGCCCGTGGTTCGCCGCGCGCTGCGGCCGCCCACCGGAGCGGGCCGGCGGCCGCAGACCGGAAACCGGCAACCAGCGAGGGGTCACTCTACGATCTTCAGCGCTTGTCCCGCCACCGGCTCGCCGGCGGGATAGAGCCCGTTGATCACGCGCAGATGTCCCTCGGCGAACCTGCCGAGGGGCGAGCGGCGCGCGAGCTCGGCGAAGGTGAGGCCGGGGGTGGCCGTGATCACGCGCAGCCGCAGCGGCCGGGCGAGCGCCCGCTCCTGCTCGCTGATCGCGCGGAAGCTGCCGAGGGAGGTCTCGATCTCGGCCTGGTAGCGGCTGAACGCCTGGGCGGTGCGCGCCTGCGCGCCGATGAGATAGGCGAGCTTGCCGAGAAAGACGCAGACGACGCGTGTCGGACGCCCGCCGATCGCGGTCTGGGCGGCGGCGGCGGGCAGCCCGTTGACGGTGGTGGGGACGACCCGCACGCCGAAGCCCAGGCTCACGCGGCTGCGCAGCACTTCCTCGGGACTGCCCTGCGCCGGCCCCGCCGCGCGCAGGTCGATCAGCGCGTCGCCTCCCGGGCTCGTCGCCTGCACGTTGCGCGGCCGGTTCTGGACGCGCCAGCCGGCGGGGAAGCGCATCGCGAGCCCGAGCCCGGCGTGGTAGAAGTCGTTGTGGCGCACGACGCCCTGCTCCGGGCTGTCGCCGAAGATCATGCGGTCCACGCGCCGCAGGTAGTCCTCCTCGCCGGTGCGAGGCTCGGCCGGCTTGAAGCGCGCGGCCTCCGCGACCACCTGCTGCAGCCGCGTGTCGTTGTCGGGGTGGGTGGCGAAGAGCCCGTGGTAGCGGCGGGGTTCCCGCCCCTCGGATCTCGCGACCTCGGCCTCGAACAGCTCCTGGTTCTTGAGCACGCCGATCGTCCGCACCACCGCGCGGGGGTCGTAACCGGTGCGCGCGAGGTACTCCGCGCCGAGACGGTCGGCCTCCAGCTCGTGCTCGCGCCCGTAGCCCGAGAGCAGCGCCCCGCCCAGCACGTTCACCGCGAGTTCCCCCAGCCCGCCGCGCGTCTCGGGCACGAAGATCTGCAGGATCGAGGCGCCGATGTTCGCCGCAGTGGCGGCGGTGAGCTGTTGCACCGAGTGGCGCGCGGTCACGTGACCCAGCTCGTGCCCGAGCACCGCGGCGAGCTCGGCCTCCGAGTTGAGATAAGCGAGGATGCCCCGCGTGACATAGATGTAGCCGCCGGGCAGCGCGAAGGCATTGACCTCGGGCGAATCGAGCACCAGGAACCGGTACTCGAGGTGGGGGCGGTGGCTCGCGCGGGCGAGCTTCTGCCCGATCTCGTTCACGTAGTGCTGGAGCGCGGGGTTGTCGTAGACGCCGTACTGGGCCCGCACCCTGGGGTCCTCGCGCCGGCCGATCGAGATTTCCTGCGCCTCCGAGACCAGCACCAGGTTCTGCTGCCCCGTGACCGGGTTCTGCGCGCAGTCGGCGACGAGCAGCGCGGCGAGGAGCACGGCGATCCGCAGCGGCCTGCCTGGAGTTGCGCGTTGCGGGAAGGCGGCTTCGGCCATGACCCAAGATGGGGCGCGTGGGGCGCGCGCCTTGCACCAATAACGTGCGCCGCGCGTCCCGGTGTACGCCGCGAACATTGTATCGCGCGCGCGGCGGCACGGTGGATTCTCCCGGCGAATCAGGCCGCTGGCTGCTGCGAGGAGGCGCGGCGGCGCGGGCTGGTATGCATCCTGCAAGGATGCCGGCCGTCAGCCGGAAAGGAGGTGCCGATGTCCGTGTTTCATGATCCGTTCGATCCCGGAGCGAGGCTTGCGTGCGGCTGCGGCCGGCACGCCAGTGCCGCCGAGCACGACGCCGAGCTCGCCCGGCTCGCGGACGACCGCGAGGCTCTCGCCAGCCGCCTCGTGGATCAGGCGGTGATGCGCGCGCTGTTTCCGCACGAAGACAGGCGCCGCCGCTTCCTGGCGGCGGTCGGCGCCAGCACCGCGCTCGCCGCGGTCTCGAGTCTCTTCCCCCTCGCTGCCGCGCGCGAAGCCTTCGCGCAGGGCACAGGGCCGATCGAGAAGCCCAACCTCAAAGTCGGCTTCATCCCGATCACCTGTGCTACGCCCATCATCATGTCGCAGCCGATGGGATTTTTCGGGCGCGCGGGTCTGAACGTTGACGTGGTGAAGACCGCGGGATGGGCGGTGATCCGCGACAAGACCCTCAACAAGGAGTACGACGCGGCGCACATGCTCTCGCCGATGCCGCTCGCGATCTCGCTCGGGGTGGGATCGAACGCCGTGCCCTACACCACGCCGGCGATACAAAACATCAACGGCCAGGCGATCACGCTCGCTATCAAGCACAAGGACAAGCGCGACCCCAGGCAATGGAAGGGCTTCAAGTTCGCCGTGCCGTTCGACTACTCGATCCACAATTACCTGCTGCGCTACTACGTCGCCGAGCACGGCCTCGACCCCGACCGCGACATCCAGATCCGCGCCGTGCCGCCGCCCGAGATGGTCGCCAACCTGCGCGCCGACAACATCGACGGTTTCCTCGGGCCCGATCCCTTCAACCAGCGCGCGGTGTACGACGGCGTGGGCTTCATCCACGTCCTGACCAAGGAGCTGTGGGAGGGGCATCCGTGCTGCGCCTTCGCGGCGAGCAAGGAATTCGTGACCAAGCTCCCCAACACCTACCGCGCGCTGCTGCGGGCGATCATGGAAGCGACCGCGTTCGCGGCGAAGCCCGAGAATCGCAAGAGCATCGCGGAGGCGATCGCGCCGGCGAACTACCTCAACCAGCCGGTCACCGTGATCGAGCAGGTGCTGACGGGCACTTTCGCCGACGGCCTGGGAAACGTGAGGAAGGAGCCGAAACGGATCGATTTCGACCCGTTCCCGTGGCACTCGTTCGCGATCTGGATCTTGACGCAGATGAAGCGCTGGGGCCAGCTCAAGGGCGACGTGGACTACGCCAGGATCGCGCGCGAGGTCTATCTCGCGACCGACGCCGCGCGGCTCATGAAGGAGGTCGGAATGAAGCCGCCGGCCACGCCCAGCAAGAAATTCGCCGTCATGGGCAAGGAGTTCGATTCCGCGAAGCCCGACGCTTATATCGCGAGCTTCGCCATCAAGCGTGCGACATGAGCGTGGAGCAGGGACCCGCCTGCGGGATGCGACCGGGAATGTCCTCGGGTCACCGACTCGATATGACTGGGGAGAGAGAAGAGAAGAGGGGACGGGGTAAACCATGAAAGGCGTTCAACTCTGGGGCGCGCCGCTGCTCTCGATCGCGATCCTGCTCGTGTTCCTCGCGGTATGGCACGCGGGAACGCGCCCGCAGGCGGGGGCGCAAGAGGTGGTGGACGCCGATTACGCCAAGCTCGTCGGGGCCGAGGCCGCCACCGGCAAGAGGTCGGCGTTCCCCACGCCCGCCGACGTCGGCCGGAAGATCTGGGAGCACTTGAACGATCCCTTCTACGACAAGGGGCCCAACGACAAGGGCATCGGCATCCAGCTCGGCTATTCGATCGCGCGTGTGATGGCGGGCTACCTGCTCGCGGCGCTGGTCGCGATCCCGATCGGATTCCTGATCGGCATGTCGCCGCTCATCTACCGCGCGCTCGACCCCTTCATCCAGGTGCTCAAGCCCATTTCGCCTCTTGCGTGGATGCCGCTCGCGCTGTTCACGCTCAAGGACAGCGGTGTTTCCTCCATCTTCGTGATCTTCATCTGCTCGCTGTGGCCGATGCTGATCAACACCGCGTTCGGCGTCGCCTCGGTGCGGCGCGAGTGGCTGAACGTCGCGAGGACGCTCGAGGTGGGGCCGGTGCGACGGGCCTTTCGCGTGATCCTGCCGGCGGCCGCGCCCACCATCATGACCGGCATGCGCATCTCGATCGGCATCGCGTGGCTGGTGATCGTTGCCGCCGAGATGCTGGTCGGGGGCACCGGCATCGGCTACTTCGTGTGGAACGAATGGAACAATCTCTCGATCGCCAACATCCTCGCCGGCATCCTCGCGATCGGGCTGGTCGGAATGGTTCTCGACCAGATCCTCGCGCGGCTGACGAAGCTCGTCACGTTTCCGGAGTGACCGTGGATCGCGAATCGCGAATCGTATGGCGCACCGCCGCGGCGAACGGACGTTCTGCAAATCCTGGTTCGCAATTCGCGCCTTCCGGACATGAGTGAGCCGCTGATCCGCGTCGAGGGCATCGCCAAGCGCTACGGCGGGCGTGGCGGCGTCGCGACGACCGTGTTCGAGGACGTTCATTTTGCGATCGAGCCGGGCGAGTTCGTTTGCCTGATCGGGCACTCGGGCTGCGGCAAGACCACGATCCTCAATATCCTCGCCGGTCTCGAGCCCGCCTCCGAGGGCTACGTCTTCGTCGGCGGGCGCGAGATCCGCGGGCCCAGCCTCGACCGCGCCGTGATCTTCCAGAGCCACGCGCTGATGCCCTGGCTCACGGTCGCGGGCAACATCGCCTTCGCCGTCACCTCGCGCTGGCCGCAGTGGGACCGGGGGCGGGTGCGCGCGCACTGCCAGAAGTACATCGATCTCGTGAACCTCACCGGCGCCGAGAAGAAGCGCCCGGCCGAGCTCTCCGGCGGCATGAAGCAGCGGGTGGGAATCGCTCGCGCGCTCGCGATCGAGCCCAAGATGCTGCTCATGGACGAGCCGTTCTCCGCGCTCGACGCGCTCACGCGCGGCATGTTGCAGGAGGAGGTGCTGCGAATCTGCGCCGAGACGCGCCAGACGGTGTTCATGATCACCCACGACGTGGACGAGGCGATCCTGCTCGCCGACAAGATCATGCTCATGACCAACGGCCCCGGCGCGAGAATCGCCGAGGTCGTGGTCAATCCGCTGCCTCGCGACCGCACGCGCCACACCCTGCACCGGGAGCCGCGCTACTACGCGGTCCGCAACCACCTGGTGGATTTCCTGGTGAGCCGCTCGAAGCTCGTCAATGAATCCGCCCCCGCCGGCTACGACCCGCGGCATCCGCCGCTGGTGCGGCCCGGTCTGGAGGAGGCCGCGCCCGGGACGCACGCCGGCGCACCGGCGCGGCCCGCGGAGAAGGCCGTTGTCGTGAGCTTGAGGCATTGACATGAAGCGGTCAGCCGTCAGCCCTCGGCCGGCCGGTTTTGTTGCCGGTAGCTCATAGCTGATGGCTGATAGCTGAACGCTGAAAGCTGTTTTTTGAAAGGAGAGCGACATGAAGAAGTCCGATGCACCCGAAGCGCTGCTGGCCGCAGCCGGCATCGCGAAGCCCCTCACGCGCGCCGACGTGACCGAGATGGTCGTGGCGGCGAAAATCAGGAAGGGTCTCACCTGGGCCAAGATCGCGAAGGCGGTCGGCCAGAGCAAGGAATGGACCACTGCCGCGCTGCTCGGGCAAATGCAGATGACGAAGGAGCAGGCGGAGGCCGCCGGCAGGCTCCTCGGCCTGCCTGAGGAGGCGATGCTGCTGCTGCAGCAGGTGCCCTACAAGGGGTCGCTGCCGACCGCGGTGCCGACCGATCCCCTGATCTACCGCTTCTACGAGCTGGTCAACATCTACGGCACCACCTTCAAGGAGCTGATCCACGAGGAATTCGGCGACGGGATCATGAGCGCCATCGACTTCAAGATGGAGCTCACCCGCGAGCCCGACCCCAAGGGCGATCGGGTGAGAATCGTGATGAGCGGGAAATACCTGCCGTACAAGACCTACTAAATTCCGCTAAATCCGGACGCTAAGGCGCCGGTCTGGCTGCGCGGGATCGAACGGACGCCCGCCATCGCCGTTCATCCCGCGCGGCGCGTGCGCGTGGCGATCGCCAGAAGAACAAGCAGATAGATGGCTTTCCCGCTCAAACCCGGCTTCCGGCTCGGCATCTACGTTTTCAAGGACGCCGAAATCGTGGATTTCGCGGCGCCGCACGGCGTGTTTTCGGTCGCGCGGCGCTTCGACCCGGAGCTCGACGCCTTCCTGATCGCCGACGCGCTGCGCCCGGTGCAGGCGCAGGCCGGGTTCACCGTGCTGCCGAACTACTGCTTCGCCGACGCGCCTGCGATGGACGCGTTCCTGATCCCGGGCGGGTTCGGCACGCGGCAGGAGATGCACAACGCACGCCTGCACGAATTCATCCGGTCGTTGCCCGCTTCCTGCCTGCTCGCCTCGGTGTGCACCGGTTCCTGGATCTACGCGAAAATGGGCCTGCTCGACGGGCTCGCTGCGACCAACCGCAAGGAGCCCGATCGGGTCGAGCAGTCCGCGCACGGCAAGGTGCCGATCGATCGTCTCGCGGAGATTGCGCCGCGGTGCCGCATCAGCCGCGCGCGGGTGGTGGACGCCGGGCGCGTCATCACCGCCGGCGGCATCAGCTCCGGCATGGAGATGGGATTTCACCTGCTCAGGCGCGCCGGATATGCCGAGAACTGGGTTCGGGAGGTCGCGCGCGTCATGGAGTACCAGGCGGCGTTCGATCTCTACCGCGGCGATGTCGAGATCTGCGGCGCGCGCGGTTGACCGGGTTTGTTGCGATGCATCGAATGCTGCGCCCGCGGGTCGAACCGGCGCCTGCGTCCGGAGTGACGGATTTCTTGCGCCTGGCCATTGCTTCCCGCAGTGGTTTGGGAGTAAGGTGACTGGCGCTCCATCGAGCCAGGGGGGGACGCCATGTCGCAGGTTGCGCGGATTCTCGTAGTTGGCGCTTCGTTCGTATTCGCCGCTCATGCTTTGGCCCAGTCCGTCGCCCTGCCGGGCAAGAGGATGCCGGGCAAATTGCACCTCTTGCCGGCGACACTGGAGACGACGCAATGGGGCTGGTTCGACAATTCCCAGCCGCCGGTGCTCAGGGTGGATTCGGGCGATACCATCGTCATCGAGACGATGATGCACTCGCACAACCAGGTGGTGCCGGGCAAGACGATCGAGGAGATCAAGAAGCTCAGGACGGATCACCCGGGGCGCGGGCCGCACACCGTGACCGGGCCGATCTACGTCAATGGCGCCGAGCCGGGCGACGTGCTCAAGGTGAAGATCAACAAGATCGTCCCGCGCGCTTATGGCGTGAACTTCAACGTGCCGGGCATGTTCGGGCAGTTCCCCAAGCTGTTCCCGGACGGGCAGGTGAAGTACCTGTATCTCGACTGGGACCGCAAGGTAACCGAGTTCCTGCCCGGGGTGTTCATCCCGTTGCGGCCGTTCCCCGGCACTCTCGGCGTGGCGCGCAAGGAGCCGGGGCGCTACAGCACCGTGCCGCCGGGCGAATACGCGGGCAACATGGACATTCGCGACCTCACCGAGGGCAGCGCGCTTTACGTGCCGGTGCACGTGCCCGGCGCGTTGCTGTGGACCGGTGACTCGCATGCGGCGCAGGGTAACGGGGAAGTGAACCTCACGGCGGTGGAAACCGCCTACAAGGAGATGAACGTCACGGTCGAGGTGCTGAAGAAGGTCAAGCTCGATTTCCCGCGCATCGAAACGCCGAGGTCGTGGATCACCATGGGCTTCGACCAGGATCTCAACAAGGCGCTGGACTTCGTCAAGGAGCAGACCATCAGGTTCCTCGCCGAGCAACGCAAGATCACGCGGGAGCAGGCGGCTGAGTTGATGAAGAAAGTCTCCGACTGTCGGATCTCGCAAGTGGTGAACATCAAGAAGGGAATCCACTGCCTCAATCCCAAGGACCCGCAGGGCAAGGAGGACATGGAGCGCCCGGCCAAGGAGACCGCCAGGTATTACGTCAGTCATTCCAAGGATGCCGATCTGAACAAGGCGATGGACGCCGCCTCCCTCGCCATGATCCAGTGGCTCCAGGTGGAAAAGGGCATCGCCCGGCTCGATGCCTACGGGCTTGCGAGCGTGGCGATGGACTGCCGGCTGGGCGACGTGTGGGGCGCGGAGAAGAACGTGCACTGCGTGCTGCCCAAGAGCTTGTGGCGGCAGGCGAAGTGAGCCGTCCGGCCTGAGCGCTTTCTCCGGAGGGGAGGGCTGCGAGGGCAGCCCTCTTCGTTTTATGGGTCCTGCGAAGCTTCTGTTCCTTGCCTGGGTCCTGTTTGCCGCGAGCGGCGCCGCGGCGCAGGAGCGGCTGCGCCTGGTCGCCACCACCACCGATTTGAAGAGCCTCGCCGAGGCGGTGGGCGGCGAGCGCGTGGCGGTCGCGAGCATCGTGCCTCCCAATGTCGATCCCCACGAATACCAGCCGAAGCCGCAGGACCTCCATCGCATCCGGGACGCGACGCTGCTCCTGCGGGTGGGCGTGGATTATGACTTGTGGGTCGACCGCCTCGCGGCCCAGGCGGGGCGGCCGCAGCTGCAGCGCGGGGGGGCGGGCCACGTCGACTGCTCGTTCGCGATCGCGCTGCTCGATATCCGCGGCAGCCAGCTCGGCCCCGCGGGCGGCCATGTGCACGGCAGCGGCAATCCCCACTACTGGCTCGATCCGGGGAATGCCGAGATCATCACCGGCGTGATTCTCGAAGCGCTGGCGCGCAACGACCCCGCGAACGCCCGGTATTACGAGGGCGAGCGCCTGAAGTTCCTGGGGCGGCTGTCGGCCAGGCTGCGCGAGTGGGAGCGGAAGCTCGCGTCGGCCCAGGGCAAGCCCCTGGTCGCCTATCACAACAACTGGGCCTACTACGCGCGGCGCTTCCGGCTCAATTTCGCCGGATATATCGAGCCGAGGCCGGGCATTCCCCCGAGCCCCTCGCATCTCGCGAGCCTGCTCAAGCTGATGGAGACCCAGCAGGTGAAGCTCATCGTGCGCCAGCCGCACGAGCCGTCGAAAAACGCCGATTTCCTCGCGGCCCGGACCGGCGCCAAGGTGGTGCTGCTCGCGGGGAGCGTGGGCGCGGTGCCGCAGGCGAAAGACTATCTTTCGCTGTTCGACTACAATGCCGAGGCGCTGGCCAACGCCATGAGGTGATCGCCCCGCGCAGCTTCCATGACCGAGGCGTTTAACCTGTTGTGGCTGCCGTTCCTCACGGCGCTGGTGCTCACCGGCATCCATGCCTATCTCGGGCTGCAGGTGCTGGCGCGCAACATCATCTTCGTTGACCTCGCGCTGGCGCAGATCGCCGCGCTCGGCGCCACCGTCGCCTTCATGCTCGGCCACCCGGTGAGCAGCGCCGGCTCGTACGCCTACTCGCTCATCTTCACGCTCGCAGCCGCGATGCTGCTGGCGGCGACCCGCACCTGGTCCGGGCGCATCCCGCAGGAGGCGCTGATCGGCGTGATCTATGTGGTCGCGGCTGCTGCGGCCTTCCTGCTGGTGGAGAAAGCGCCCCAGGGCACCGAGCACATCAAGCAGGTGCTGACCGGCAACATCCTCACCACTGGCCTCGAAGAGCTGGCTGCGGTCGTTCCGCTCTACCTCGTGATCGGCCTGCTGCTATGGGCGGCGCGCGCGCGGCTCGCCGATCCGGGCGGAGGCTGGCGCGGCTGGCTGTGGGATTTCCTTTTCTACGCGTGCTTCGGCGTGGTGGTCACGAGCTCGGTGGCGCTCGCCGGGGTGCTCCTGGTGTTCTCCTTTCTCATCATCCCCGCGGCGATCGGCGTGCTCTACGCCGAGGGCATCGGCCGGCAGCTCGCCATCGGCTGGGTGGTCGGGACAGCGGCGAGCCTCGCCGGCCTCCTCGTTTCCTATGTCTGGGACCTCCCCACGGGCAGCGCCATGGTCTGCGTGTTCGGCGCGACCCTCGCGCTCGCGGGCCTTGCATGGCCGATCGCCTTCGGCGGCAGGCACAAGCTCGAACAGGCGGCGCGCGTGCTGCGCGCGGGCGCCACGGCGCTCCTCGTGCTCTCGGGCGCGTGGCTGATGATCGCGCCGCGGGCGGATCAGCCGCTGCTCGACAGCGTGGAATATGCGATGCCGGGCGTGCGCACCCTCTACCTGAACGAGCGCGAGCTCGAGCTCTACCGTGAGGCCGAGCGCGACGCCGAGCGCTATCGGCGCGAAGCCGAGCGCTTGAACGAGAAAGAAGCGAGGAGCCGCTGGCAGGGCGAGGCGCTCACCGACACCGAGCTTCGCCGCATCTCGTCGTTCCTGCAGTCGTACAACGAGATGCGCAAGGGCGAGGAATTCGTGAAGCGCGAAGTACGGAGCCGCGCCCGGGAGCGGACCCGCTGGGTGACGGGCGCGCTGCTCATCGCCTGCGGACTGCTGGTGTTTCCCTGGCGCTCGCTCGCGCGCTCGCGCGCTGCAAGCGCGGCGCGGCACGGCACCTCATGACTCACGCGGTTCGCGGCACGCGCGGCATGGCGGTCGCGCCGCACGCGCTCGCCGCGCAGTCCGCGCTCGGCGTGCTGCGCGAGGGCGGCAATGCGCTGGAGGCGACGATTGCCGCCGCGGCCACGATCGCCGTCGCCTATCCTCACATGAACGGGATCGGCGGCGATTCGTTCTGGCTCGTGCTCGCGCCGCGCGGCGCGCCGCGCGGCATCGACGCCTGCGGC